>NZ_NHPJ01000017.1 GCF_002252985.1 Halorubrum halodurans | reverse complement strand
AGCGTCCCCGTCTTGTCGAAGGCGACGAGATCGATCTTGCCGGCGCGTTCGAGGTGTTCGCCGCCCTTCATCAGCACGCCCGACCGGGCGGCGTTACCGATGGCCGAGACGATGCTGACCGGTGGCCCGATGACCAGCGCGCCCGGACAGCCGATGACCAGCAGCGTCAGCGACAGGATCGCGTTCTGCGTGACCGCGTACGCGCCGATAGCCAGGGCAATGACGGCCGGCGTGTAGTACTTCGCGAACCGGTCGATGAGACTCTCCGTGGGCGACTGAGCCTCCTGGGCCTCCTCGACGCGACGGATGATCCGTTCGAGAGTCGTATCCGATCCCGCTCCCGTCGTCCGGATTTCTAGCGCGCCCTCCTGGTTGACCGTCCCGGCGTACACCTCGTCGCTGTCGGCCTTGTGGACGGGCGCGCTCTCGCCGGTGACCGGCGCCTGGTTGACTGCGCTCTCGCCGTCGACGACGGTTCCGTCGACCGGGATCTTCCCGCCCGGCTTTACGACGACGACTTCGCCCTCTTCGACATCGCGGGCGGAGACCTCTTGGAGTGTCCCGTCGCGACGGACGGTCGCCGTGTCGGGCGTCATCTCCAGTAGCTCCTGAAGTGCCGTCCGGGTCTTCCGCATCGTCCGGCCTTCGAGGTAGCTGCCAAGGCTGAACAGGAAGACGACGGCGGCGGCTTCCCAGTACTCCCCGATGACGATAGCACCGATGGCGGCCAGCGTCACCAGCGTCTTGATGCCGAGCGTCCGGTTGGTGACCTCGTGGTAAGCGGTCTTGGCGATGTCGTAGCCACCCACGACCGTCGCGAGGACGAGGATGGCGGCGCTTGCCATCTCGAAACTCGTGAGGTAGCCGAGACTCCAGCCACCGCCGTACAGCAGGCCGCTCGTCGCCGTGACGATGGCCTTCCGGTGGTTCCGGTAGTACTGCGTGATCGATTGTTTGTTCATAGTGTTAGGCGGGCTGGGGAGTGTACCCCTGGTTTTCGATGGTCTCTGCGAAGGCGTCGGGGTCAGTGACGCTGTCGTCGTACTCGATCTCGACGCGGCCGGTCGCGTAGTGGACTTCGACGTGCTGGACGCCGTCGACGTTCGACAGGGCGCGTTCGACGGTACTCGCGCAGGTCGGGCAGTCGAAGTCGAGGACGCGGAATTGGGTTGTGTCGCTCATTACAGTTTGAGATAGTGCCCGTACCTCAATAAGTATTTTTTAGATGATATGTTTGAATTCGGATACGGGTCGTTGGAACAGTCAAACGGGTCGTCTAGGGCTTTCGCTATCGCGGGTCCATCCTGTACTGGATACCTCGACAGACACCTACCCGACTCCTGCCCCGCTACCTTTTCCCGCGTGCTCGCGCTCAGTTCTCGTATGAGTGATTCCGATACCGACCACCGTCTCGACGACATCGCGGTGCGAGACACTCGGATTTCGGACGCCATCGACGAGCCGATGCGGGCGATGGTCCTCGACATTCTGTCCGAGGAAGCCCTAACTGCGACCGAGGTCCACGAACGCCTCGACGATCGCGGCATCGACCGGACGGAGAACACGGTCCGCCATCACATCAACGAGCTCCGGGATGCGGGCCTCGTCGACGTCGTTCGCTTCGAGGAGGGGCGTGGTGGGACGACGAAGTACTACCACGCGAACACGATCGTCCTCTCGTACTCACTACCAGATTCGGCCGACGCCGCCGTCGAGGAGATGATCGACGCTGCCCAGCCCCAGATCACGGACGCGCTCACTACGCTCACCGACGAGTACGACGACGCTATTGAGGAGATCGTCGAGGATATGCAGCCCTGCGAGCACTGCCAGACCCAGAAGTACGAGACGTACGTTCTTCTGACCGTCCTGCGACGTGCGTTCGTTCGCGCCCACAGAAATTCCTGAGGGGGAACCACCCCTACGCTGGCAGGGTCTTAGAAGGAGAACCGATCACGCGCGGATTGCATCGCGAGGCGAGTCAGGAGTCGCGCAGGGCCACGCTTTGGGAGGTCCCGTACAGTCTCGATGCTGGTCGGCGGTTCACTACCACCAATGTCTAACTCCCAGCCTGTCTCGTCCATGAAGCGTTCGACAGCCTGATTTACTCGCTGTCGCACGTCGTCCGAGTCCATTGTCTCGGGCACACCATTCCGGAGGACGACGTCGCCGTCAACGATCACTGTCTCGACGTCGGCCGGCACCGCGTTGTTCACGACCTGTGCAGGAATATTGGTCCGTGGCGTGAACTTCGGTTTGTCGACGTCGAGGAGGATAATATCCGCGCGCTTTCCCGCTTCAATACTGCCGATCTCGTCGCCCATCCCCAGCGCGCGTGCGCCTTCAATAGTGAGCATTCGTATCAGTTCCATCGAGTCGAACTGCCCGGCTGAACGCTTGAGATTTGCCGCCAGCCGAGCTTGCCGCGCTTCACCGAACATGCTGTACGAGTCGTGCCAGTAGTGGTCGTCAATCCCTACTCCGACGTCGACGCCGGCGGCTCGAAGCTCGGGAACGGGCGTCCACTGCGTCTCCCCGTCCGGATTCCAGTAACAGAAGACGGACGGGCAGTGCGCAACAGCCGCGTCCGCCTCGGCGGTTCGCTGGATGTCCTCTTCGTCGGCGAGGCGGAAGTGAGCAGCGACCAGTCGGTCGTCCAGGAGTCCAACGTCGTCGAGCAATCCCACCGAGTCCTCGCCACCGTTCGCTCGTGCCATCGTGTTACTCTCCTCGAGTTCGAGCAAGTGCGTGTGGACGAGCAGGTCCGGGTACTCTGCGGCGAGGGACGCGGTCCGTTCCCACAGCTGCCTGGTACACGACCAGTCGTCGTGCGGGCAGATCGTCGCCCTGATTCGGCCCTCGTACGTGTCGTGGTACGTTTCGACGAACTCGCGAGCACGGGAGAACTGCTGATCGACTGGTTGGTCCCAGAAGAGGTCCGAGATCGCCGGGCCGAAAAATCCGCGGAGCCCTGCTTCCCCGAACGCCTCTGCACCTGCGGCAGGCCGTGCGTCCATCGAGTTCACGGTCGTGACACCGCCCAAGAGGAAATTGAGCGCTGCGAGCTCGACGCCTGCCTCGACGAGGTACTCGAATTCGCCGTTCCCTAATCTGTTAAACAAGGCCGTCCCACTCCCAAGCATCTCCGTCAGCTCGAGTTCGCTAAACGCACCGATGAGCGGTGTCATCTCCAAGTGCGTGTGGGCGTTCACCAACCCCGGCATCACCAGTTTCCCGTTCCCGTCGATAACGGTGGACGCTTCTAATTCTCCGTCTCCTGCACGTGATGGTCGGACTTCTTCGATACAGCCATCGGTGATGCATACTGTGCCGCGCTCGTACAGGCGGTTCCGCTCGTCGGCTGTGAGAACGAGTGCATCATGGATTGCCAGATCGACAGCCATCGTAAATTAGGAAGTGGATGTGACAGTTACCGTACTGGACAACCGAGCAGGCCGGCGAAGGCTGTTCTTCCAGGTGGTGTTCCCCTCATTTGGGATATCATCGGTCTCTACTGGTCCCATTAGCCTCTAATACGTCGGCGTGATTTAATCAGATTCCCCTTTTGAATCTGAAGTCGGATTCCGTGGAGCTTGTGGAGGTTTGCAATGTTTTCCCCTCTTCACGATAGATCATCTATGGCCGACGGTTACGATGCCATAGTACTGATACCCTCATAGGCAGTATATTCTAATCAAAACCGCAATAGATGATCCCTACAATGATACACCTATGCAGGCGACGATAATCGACGGAGTTCTTGAATCCCTTCGTATCGGTGTCGGATTTCTCTGGACGGCGGCGTGGGCGATCATCATGGGCCTCACGATTACGAGTCTGGTCCAGGTCTACGTCTCGAAGGAGCGGATGGCACAGGTGCTGGGTGAGGGCGATCTAACTGGACTTACCAAGGCGACTGTGTTCGGAGCAGCAAGCAGTGGCTGTAGTTTCGGCGCCGTCGCCATCGGGAAGGGCCTGTTCAAGAAGGGGGCGCACGCGGTGAACTTCCTCGCGTTCATGTTCGCGTCGACGAACCTCATCGTCGAACTAGGGCTGATGATTCTCATCCTGCTTGGCTGGGAGTTCCTCGTCGCGGAACTGCTCGGCGGCCTGATTCTCATCGCCGTCATGGCCGCCATCGTCCACCTTACGCTTCCCGAAAACCTGTTTAACGAAGTCCGCGAGAAGCTCAACGAGCGCGACCGCCAGGCGGGCGTCACGGAAGATCCCACCTGCGGGATGGAGGGGAAAGACGAGTACACGCTCACGACCGACGGCGGTGAGACGCTCAAATTCTGCTCGGAGGGCTGTATGGAGACCTATCGCCAGGAGACGTCGAGTAGCGGCGGGTGGCGTGACGAGTTGCTGTCGTGGGGTGGCTGGTACAAGGTCGGGAATCAGTACCGCAAGGAGTGGTCGATGATCTGGAAAGACATCGTCGCCGGCTTCCTTATTTCTGGGTTCGTCATCGTCTTCGTCCCGCAGTGGGTGTGGAACACGCTGTTCATTCAGGGCGACGGCCTGCTCGTGACTGCCGAGAACGCCGTCATGGGCGTCATCATCGCCGTCCTCAGTTTCGTCGGCAGTATGGGCAACGTCCCGTTCGCCGTCGCGCTGTGGGGCGGTGGCGTCAGCTTCGCCGGGATCATCGCGTTCGTCTACGCCGACCTCATCACCGTGCCCGTGCTGAACGTCTACCGGAAGTACTACGGCTGGAAGATCATGCTGTACATCCTTGGCGTCTTCTTCGTGACGATGGCGTTCACTGGCTTCCTCATGGAGTTGCTGTTCGACGCCCTCGGCATCGTACCAGATCTGGCCGGTGGCGAGACGGCGACCGAACAGACGTACTTCGAGCTCAACTACACGTTCTACCTCAATATTATCGCCTTCGCGCTCTCCGGGTTCCTCCTGTATGTCTACCGACGTGGAATCGGCGCACCAGGTCAGTATCGTGATCCGGTGTGTGGCATGCGGACCGACGATGAGGGGCCGAGTGCGTCCAATGATGGGATGACGTACTATTTTTGCTCGAAGACCTGTAAGCGGGCATTCGAGGAAGAGCCCACGGAATTTGCTGATCAAAGCCCGCAGATAACAAACCACGATCACGATCACTGATAGATGTACTGTGGTTCATCCGCTGTGAAGCACTTCATCATCGCACCTTCAATCCGCAATTGTCACACCTGTCGCGCCAAAATTGATTGTATGAGCAGTCAGATATCGAAACAAGGGGATGTCATATGAACCAACGTCCAGCGGATACCGTCGTTGGTGTGCTCCTTGGGTTCGTCCTCTTGGCTGGCGGACTACTCAGTTGGCGGGCCTATCAACAGCGTCGCGCTATCGAGCAGTCGATGGGGCCGATGATGGACTCGTCTATGGGGGCGATTCACGGTCCAGATCCTCTCTGGTACGTGGTTGGAACCCTTCTGGTCGCAGGCAGTATCGGTGGCATCTATTACGTGGTTCGAGGGAATCTCATCGATTCGACAACCGACTCAGCGGATCACATCGACCCCGATCAGGTATCGGAGGCAACGCCTACATCGATAGACGATGACGCCTCGCCGGCGACGCCTATCAATCCTGAATCGGATCCGCAAGCGCGCGTTCTCGATCTCTTACCGGATGATGAACGACGCGTCCTTGAACCCGTCCTGAACTCGCCTGGAATCACGCAGATCGAACTTCGGGATCGATCTGAGTTCTCAAAGAGTAAAGTGAGCCAGACCGTGAGTTCACTCGAGGAGCGCGGGCTGCTGTATCGGGAACGACAGGGTCGAACCTACCGCGTGTATCCGAGTGATGACCTGCAGAACTAACAGACGTAGAAATTCATACTAACACTACCCATCATGTCACAAGCAACACTCGAAACTGATCGCATTAGCCGGGTTCTCAAGTCAAGCACGTGGCTCAATCTCCTCCTCGCCGCACAGTTGATCGCCGGGTTGGTGTACGCATATTTCACAGGAGATATGGGGAGCCGGTGGACCCATTTCGTCCTTCCATTTATTTGGTTCACCGCCTCAGTCTGGGTGATCTGGCACACTCGACCTGTAACGAAACGTCGAGTGTATCGTATTGGTGCCGCACTTGTCGTTGCTCTATATCTCATCGTGATGTTTTATTTTTCAGGATTACTTGGACCGAGCACCTCTCATTTCGGGCAGCTCACTGGACCAAGCGGCTTCGGAATAACGTGGGGTCGATCTTTGGGATGGAGTCCGGTCTTCGTCTATACAGGTGACCTGATCACGGTCTCGCTCATTCCTTACCAAGCGGTTGGCCTGTTCGCGCTGGCGTATCTCGTCTATGATGCATTGCTTGATTTCTCGCAGTCGGCAGTCGGAGGAATAGTCGGGATTGTGGCGTGCCCTGCCTGCGTTAGCCCGTTGTTTGCCGTACTACTTGCAGGCGGACTGAGTGGTTCTTCAACGATGTTATTGCTTGGTGCGTATGGCTACGAAATTGCGACCGTTCTGTTCCTCATGACAATTGGAATCCTCTACCATCGTCAGGCACTCACGAGGCAGTATCACCAGTTCCGAGGGAACTGATCCATCTCGTTCGTGGTCAGCAATACCCGAGCCTCCCTCGCCGCCTGAACCGTGGTTATTGTCTGGATCGCCGCAATGAGGTGAACAGTCTCGACGGATCCCCTTTGCTCTCACCATTCCTCTGATCCTTTCGAATTCGGCAGGTATGAACGATCCCGTCAGTAGAAAACGTTTAGATGGCGTTATAGACGTTCTTGAACGCTCTCCTGTTTGAGTTCACTCCCACGAAGATAACTCCGAACCCACCGTATGACTACTTGAGGCGAAAAACAATGACCAACCGAAACCTCGGACGATGGCTGCTCGTGGTGCTCGCGATTGTCGGACTCGCGTTTGCCGCCCCGGTAGTTAGCGCACACGGTGACGAACCGATCCAGGGGAACGAGACGGCAGCTGAAGGGACGCCAGCCGATGGTAGTGCAGCAGACTGGGCGGCCTGGATGGAAGGTCACATGACCGACTACATGGGCCCGAATGCCGTTGACGAGATGGAAGCGCACATGGGCGTGACCGTCGACGAGATGGCCCAAGATATGGCGGACGACAATCACACCGCGACGGGGATGAACGGACAGGGGTACGGCTGCTAACGATCCCTGTTCGGATCCTCGTCTGACACGATAGATATTCGACTTACTGACTCAACGATCACAATGACACACTACACCAACACTCTCGGGCGGACGACTCGTCGAATCGCAATACTAGCGGTTCCGCTGTTGATTGTAGCAACGGGCACCGCAGCGGCTCACGGTGGTGGAGGCTACGGCGGCGGTATGATGGGTAGCGGCGGTTGGGGGGTCTTCAGCGGTGGAATGGGCCTCTGGAGCTTCCTTTGGATGGGGCTCCTAATCGTCGTCCCGCTCTATCTCGTCTACTCACTCCTCAACAGAGATTCTGAGAGGAGTGATAGTCGGCCGCTTTCGGTTCTTCGTGAGCGTTACGCTCGCGGTGAACTCTCCGATGAAGAGTTCGAACGTCGACGAAAGCAACTCGAGTAGTGCCCATGACCGAAATAGAAGGAGCATCGTCGAGAAAAAATTCTCGTCTGCCAGTTGGGGCGACGGGACCGAACGCTTAAGTGCGTAAACAGGATACAGTATTACATGAGTTACACAATACAAACCAAGATTGATGGAGAGTTCGACGATGTCGTCGACGCAACGAATGCCGCGCTCAAAGACGAGGGATTCGGTGTTCTCTGTGACATCGACATTCAGGCGACGCTCAAGGAGAAACTCGGTGAGGAGTTCCGCCAGTATCGCATCCTCGGTGCGTGCAATCCTCCGCTGGCATACGAAGGGTTGAGTGTAGAAACTGAACTCGGTGCGCTCTTGCCCTGTAACGTCATCGTCTACGAGAACGATGGCGGCGTCATCGTGGTGAGTGCGGTCGACCCGGAACAGTTAGTCGGGATCGCTGATAACGACGCGCTTGACTCCGTCGCGACCGAGGTCAGCGAACGATTCGACCGCGTACTGGCAGCCGTAACTGACGAGTTCGGATCCGCATCGGAGGCCTGATCTCTGATGGCATCATCGGATCAACTGGATACGACGACGATACTGCTCATCGTCCTCGGAGCGTTCATCCTCCTTCCCTTGCTCACAATGGGTATGGGGTTCGGTGGGATGATGGGATACGGAGGAATGATGGGCCAGTACGGTACCACAGGTGGTTGGTGGCCCCTCATCGGGATGCTCGTCCCGGTCATCTTCCTCCTTGCGCTTCTGGGCGGTGGATATCTCATCTTCCGGCGGATGAGCGAGACACAGACGTCTCATAATCCCGCGATGGAAGAGTTACGTCTGGCGTACGCTCGTGGCGATCTCACGGACGAAGAGTTCGAAGCCCGACGAGAAAAGCTCGAACAATCAGAGTGACCACTACCCAAACCGCGTTTCACCCGTTTGAACACCTGCGGATCGACTCGAGGGTATCGAAACCAACCGTTCGGCAGCATCGTTCCGTTACATCGAAATGGTGTGCTCGATTCAGCATATGGTTATGAGTAGTAATGGGAACAAACGACAAGTTCGGAGTGAGTCACGTCCGAAGTCTTCGCACCAGTATCGCGCGTAGCTACTCCCTGACGAATGATACAGACCACATGACACATCACAGCCGACGTCAATTCTTAGGCATTGTCGGTGCCAGCGCAGTCGCCAGCACCGGCTTTGCTCAGTCAGCGAACGCACAGGAGACGCCCATCGTGGAGATGGGAAACAATTACTTCGACCCAATCGGCCTACGTGTTGATCCCGGGACAACCGTTCAATTTGAACTCGCAGCGGGGGCACATTCCGCTACGGCGTACGCAGATCGTATTCCGGAGGGCGCTTCCGCCTTCGATAGTGGGACGATCTCAGACGGGAGCTTCGAATATACGTTCGAAACGTCAGGGACGTATGATTACTACTGCATCCCGCACAAGTCGATTGGGATGGTCGGACGGATCGTAGTTGGCAGTCCTGGCGGACCGGCAGAGGAGGATTCAATCCCGGATGGAGAGGTCCCATCGAGTGAGGCGATTGTTGACCAGGGTACAGTCGCCTACGGCTCAAGCAGCGATGGAAGCGGGAATACTGGTGGTGGAATGATGGGACGAGGTGGTTCTGGAATGATGAGTGGCCGCAACGGAGGTGGAGTTGGAGGGCTACCAGCTGTTGGTGGCGTACTCGGAATGCTGGGCGTTCTCGGTGGCGGGCTCTACTGGCTTGGAAACCAAAAATCTCCTCAATCGACTACCGACGACTCAGCCAGAAAAACGCTCCAGAACCGCTATGCCAGGGGCGAAATTGACGAGGAGGAGTATAGACGTCGCCGTGAGCGATTAGATGCTACTGATGAGGACATCTCCAACTGATTGCCACCGTGAGAGGGTGAACTCACCGGGGTCAAGTGATTCGGGGATTAGAGAATACCGCCCTCACCGATACCTTTGATTTCAGAACGATCCCGTGACCTGTTTTGTTCCATTTATGACTGATTTCTCTTGTGATCAACTCGCCTGTGTGGCTCGGTAGTAAACACCAATTGCGAGCACGGCTACGAGGAGAAGATATCCAGTAGCCCACACCAACGAGAGAGCCGTATCTACGTCGGTTGTGAGTCCGGTATCGACCATTACACGGACTGGCCAATAGCCCGGAAAGAGTTTCATCCACCAATCAGGTTCAGATTGAATAAACAGCGGATCCTGAAACAGTCCGATATCGAGCATCGGGAGAATCAGCATCAGCCACATCCCGGCTAGGCGGTTGAAGACGGCCCCGACGAGCATCCCGATGAGACCATACGTGACCGAGACGACGAGCATCGCTGCGACGAACCACCAGAGATACTCGGGCTGGAAATCGACGAGCATCACACCAACTGAGACACCGGTGACGATGAGAGTAATTGCTGCGAGAACCCCAAACCGGGCAGCGATTACCTGCCATGCACGATAGCCAGCGACTGCCAGACGACCGTCCGTGTCTTTGGCTTCTCGCATCAGGAACAACCCGGCGAGTCCGGCGATGAGAGCACTCGTAATCGGCGTCATGATCACGCCGTGGACCTCAGGCATCCCCCGCATGACCGTCGCCGTCTCACCGTCGACGAGCGTCCGAACCGGCATCTCGACATCCTGGGTGACTGCGAACGCCAACGTGATGAACGAGACCGGTAAGACGACCAGCAGAGCGACGAGGACGTAGTTACGCGCCTGTTCTTTGATGCCGATCGAGAACGCCGTTGTCGTACGGTTCATGCGGACCACCCACCACTGGTGCGCATCGTCACTCCGAACACTACGGTGACGAGCACGAGCAAGACGAGCAGGTATCCGGCAACGAAGCCGAGGTCGCCCGTCGTATATGTACCTTGGAACATCGCCTCCTGAAGGAGTTCCTTCGGATGATAGAGCGGGAAGTATTCCACGAACTCAGGAATGTCAGCAGCCAGCGGGCTGTCGCCACTGAGGAACGCGTCCATCATCGCGAGGAACACCACGACGAGCGAGCCTTCGAACAGTCGCGGAAGGAGTGCACCGACGAGCGCACCGAGAAACGCATAGACGAGGCCGGCGAGGACGAGGAATACGAACGTCAGGACAGGGGCTTCCGGTGAAATCGTCAGCCAGAGCACGCCGTAGTTCACGGCAGCCACGACGACCGTGACCCCTCCGAGCGTCGCTAATCGAGTCGCAAGCAGTGTTCGGGGTGGATAGCCTGTCTGAACGAGTCGTCGATCGGCTGCACGCGCACTAATCATCTGGGCGAGTCCCATCAGGCCGGCGATGATGGCGACACCGAATATCGCTCCGAGGAGGCGACCCAGATCGATCGGAATCGCCTCAACTGTCGGCATAGTTGGCAACCCCGCCATCGCTTGTCCCCAGCCTTCGATAACGACAACCGGAAGGAGGAGTGCTAAGACGACATTCAGGGGGGTCCTGAGGAAGGTGGAGACGTTCGTCCGGATCCCCGTTTGAATTCTATTCATCGGCCTTTCTCCTCCGTTCACCGGTCGTCGCTTCGGTCTCACTTTCCCGCTCAGTCACGTCGTAGACGTGTCCATCACGAACCTCGTAGATACGGTCGAGACGGCTCTGCTCCTCGATCAAGTGTGAAATCATTACGACAGCTGTTCCGTCGGCAGCAAGTTCGTCGGCGAGGTCCCAGAAGATGAGATATGTCTCCCAGTCGAACCCGGTGTAGGGCTCGTCTAGCATGAGGACGTCCGGATCATGCATTAGGGCGATACTGAGATTGATTTTTTGTCGGTTTCCACCGCTGAGTTGGTCGATTCGATAGTCAAGGTACTGCTCGAAATCGAGTTTCGATGCGAATCGGCGTTTGGCCTCGTCGATTTCTTCGGCGGTCATTCCGTATCCGGAACCGAACAGGCGGAACGTCTCTGTGACCGTCAGGCGGTCGTAAAGCAGTGGTTCTTGTGGACACCAGCCAACCGTCCCTGTTCGTTCAACTGCTCCGGAATCCTGCTTGAGGACGCCGACGAGGATGTTCATAAGCGTGGATTTCCCCGAACCGTTCCCCCCGACGATTCCGACGATTTCTCCTGCTCGGATTTCCAGATTGGCACCGGTGAGGACGGGAACCGATCGTGTAAATGGGAGGTTTGACCCGTACGTTTTTTCAATCTCATCAGCACGGACGAGTACCTCGCTGGTGGTAGCCTCTGTCGTGGAGGTTGTGGGCGCTTCCATAGATGAATACACACGCTCCTCATTTACTGCGATTACTGTTTCAAATCTAAACTATCAGTAGCAACCCCGTGAATAATCAGAGATTGCATACAGAGCTGACGCTGGACTCAACGTGTTAGATACCTCTTGATTTTCTGAATACTGTCTCCTATAAGCTGTTTCACAGTTTACACGGGAAAGCTTCTGAATTGGATCACCAACAAGCCAGAACGCGATACAAACCCGCTTCAAGACAGCTGTTGAAGTTTCGCGTTGAAAAAGATGAGACGCGCGAAGGTGTATCCGAACCCATAGAGAAGCCGTCTGAACATCAGTTGCAGATCTACTGTATCTCTGAATCTATACCTCAGTGTACTCAGCTCCGGCTTTATCGCCGTCAATAGCGTATATGCTTAACGAGCCATCTTTCTCTCCACCCATCCCCGGTGTCCCAGATGGCATACCAGGGAGTGCAACTCCATCTATCGGTGGGTTTTCATCGAGAAGCCGGGCGATTACTTCGACCGGGACGTGTCCTTCTACGACGTAATCTGTGAGGACGAGTGTGTGACAGCTCTGGAGGTCTTCGGGGATCCCATATTCCTGCTTTACTGCTTGGATATCATCCGGTACGGTCTCTGAGAGGTCACCAGTGATATTCTCACGAAGATATGATGCATACTGCTCGCAACAGCTACATCCTGGTGAGTTAAATTGTTGTGCTGATGCCACTGCTACTGGGTCATCAATATCCCATGAGTTCGTGCTTGAGCCACCTAGACAGCCTGTAAGACCTAGTATTCCGATTGTACCACTATGTTGAAGCACCCGACGACGATTCCACGGTTGCGGCATTATTAGACGATACAACAGTAGTTCCCATACGCTTTACCCCTGTTACTAATAACCCGGAATGTGATCACAGTCGCCTTCGGTAGGATTGTCTATTCTAGGACACGCCGGTCCCACACTCCACTCTGTTTTCTTTCGAAACGGGAGTGATCCAGCAAGGCTACGCGCGGTGAACGCCTCAATCCACCATCCCAGATACCGTTCGGCCGGTTTCGATTCTTAACAGAAAGCGCGGTACATCGCCGAGGCCGTTGTTAGGCCCCCAGTAGCATCCGAAGTGACCCGCGAACGCCCATCGGGAGCCCGATCGCTCCGATGAAGAACGTCATAAGCCACCACCATGTGTGGTTCATCTCCTCTTTCGCATCAGCGAGATACCACACGATGCCGACAGTCACGACGAGTTTCAGCACGAACGTCGATCCGGCAAATCCAGTCGCCTGGTATACGAGATTCGTGACGACCAGCTTGGGGGAGTAGCCGAGAAACGTCACACCGATGAGGTTCTGTGCAGCGTCCCACAGCTGGCCAAAGACGGCCAGCAGAATCAGCGGGTGTCGAAGGTGTGTGACATTGACGAAACTCGCTCCCCAGTAGTAGAGCGCGGTCGCCCCGAGAGCAATCCCCGTCGTTGCGACAGGAACCCACAGACGGAGCGGGGTCGACGTCGAGAGGCCGTACCAAAGCACCCACCCGACAGCACCGACAGCCCACACCGACCCGATAAGCCCGACCGTTGACGGAATGGAACCGGTATTCCGATCACGCGCAAGTGCGCCGATGCCGAGCGCGAGGACGGTGACAGCGGTAACGACAAAGTAGATTGACGGCGTGATGAACCACACCGCGTAGTCCCCGAGTAGGCCGATGTCCTCGAGGGCGCGCATCGCTCCGCCGGCGATAATGATCGGGGCGAACCCGTAGGCCAGTCGTGCGTCAAACGTGACGTCGAGTTGATCGAGATACACTCGTAGTCCGGGGAGGCTGTACACGACCGCCGCGAGGTAGGTTACGGTGTTCACCGCGTTGTAGCCCCGAACAGCACGAATCCCCTCATGCATGACTGGCTCACTGGCAGCGTCAGCGACGACTGGTCCCCAGAGGTACTGCCAAATGAACTGGTCGAAGACGAGGCCCGGGAACGCAAGGATTCCCGCACCGATGAGGACGGGCGGAGCAAGTAGGTACAGCGCCCACCACTCGCGTGAGCCTGTTTCCGGAAGGGCGGTTTCGACGCGTCGCGTGACAGTACTCACGACTCGTTCACCTCCAAGCGCCACGTCGTGCTCTTAGAGCGCCCCCACTGTTCGAGTGAGACGAGTGAGAGGTCGTCCTGAAGTTGGCTGAGGTATTGCGCGACAGCCCTCGGAGAGCCGTCAAGATCACCGGCGATCTCGTGAGCCCGGAGGTACGTCGGTTCGCTACTGGCTGTCTCGACGAGGTACCTCCGAACCGTTTGGCGGGAAATATTCGACATTGAGATAGAGGCGACGGTTAGCGAAGGAACCCGAAGAGCTTGTAGTCGTGATCGGGGGTGTACCGCCGGAACAACAGGCTGTTCGTCAGCACCGACACCGACGAGAACGCCATTGCTGCTGCAGCGAGCACCGGCTGGAGCAGCCCGAGCGACGCGAGGGGAATCATCGCGGTATTGTATCCGAGCGCCCACACGAGGTTCTGCTTGATCTTCTGGAGTGTCGCGTCCGAGATTCGGATCGCCTTCACCACGTCGAGCGGGTCGTCGCGCATCAGCGTAAGGTCTGCAGCCTCGATGGCCACGTCCGTGCCGGAGCCGATGGCTGTCCCCACGTGCGCGACCGCGAGCGCGGGGGCGTCGTTGACGCCGTCTCCGACCATCATCGCCTGACGGCCCTCGTCTTGAATACTGTCGACCGCGTTAGACTTGTCTTCGGGAAGGACCCCTGCTCGGACATTCTCCGGGTCGATACCCACCTGTTTGGCGACCGCACGAGCAGTTCGCTCGTTGTCGCCCGTAATCATCATTACGTCGACTCCCCGCTCTTGGAGGGCTGTAACGGCCTGCTTGGAGCTCTCTTTGATTGTGTCGGCGTCAGCCACTACACCAACCAGTTTGCCCTCGGAAGCGACAAGCATCGCCGTCTTCCCCTCGTTTTCGAGGCGTTCCATCGTCTCCTCGGCGGGTGACGGGTCGATGTCGTTGTCTCGCAGCAACTTGCGGTTGCCGACCAGTACCTCGTTGTCACCAACAACCGCTTTGATCCCGTGACCAGGAACGTTCTCGAAGTCGTCGGGCTCAGTCACGTCCAGCCCGCGTTCTTCAGCCCCGTCGACGATTGCCCGCGCGAGCGGGTGTTCGCTTCCGCTTTCTGCTATCGCCGCCAGCCGCAGCACGTTGTCCTCGGAGAGGCGCTCACGAGTGCTGATCTGTCCACCATCTGGCGTCGGCTCGCCACCGTCAGTCACTGCATTTCCATCGCTATCGAAGACGACCACATCGGTCAATTCCATTTCACCCTCCGTGAGGGTGCCCGTCTTGTCGAAGACGACCGTGTCGACGTCTTTTGCGCGTTCGAGGATGTCACCGCCCTTGAACAGGACGCCGTTCTGGGCACCAATCGTCGTCCCGACCATCGTGGCTGCGGGCGTCGCCAGCCCCAGCGCACAGGGACAGGCGATGAGGATCGAGGACGCGAAGACAATAATCGCGAACTCGAAGACGGAAACGGTCCCACCGACCGGGGCCGGGCCGCCAGCGACCTGACCCCACAGCGGGAGCCAGTCGACGAAGCCAGCCAGTACCTCCGGGAACAGGAACCAAACAATGCCCCAGAGGAGAGCGTTCGCGATGACCGCAGGCACGAAGTACGCGGAGATACGGTCCGCGAGGTTCTGGATGTCGGGCTGGCGCGACTGCGCCTCCTTGACAGTCTGAACGATCTGTTGAAGAGCCGTATCTTCTCCGACCTTTGTCGCCTCCACGACAAGGACGCCGTTCTCGTTAATCGTCGAGCCGACGACCTCATCGCCCTCTTCCTTCTCTACAGGGACGGATTCACCAGTGACCATCGACTCGTCGACGGCGGACTGACCGTCGACAACGACGCCGTCTGTGGGAACCTTTTCACCCGGACGGATTTTCATCCGGTCACCCGTTGTGACTTCTTCGAGCGGAACTTCTTCTTCACTGCCGTCCTCGCGGATAATGGTCGCCGTCTCGGCTTCCATTTCGAGGAGCTTCCGGAGGGCCTCGCCCGCTTGCCCCTTCGACCGAGCTTCGAGGTAGTTACCGAGCGTAATGAACACGAGGATGAGCGCTGCCGTGTCGAAGTAGAGCCCACCTGCAATGAGTTCAGACAGGACTGCCACGGAGTAGAGATAGGCGGTTGTTGAACCGATTGCGATTAACACGTCCATATTGGCGCGGCCGTTTTTCACGATCGCCTTGTACGAGTTCTTATAGAACGGCCAGCCGAGGATCGCCTGCACCGGTGTGGCGAGGAGGAACTCGAGCCACCCGATTTCAACGCCGAAGACGGCATCAGGGACGATCGCGCCACCGAGCAGAAATTTGTCGATGAGGAAGAAGAGCAACGGAGCCGACAACACTGCCCCAAAGAGGGTCAGTCTGAGTTGCTTTTGGGTCTCAGCCTGTCGTGCGGCATCTCGTGCGTCTTGGCCCGACTCGTCGTCATCACCATCTTCGCGGACGGGCGAGTAGCCAGCGTCCTCAATAGCATCATACAGCGTATTGAGAGACACCTCTGCCGGATTGTAGGTGACCTGCGCTTCGTCAGTCGCGTAGTTGACTTCGGCGGTGACGACACCCGGTGTATTCTCGAGAGCAGTTTTGTTGGTCTCGGCGCAATTGGCACACGTCATATCGGAGATGGCAATAGACACCGTCTCCGAGACTATGCCGTAGCCCGCCTCATCGATCGCTTCATAGATTTCCTGGAGTGATACCTCATCGGGATCGTAGGTCACGGATCCCTCGTCGGTGGCGAAGTTCGCATCCGCCTTCGATACCCCGTCAAGGGATTCAAGGGTGTCCTGGATCGTTCCTGAACAGTTGGCACAGGACATCCCCGTAATATCGAGATGGGTTGTTCGGCTTGTCATGCTCATCTTACTATACGGGGTCTATGTTTAGGCGGTTTACTGTTTCGAGAAGGTGGTTATTGACACCAAGAAAATTTGGAATCCAAAGAGCGTACTATACACCCTCTTCGAGCCGCTGATAGCGGTCTTCAAACCGTGCGAGACAAGATGGGCAACAGAAGTGATAGATCTCGCCATCGATGCGCGTCGTCTCACCTTCATTGTCGACGGTATTGTTACATTCAGTGCAGGTGAGAGCAAATTCGACGCCGTCGATCGAAGGCGTCCATTCAGCTTCGTCGATCAAGGTGACTGAATATCCAGACATCCCAAGCCCATCAAACAGACTGTCTACCCACTGACGGACGTTCTGTGCCTCAACGCGGGCATAGAACCAGAGATCGCCTTCTGAGGTCGTGAAGACGTGTTCGATGCCGTCCGATTCCCGGACTCGCGTACGGGCCTCCTCGAGTGATTCCGGTTCGATTTCTGTTTGAATGAATACTGGAACACCGGCCCGAAGGTGCGCCCGGTTTACATCGATCGTGAAATTGTTGATAATATCTGCTTCCTGTAATCGTTGGACTCGATCGGAAACAGCTGGCCCGGACAAATCAACTTCTTCGCCGATGGCGCTAAATGGACGACGGGCGTTTTCGGCTAGTAACGAGAGAATCTCCAGATCTGTTTCGTCTAGGTTGCGCATACAATAGCGTCGCACCGCAGGATACATTATTGTTTCTCAAAATAAACCTTTGAGAGTGCGATTTTGAACTCAGAATGACTTTGGATTCTAAGCAGAAAAGCACATAGAATAGGGGGCCCTAATCATGTATGGATATGAGTCAGACCATCTCGGTCGAAGGAATGACCTGTGAACACTGTGAGCAAACTGTAGAGGAAGCACTCAAAGAAGTCGACGGAGTCACATCGGCGACTGCGGATCGGGACTCGGAATCCGCGACAGTCGAAGGAACAGCTGAATCAGATGACCTCGTGACTGTGGTCGAAGACGCCGGGTACGACGCCTCTACGTAAGCTATCACGTCACGACAGAAGGCGAGCGACGCCCCATCGTAGCGTATCTCGCCTTCACTGCTCCGAACGTTGAGTTTGTGCCAAGTGGCTAAGTGCGTCTGAGATCGATTCAACGGGTGTCACGCGTAATCCCTCGATAGTTACATCTGAATCGGTATCGCTGGGAACAATCAATTCGGTCGCTCCGAACGCCCGGGCACTCCGGGCCTTTGCTTTGATTCCGCCAACCGGGAGCAGCTTGCCATCGTCGGCAACGATTCCAGTGATGAGGGTTTCAGACGACAGCGACTGCTGGCGAAGACTGGCAATAAAAGCAACCGTAAGGCCGGCTTCCCAGCTTTTTCCACGGAGTGTAAGAGTGCCCGTCTCAGGTGAGACGAATGATACGTGCGTAGCCGTATCTCCAAGTGAACGACCAGTAAGACGGGTAGCAGTTTGTCTCGCCTCATCCAGTGCACGCTGGAGGTCGTGGCGGATCTCGATACCGTTCAGATTGACAAACAGCTCACCGTTGCCATCAGAAAACTCGAAATTGGTCGCGATAATGAGACCCGAGTTAGCTGCATCCACTGCCGGAAGATGGAACTGTGTGTCCGGGAGAGAGGCCGCCCCGCCTGCCAGTGTCGCTAGTGACTGGAAATCGGTATCTGACCGCGTGAGAGCGACTGCTCCACCGGCACCGCCTATCGATCCGAGACCCAGTCCGGCAAGAAATTCTCTCCGCGAAAGGAGGTCTCGCTCGATGCGAGAGACGATGTCGTCACTTGAGTCAGACGTGGATGCGGACGTTGTCTCTCGTTCGGTAGGTGGCATACTCTGGGAGTGTTTCGTGGGTAGTGATGGTACTATGTTACTTGGTAACGATTGTGAATATATAAGAATGGTGTCGGTCAGAAATTCGGCGCAAAAACGAGTATTCCCGTGTTAGATTCCACACGACTATCTTGACGCATCCCCAATTAGTCAGCCGTGTCCACCAGGTACCGCTCTCTCTTCGCACTTGTGGCGATCAGTGCTGTAGTGACAGGTGTCGGTGTCTGGATCGCGTATCAGGTTGAGCTTGTACTCCTACCGGCTACGACCTCTCGCACCGGAATACTTCTTGTCGGTTTTATCGAGGAAACGTTCGTCCGACTGCTTCCGTTGATCGTAGTCTTCTATTTCTGGAGCTACTGGCGAAGCCAACTACTCTCGAAAACGGAGGGGATCTTGGCGACCGCCGCATCCGGGATCACTGTTGGGGGGCTGGAACTAATCTTCAAACTCGAATACTTGTCCCGGCTTGAAGCCACCGCCAGATTCGATGCGATGGTTGTCCCGATACTACTCGTGTATCTTCCATTCGCATTGGTAGCCGGTCGGTTCGTGTATGCCCTCGGTGAGCGTATTCACGGATCCGACACGATTGGCCTGCCATCACTGCCTCGAAGAACTCTTCTCTTCCTTTTGGGAGGGTATCTCACCCTCGCAATAGCACACGCTATGTATAACCTACTGGTATGACTCCTTAAACCGCGTCCGGCAGCGATAGAAAAGATGCCGGGAGCGTTCGTCAGCAATTAGTGGTCATCGCCAAGTGCACTCGAAACCATTCCGTTCAGTTCGGTGAGCTTCTCTCGGACAGTATCTGGTTTCTCCTCGGGTGGCTCTTCGAGCGCGATCTGTTCATGTGGATCTGGGTCGCCGACGATGACGCTCCCGAGCATACCGACCGTCTCGTGGGGCGTACAGTAGTAGTGGTAGACGCCCTCGGTCTCGAAAGTGTGCTCGAACGTCGCTCCTTCCTCCGAGCGGAGACCACTATCCCATGCTGCAGCACCATCGGGAACGAGCTGGGGTTGGTCGTTGTCTGGATGGTAGGCCGTCGCGGAGTGACTGCCGCTCTCGTTAGTCCACGTTACCGTCCCACCGACATTGACGCGGACGACGTGCGGTTCGAAGTGATATCCTCCGTCTTCGGTGACCATCGCCACCTCAGCTGTATCGCTCGGTTCCTCGACGGCTTCATCGTGACCTTCCTCGTCGTCATGCCCCGATTCTCCTTCGCTACTGTTCTCTCCTTCGTCATGCCCCGACCCGCCTCCGTCTTCGGTAGATCCCGCAGTGCTTTCGGCCCCACTATCACTGCCGTCTGATTCCGATCCAGTACATCCTGCGAGTCCAATAACCGCTGTACCACCAGTTAACTGGAGCACTCGCCGCCGGGTGAGTCCTGAATTGGTTGTCATAGCGTAGGTCACCTCACAGGTGAGAATACGAGGGGTGGGAAAATAGACGGGTGAGCTGTTTTGCGTGCGACGCAAAACTGGTCGTTACATACGTTTCGGCAGGGCATTAACTTGTATTGCGAGGAACAGCTGTGTCCACGGACCATCGCGCTGACGAGCTATTAGACCTCCTCGGGGAGGAACGGGTTCGTCAGATTCTGGCCGCGACGAGCCGGGACCCCCTCTCAGCGAAGGAACTGAGCGAGGAATGCGACGTTGCCCTCTCAACGATTTACCGCCGGGTCGAAGATATGGTCGCTAATGATCTGCTCGTCGAACAAACACAGATTGAGACTGACGGGAGCCATCATAGCGTGTACGAAGCAAACGTTGACCACGTCGATGTCGACATCGAAGATGGAACGATCGACATCAAGATGGACGTTCGTGAGGACGCCGCGCAGCGGTTCTCGCGTATCTGGGGCGACATCCGAGACACCTAACCATGCACACCGCACTCGTCATTGCAAAGCTCATCGCAGTCGGACTAGGGCTGTCGATAACGTATCAAGCGTATCGTGGATACAGGGTCTACGGTAGCGAACCAATGCTGTACGTCGCTATCGGATTCCTATTCATCAGCGTCGGGTCCGTAATCGAAGGCATTCTCTTCGACGTGGTTGGGTTGTCCATCTTCGTTGCTGGGACCATCCAGACTACACTTGTCGCGGCAGGTATGCTCATTATCCTTTATTCGCTACACGGACAAATGTCCCAGCCAACACAGGGGGGCGATGAATCGTGACTACTGGATGGGAAGTCACGCTAATTGGAGTCCGTGTCTTTCTCCTCTTCTTGGGTATGGCGACGACAGCGATCAGCTTTCGCGCGTATCGTCAGGAACGGACTCGATACCTACGTGACGCAACGATCGGCTTCGGGTTCATGACGCTCGGTGTCCTCATAGAAGGTTTTCTCTACCAGCTCACAGCATTAACGCTCACGCAGGTGCATGTTGCCGAATCCGCTGCGTTGGCGTGTGGGTTTGCCGTCCTCCTCTGGTCTTTCATTCGGTGAGTTCTGAAACGCCGTCACAGTATTCAGGATCCCGATTCCCATCGGAATGAATTCGGAGGGAGATTAATATCGCTCCCGAGCACATATTCAGATACTATGACTGACACACTCCCGTTCGATGCCGTCCGCGAACTTGACGTCGACGGGACGACGTACAAGATGGCTGACCTTCGAGCACTCGAAGAACATGGACTCTGTGAACTCGACACGCTCCCGGTGAGTATCCGTATCCTCCTCGAATCGGTGCTCCGAAACGTCGACGGCGAAACCATCACCGCGTCAGACGTCAGAAATGCTGCTGGCTGGGAGCCGGACGTTCCGGACGCAGAGGTGCCGTTCTCTCCGTCACGGGTGGTCCTACAGGACCTTACCGGCGTGCCCGCAGTGGTCGACCTAGCAGCCCTCCGCTCCGAAGTCGATCGCAAAGACCGCGACCCCACTCTGGTCCAACCGGAGATCCCTATTGATCTCGTGATCGACCACAGCGTCCAAGTCGACTACTTCGACTCCGAGGACGCCTACGAGAAGAACGTCGAACTGGAGTACGAGCGCAACGCCGAGCGGTATCGCGCGATCAAGTGGGCGCAAAACGCCTTCGAGGACTTCAACGTCGTCCCGCCGGGAACCGGGATCGTTCATCAGGTAAATCTCGAACATCTCGGCCGTGTCGTTCACGCCCGCGAACAAGATGACAAGAACTGGCTTCTGCCGGACACACTCGTCGGCACGGACAGCCACACCCCGATGATCGGCGGTATCGGTGTCGTCGGCTGGGGCGTCGGGGGTATCGAAGCGGAAGCAGCGATGCTCGGCCAACCGATTACGATGAAACTCCCCGAGGTGGTCGGCGTTCGTCTCGAAGGCGAGTTACCCGAAGGCGCGACGGCAACGGATCTCGTGCTTCACATCACCGAACAACTCCGCGAGGTCGGCGTCGTCGACCGGTTCGTCGAATTCTTCGGGCCCGGTGTACAGAACCTTACTGTCCCGGACCGGGCAACGATCGCTAATATGGCACCCGAACAGGGGTCGACGATCAGTATGTTCCCGGTCGACGATCAGACGCTCGAGTATCTCGAACTCACCGGGCGCGACCCTGAACACATCGACCTCGTCCGCGAGTACCTCGAATCCCAAGGCCTGTTCGGGAAACAGGAACCGGAGTACACCGAGGTCGTCGAGTTCGATCTCTCAACTGTCGAACCGAGTCTGGCCGGACACAAGCGACCACAGGACCGAATCCCGATGGGGGACGTAAAACAGAGCTTCCGAGGACTTCTCCACGGGGAGTTCAAGCACGACCTCAACGATGTCGATGAAGAGGCCTTACAGCGGTGGCTCGGTGAGGGGGGTGTAGCCGACGCAGAGACTGATGGCGGCGCTCAAGTCGAGGCCGAGTCCGAACTGCACCCGTTAACCAAACGCGTTGAGGTCGACCTCGACGGTGAAACGGTCGAAATCGGTCACGGTGATGTCCTGGTTAGTGCCATCACGAGCTGTACGAACACCTCAAACCCGTCGGTGATGATCGCCGCTGGTCTGCTCGCCCAGAACGCCGTCGAAAAAGGCCTGGACGTCCCGCCGTACGTCAAGACGAGCCTCGCACCGGGCAGCCGCGTCGTCACGCAGTATCTCGAAGAATCAGGGCTGCTTCCGTATCTCGAAGAGCTCGGGTATGCCGTCGTTGGCTACGGTTGTACCACCTGTATCGGTAACGCCGGACCACTTCCGGACTCCATCGAGCAGGCGATCGACGACCACGACCTCTGGACGACGAGTGTCCTCTCGGGGAACCGCAATTTCGAGGCGCGTATTCACCCGAAAGTCCGAGCGAACTACCTCGCGAGCCCACCGCTTGTGGTCGCCTACGGGCTCGCAGGGCGGATGGACATCGACCTCGAGAACGAGCCGCTGGGCACTGACGCTGAGGGTGACCCAGTCTATCTGGCGGACATCTGGCCGGACGCAGCCGACGTGCAGGCAGCAATCCACGAGAACGTCTCCCCGGAGATGTTCGAGGAGAAGTATGCCTCCGTGTACGAGGGTGACGAGCGGTGGGCTGCTCTCGACGCGCCAAGTGGTGACGTCTACGAGTGGGACGACGACTCGACGTACATCCGAGAGCCGCCGTTCTTCCAAGACTTTCCCCTCAAGAAACCCGGCGTCGCCGATATCGAGGACGCACGCTGCCTGCTGACGCTCGGCGATACCGTTACGACCGACCACATCAGCCCTGCTGGCCCATTCGGATCTGACCTCCCTGCCGGCCAGTGGCTGCTCAATCACGGCGTCGAGCCCCACGAGTTCAACACGTACGGCGCGCGCCGGGGCAACCACGAGGTGATGATGCGAGGGACGTTCGCCAACGTCCGCATCGAGAATGAGATGCTCGACAATATCGAGGGTGGCTATACGATCCACCACCCAACCGACGAGCAGACGACCGTGTTCGAAGCCAGCCAGCGCTACCGCGAGGAGGGCACCCCACTCATCGTGATGGCGGGCGAGGAGCTCGGAACCGGGTCGAGTCGTGACTGGGCAGCGAAAGGAACGGACCTACTCGGTGTCCGCGCAACCATCGGCGAGAGTTACGAGCGCATCTACCGCGACAACCTCGTCGGGATGGGTGTTCTCCCCTTACAGTTCGATGACGGCGACTCATGGGAATCTCTCGGACTGGACGGGTCGGAGGTCTTCACAATTCACGGTCTCGATGACGGTCTCGACGTGGTAGATGAATTGACAGTTATCGCCGAGCGCGAGGACGGTTCGACTGTCGAGTTCCCGGTCACGGCACAGGTCGGTACGCCGGCCGCCGTGACCTATATCGAACACGGCGGCATCCTCCACTACGTCCTTAGACAGCTACTCACGTAGTAACTCTGCATCTTCGTCTATTCTGTATAATTGGACTTCTGAATACTGCGTTCCGGCTCCGTTCTCGGACGTGTAGATTTGTGGAGAATATTAAATCCGAATAGGTCGTACCGTAGCGTATGATACGGATACTTATCGGCGTCCTCGGAGCTGTTACTACATTGTTCCCGGACAAGATAGTTGCGCTCTTTGAGAAACATGCGATCACTAATCCCAGTGAAGGCACCCTAAGGAAATGGGTAAACCCAGCTATACGATCAGAAGGAATTCTGATAGTCGTGATCTCCCTACTTGGTAGCCGATTGTATGCGTGGATGATGAATCTCACCGGGGCGTTCGGTGCAGCTGTCCTCATGTTTCCCGACCTGTATCGCAAGTTTGCTTCCACGGTCCTCTATGAGCGCCCAGATGCTATCGAATGGAACGAGCAATTCACGACAGGTGTACGAGTTATCGGCGCAGTATACGTTTTTCTGGGGGCAAAAACTTACAGAGACCGCCACAAGGAGACGTAGGATCATCCCCGACCACATCTGTCTCGCGAATGTTCGGTAGATGCCAGCCTGTTCAGAGGGCGTGTCAACTCACAGTAGCCTCCACGTTGAAGCATCCTCGGTTCAATTGCTCGGTAATGGACGATAAATCCCAAAGGGAGGCCGACGAAGCAGACCACGGCCCACACAGTCAGCATGATGGGCACGACGGACACGACGGACACGACGGACACGACGACCACGGTGGGATGCACGAAGGCCACGAGCAAATGTTCCGGCGGCGCTTCTTCGTCTCGACGCTCCTGTCGATTCCGGTCCTCCTGTACAGCGAAATGCTGCAGGAGTGGCTCGGGTTCTCCGTTCCCGCGTTCCCGGGTAGCGAGTGGATTAACCCCGCCTTCGCGGTCATCGTCTTCGCGTACGGTGGGGTGCCGTTCCTCCAGATGGCGGTCCCGGAGCTGAAAGACCGGTCGCCGGGAATGATGACGCTCATCTCGATGGCGATCACGGTCGCATTTGTCTACAGCCTCGCCAGCGTGGTCTTCCCGACACAGTCGGCGTTCTTCTGGGAGCTCGTGACGCTGATCGACATCATGCTGCTGGGCCACTGGATCGAAATGCGGTCCGTACGACGTGCCTCGAGCGCGGTCGACGAGCTGGCGAAGCTGATGCCCGATACCGCCGAGCGGATCAGCGACGACGGTGACACCGAGGAAGTCCCGGTGAGTGAACTCTCCGAGGGCGACCTCGTACTCGTTCGACCGGGCGCGAGTGTTCCTGCTGACGGCATCGTTGAAGAGGGTGATTCGGACGTCGAGGAGTCGATGATCACGGGCGAGTCGAAACCAGTTTCTAAGAAACCCGGGGATGAGGTCATCGGCGGGACGATCAACGGCGACGGCAGTCTCCGCATACGTGTCGGTGCAACGGGCGAGGAGACGACACTCGCAGGTATCATGCGACTCGTCGAGGAAGCCCAACAGAGCAAGTCCAAAACGCAGGTGCTGGCCGACAGAGCGGCTGGCTGGCTGTTCTACGTTGCCCTCGGGGCAGCAGTCGTGACAGCAATCGCGTGGACCATCGCGGTCTCGTTCAACGCGACTGTCATCGAGCGTGTCGTCACGGTACTCGTCATCGCCTGCCCGCACGCGCTCGGGCTTGCCATCCCGCTGGTTGTCGCCATCAATACGTCACTCGCGGCTCGCAACGGAATGCTCGTCCGCGACCGGATTGCGATGGAAGAGGCACGAAATCTGGACGCCATCATTTTCGACAAGACGGGGACGCTCACCGAAGGCGAACACGGCGTCGTCGATATGGCGACCGTCGACGGCGTCGACGAGGACGACGCACTCACGCTGGCGGCGGGTGTCGAGAGCGACTCCGAACACATGATCGCTCGAGCTATCCGCGAGGCCGCCAACGATCAGGACCTCACCGCGCCTGACGCGACCGACTTCGAGGCGATCAAAGGCCGGGGCGTCCGCGCGAACGTCGACGGAAATGAGGTGTACGTCGGCGGGCCGAACCTGTTGACCCAGCTCGATAGCAAGATCCCCGCCCATCTCCAGCGTTTCGCTGACGAGGCGGGACAGAACGCTCAAACGGTGGTGTATCTCGTTCGTGACAGTGAGTTGATCGCCGCGTTCGCGATGGCCGACGTAATCCGTGAAGAGAGTTTCCGCGTCGTTGACGCCCTCCACGATCTGGGCATCGAGGTGGCGATGCTGACTGGGGACTCCCAAGACGTCGCCAACGCTGTCGCCGACGAACTGGGCATCGACACGGTGTTCGCGGAGGTCCTCCCCGAAGACAAGGACGAGAAAGTCCAGGAACTTCAGAACCAAGGGAAGCTCGTGGGGATGGTCGGCGACGGTGTGAACGATGCGCCGGCGCTGACGCGAGCCGACGTCGGTATCGCGATCGGGAGCGGTACCGACGTCGCCGTCCAGTCGGCGGATGTCATCCTCGTTCAGAACAACCCGATGGACGTGGTGCGACTCGTAAAGCTCAGCAAGGCGAGCTACCGGAAGATGCAGGAGAACATCGTCTGGGCGGCGGGGTACAACGTCTTCGCGATTCCGCTTGCAGCAGGCGTGTTGGCACCGATCGGGATTCTGCTGTCACCCGCTGTGGGTGCACTCCTGATGTCGCTGAGTACGGTTATCGTCGCCATCAACGCGCAACTGCTCCGCCGGGTGGATCTATCCATCCCCGAGCTTCCAGGAGTGACACCATCCACTAGCGCCCAAACTGCAGACTGAAACTCTGCCTGATCGCTTTAGGAGGGGTTTTTCGATTGCATACGGTTGGTATTCGGAATCAGAAAATCGGTGCAGTTTGGATAGATGGCACTCTGTAAACCGATTTAACGGGCTATAGATGCCAGTTTCCCACTCACGCCGCGCCTCTTCTTGAGAAGCTGGTTGTCCTCACACGAGTTATCTCAGCATAGTTGATTCCAGAATCTCCCGACCAGTTTCTCACCCTCAACGTCGAGCAGGGTGATTGAGTCACCATCAATGAAGGTGTTAGCTATGAGTGAACGAAGCGTAGCTGCGAGACTTACAGAGTACTTGTTTGTGCTGACCGATTCAACAGCAGCGGTTCCTGCGCAAAGAGGATGGGATCGCGCCGCTTGTGTGACTGGCTGATGGGATAGCTCACATGACTTCTCAGGAGCACCGATTGACCGACGCCTACCTTGTCGGGTTGACACTCACAGAGGCACTCAAAGCCGATCAGTCCCTCTGCACGGCTCTTCGAACTCTGGAGGGGCCGTTCGATTCGCTCAATGACGGCTACCCAGAGTGGCATCCAGCACCGCACTCGTTCGAGGGGATGGTACGCTTGTTACTCTACCGCGAACTCACTGGCGAAAGCTACCGTTCGCTCGCCCAGTATCCCGAACTCGCAGTTGTCTTCGACTTGGAGAAAATCCCCGACGAATCGGTGCTCTCGCGGACCTGGCGTAACCGGTTCGACGAGGCGACCCGGGAGTTCGTCACCACAGCCGCCCACTACGTCATCAAGGAAGTCCACGATCGCGACATCTCAGCGCCGGAGGTGCGGCCTAAGGCAGAGATCGTCGACGATGAGCAAGAAGCCGCAGACCCAGTAGAAGACAATTCCTTCTCACAGGAGGAGATCATCCAGACAACGCGGCTCGCGCGTGATCACGCCTTCGGTCACTTCGACTCTGGTCGGGCGTCGAACGCCTCGTACGAGGACACACAATTCTTTGAGCTACAGACGTTCATGGGGATGGTCCACTGTGGAACTGCGCAGGGAGCGACTCGCTTCCAATATCGCCATGGCGAAGAGTACAGCCCCCATGGTGATACCCACCTCCGCGCCGTCAAGCAGTTCGATCCCGAAGAACTCGTGAACGGATTCAACGAGACAACGGATCGCTTGCTCTCCGTGATCGCCTCAGAAGCATCCTTTCGAAGGCCGGTCACCGCGGCAATCGATATCACGACTATTCCCTACTACGGAGAGGTCGAAGGAATGCCGATGGTCAGCGGGACCAAGGACAGAGACGGTCGAGCATTCAAATTCGCAACCCTCTCGATCATCGGGCGGAACATCCCGCTCCTTCTGGCGGTTGAGCCGGTCCGAGAGAGTTCCGAGTGGGATGAGAACCCATCGAATCAGATACATCGTACTGTGCGACGGCTCGTTCAACGAGCGGAAGAACACGTTCCGATCGAGACGGTGCTGTGTGACCGGGAGTTCGATTCGATACGCGTGTTTCAGACGCTCTCAAACCTCGATGTGAACTACCTCATTCCGAAGCGGGTCTCCAGATCCGAACGGGATGTACTCGAACAAATGGACAAAGACAATCAAGAAGTGGCTGTTGAGTCGGCTTCTGTCCATGTTGAATCTGGATCGCATCCAATGCGGCTCCTGTACGTGCCGTCGACGAGTGGGGAGGGAACGGCCGTCTTCGCGACGAATCTTCGAGTTGGACCTGATGAGGCTGAGGCGTTTTGTCAGCGTTACAGCCGCCGGTGGCAGATCGAGAGCGAGTACAAGAGCATCAAGGGCGACTTTCTCGCGAAGACCTCCTCGAAAGACTACCGTGTTCGCCTGTTCTACTTCGTGTTCGCCGTGCTGTTGTACAATATCTGGCGGCTCACTGACTTTCTGCTGAAAGCGGATGTTGATAATGAGATGGACTACGCACCAGTGTTGACTGCGGGTGAGTGTGTTGAGCTCGTTGCCTCGTCGTTGATTCCACACGACTAACCCGCTGAGATCTCGCTGGGTCCGCCGCTCAAGAGTGACAACCGTATCCAGCAGCGCCAAAATCCACGCAATTTCGTACGCTCGTCTGGTAGTTCGAGAGTAATAATTCAAAATTGATCCCAGAACGCTGAAAATCACCGCGAATTGATGCTAATTCGACCTGAAACTGGTCTATCCTCCGAAACTGTGAACTTCCCGGCCCGGGATTTTGTATAGCGATATACGATATATAATTTCCTGTAGCACGGAATTCCGGCTGTAAGAGACTCCAGATGCCTGAATTCTTCCGATGGGGTGAATACAGCAAGTGGTCCTGATTACGCCGGTAATCACGACCACTTTGAAGTACCCTGCCGCCGTCGGTGAAGCACGAATGCTGCAACCGGCTCAGAAAGACGCTTCCCCCAGGGTAGAGCCGCCAAGACCACGGTTCGATTTTACTATAACTCTCCACAGCTGTGGTCGGGGCGATGGTGACAGATGAGATTCGATATAGGACGAATGACCTCAACCTATATTAAGACAAAGCACGAATGGTGTGGTATGACCGAAGACAAATCAAACTCCGAGGGCCTGATGGAGCGCCAGACCACGGGTGAAGACCGTGTGCGGATGATCGCCCGGCAGCTGTCGGAGCCGCGGACAGCCAACTGGATCGCTTCCGAAGCGGGCTGGTCACACGAGCCGACCAAACGCGTCCTTGAGCGACTCGTCGACGACGGGGTCCTCCACCGCGACGATAGCGGGACTCACACCACGTACTACCCCGATTACCGCCGCCAAGCGATGCAGGAGGCGATGCGGCTTCGAGACAGCGGACACACTGTCGAGGAACTCACGGACCGTCTCGCCGATATGAAGGCGCAGATCCGCGACTGGGAGGACGAATTCGGCGTTGAATCGCCGAACCAGCTTCGCGGGACGCTCGCGGAGGAGTCTCTTGACGCCGACGAGGAAGACCGACGCCGCGAGATTGCCCGTGAGTGGGAGCACCTTCAGCGACGTATCAAGATTGTCGGGTTTGCCATCCGCGAATGGGACTTCCTCGCTCCGATGACAGAGCCTGCTGAGGCCAGCAGCTAACGGATGTCGGTTCCACATCCAGGTGGTGACCCGAACGCAAACCTCTACGCCCAACTGAAGCGGGATGTCCTCGACAGGGTTCCTCAGATCACGACCGTCGAGTTCGTTCCCGACGATATCGAGGCCAAGCAACTGCGAGCGGTTTTCGATTCGGCCCGCCTTGAGGATCCCCCGACAGGCCCTGATTCGCCGGAACTCACCGTCAAGTGGTATCGACAGGACCCCCACGATTGGTTCCGTATCAACTACACCGACCCGAACACGGGCTTTCACGCCGGCTGGCACCAGGACGAAGACCATCCCGATCTCGGACACGCGCATTTCCAGTACTCAGCTGCCGATACGGAGGACCGCTGGGGGATCACATTCGCACACGAGTCTCCCTCCCTGATTCTCTGGGAAATCGTCGAAGAACTTCTTGAGGACGTCCGTCCGAATTACCAGTACGCGAGTGATGATTCATGACGCCCCGAGAACGCGCCGATCAATCACTCGCGAGTTCCTTCGAACGCTACCTCCAAGACAAGGGGAAAGGCCGCGGTGGCGACGGCGGGAACTACCGACGAAACGCTGCACGCGAACTCGAGCGGTTCGCCGAGTGGGCCGCCGGCGACCGCGGCGACGACGACTGGACCGGGATCGTCTCCGGCAACGTCGACCAGGAGCCCACCTTCGAGGACCTCGACGAACGCGTGTTTCGGGAGTACGCCCGCCATCTTACCGGCGATCGTGGACTCAAACAGAACACGGTACAAACCTATTATCGCTATATCTCTGCGTGGTGCGGGTGGTGTGTCAACGAGGGGTACCTCGAAGCGCATTACGCGCAGCGGGCGAGTGCGATGGCGCCGCTGCCGGAGGACGACGGCCGCAAGCCCGGCGACCAGCAGGCCTGGACGTCGGAACAACGCCACGTCCTCACCCGCCACGTCGACGAACGGGCCCGCGACGCCGTCGAGGCGTACACGACACTCCCAGAGGATACTGACCCCCTCGACAAGCAGCGAGCACGCTACGCGGCGCTGAAGGCGACTCGTGACCGGGCTCTGGTGTTCGTTCTCGCGTACACAGCTGTCCGCGTCGGCGAACTGCTCCGGGATCCGAACGACCCGCGCCGGCGCGGCGTCCGCTGGGAGGACCTCTCGCTCGACGACGGGAGCATGGACGTGTACCGGAAGAAACAGCAGTGGGACGCCGCCAGTCTTCCCGATCCGGTGATCTCGCCGCTCCGGAGCTATCGCCAGCTGATGGATCCGCCGACGGAGCGCTGGCCGGTGTTTCCGACGTTTGACCAACGGACGCTCGCAGAGCTCGTCCGGGAAGAGCTAGCCGAACGAGGGGAACGCCCAGAAGCAATCACTAAACGCCGTACGGAGTACGCTCGCGACCTGCTGCTGGCGCTCGATGTGGACATTCGGCCGCCGTCGATCACGACGGACGGCGCACGGTCGATTCTCCAACGACTCTCGGAGGCCGCGGAGATCGACATCGACCATCCGAAACACGATTATCTTGCTCCGCACGGTGGCCGTCGTGGCATGGGCGAGGTTCTGGTCCGGGCATTCGGATATACTGTGGCGGCCCGATATCTCGATAATTCTGAGGAGATGGTTCGTGAGCGGTACTCGCATATCGAGGCCGGAGAACTCGGTGACGTTGCAACAGAGGCGCTCTCAGAAATTGATGGGTAATTAACGGTACTCCCAGTGCCGAGTTTTCGGCACTACACTCTTCTCAACACCTCTCGAACTCTATCGCATGCCTGACAACATTCTCGTCGCCTTGGACGGCTCCCCGCTTGCCGAGCGTGCACTCATTTACGCACTCGAGACCTTTCCGAACGCCACGATTACCACCATTTACGTCATCAACCCGATCGATTCGGTAATCGATGTAGAGGCCGGTGGCTTGCCAGTCGCAGAGGACTGGTACGATACCGCCCAAGAGCGGGCGACCGGGATTCACACGACTGCGACGGATCTCGCGGCGGACCACGATATTGTGCTTGCTACAGTCACTGAAGTCGGGAAACCAGCGCGTGAGATTCTCGACTACGCTGCCGACAACGGCATCGACCAGATCGTTATGGGGAGCCACGGTCGGTCAGGTCTAGACCGGACGTTCCTCGGAAGTGTTGCCGAGACAGTCACTCGCCGAGCACAGATCCCGGTAACCATCATTGGATGAAAGCCTCGACTCGTGTGCCGGGATTAGGATCGGATGAATGCTCGTGGGCCCACCTCAAACGTGAAATCAAACCAACTCATAGGTACCGAGAACGTGGCTGTTACTGAATCTCCATCTCTCTCGACGTGTACGATCCACATTGAACGACGGGGTGGTCGGGGCGACGCGGGAGCACGGGCACTTGAACGACATCTCAGGCGTCTCTCCGGCGTCCACGATGTCGACGTCTCGTTTCGAACAGGGGACGCCCGGATCACCTACGAGGGGAGCGTCATCTCAGAAGAAACGATTCGAGACGCTGTCCGCGACCGCCACGTGTCGATTCAGGACGAATCTGAGACAGCAACGGATGAGGTGAGTACCCGCTCGGAACTCAGGCAGGAGGCCGTGTTCGTCGGCTTGACCCTCCTCGGGATGGCCGTCGGCCTGGTGACGGGGTGGCTCGAAGGACCTCAGCTTCTCATGTGGGCCGGGTACGGCGTCGCATACGTCTTCGGTGGCTGGTACGGGCTCAAAGGCGCGGTCGAGACGCTGCGCCACCGTGCGGTCGACATCGACCTCTTGATGATCGTCGCGGCACTCGGTGCCCTCTCGATTGGCGCCCCGTTCGAGGGCGCGATGCTCCTCTTCCTGTTCTCGCTCTCAAATACGCTCCAGCACTACGCCATCGGCCGCTCACGCCGAGCGATCAAGTCCCTCGTCGAGATGCGACCGGACGAAGCGCAGGTGCTACGCGACGGGGAGGAAGTCACCGTTCCCATCGACGACGTCGCCGTGGGCGACGTGTTCGTCGTTCGTCCCGGCGACAGAATCCCGCTCGACGGCGTCGTCACGTCCGGCGAGGGGACGGTCGATCAGGCGTCGCTCACCGGTGAGTCCGTCCCCGTGCCGAAGGAACCCGGTGACGAGGTGTTCGGGGGGACGATCAACGAGAGCGGCAGCCTCGAAATCGAGGTCACGCGGCAGGCCCACGAGTCGGCGATCAGCCGTCTCATCCATATGGTCGAGCGTGCTCAGAGCGAGAAGGCGCCGACACAACGACTCATCGACCGCCTCGAACAGCCGTATGTCCTCGGCGTGTTCGGGCTCACGATTGCAGCGATTGCAATCCCGCTCGGGCTCGGGAGCGAGTTCACCAGTACGTTCTACCGCGCGATGACCCTGATGGTCGCTGCCTCACCGTGTGCGGTCATCATCTCCACGCCGGCGGCGGTGCTGTCGGCCATCGCCTCCGGCGGCAGGCAGGGTGTCCTGTTCAAGGGCGGCGAACACGTCGAGGCGGCGGCGAACATCGACGCGGTCGCATTCGACAAAACGGGCACCCTCACGCGGGGCGAGACACAGCTGACGGACGTGTTCGTCCGGGATGGCCTCGCGGATGAGTCACTGACGTCCGACGAACTGCTCTCGCTCGCAGCCTCCGTCCAGGCCCGTTCGGAGCATCACTTGGCTCGTGCGACCGTCTCGGAAGCCGAAGCCCGCGCCCTCGACGTCCCCGACGCGCGACGGTTTCAGTCGGAGGCCGGGAAAGGCGTGCGCGCCGACGTCGACGACGGAACCATCCACATCGGGAATCGGAGTTACGTCGAGACGGTTCTCGAAGACGCTGCGATCGAGGGACTCGATCCCGGTCTCGACAGGCTTCGGACCCTGGAGGCGGAGGGGAAGACCAGTGTCCTTGTCGCCCGCGAGCACGCTGGCAACGCCACGGTACTGGGATGGCTTGCGTTCACCGACACGGTCCGGCCGGGGGCTGCAGAGATGATCGAGGATCTCCGGTCTCTCGGTGTGGAGCACATCGTTATGCTGACCGGCGACAACGAACGTGTCGCCCAGCAGATCGCCGACGAAGTCGGTATCGACGAGGTACAGGCGGAACTGCTGCCGGAAGAGAAGGTGGCAACTATCGAAGACCTGGTTGAGCGATACGAGAACGTGGCGATGGTGGGTGACGGGGTGAACGACGCACCCGCTTTGGCGACGGCGACGCTCGGGATCGCGATGGGTGGCGCCGGGACCGACGTTGCCCTCGAAACGGCTGACGTCGTCTTGATGGGCGACGACATCGGGAAGATCCCCTACGTGCTCGGACTCGGTCGCAGGACGCGCCGGACGTTGACGGTCAATCTCACAATCGCCTTCGGTGCGATCGCCCTGATGGTTGGGACGATTCTGTTGCGAGGCATCCCCCTGCCGCTGGCCGTGGTCGGCCACGAGGGGTCCACCGTCCTCGTTTCACTGAACGGGCTTCGGTTACTCGGATTCCGTGAATAATGGTCTCTGAAGGCTTCGAACGGACCGATCAGCAACAGCTGGTGTCGTCGGGAGTCCACTCACACGCATTGCCGGTAGTAAGGTTGTTTTCGTCGATATATGCGGAGAGACAGGCGTAGTTACAGAAGTACTTGGGCGAGCCACAGTCATCATCGCAGTCGCGGACGCAGATGGGGTCGTGGTCGAAGATTCGGGATTCACAGTACGCACACGTCTCGTCTGTTTCGGGTGTTGAGACGGTCGTCGACATACTTGTGTTGAGGAGGCTCCCACGGATAACGTTTCCTCGGGCTGTACTGAGTGATGCCAATCACCAGTCCGCATTATCACCCACAGATGTCCCCCGCAGAGCTGCAAAGCCACCCGTCACAGTTCCTCAGCTCTTGGTTCGCGTCACCCGTCGATACCCTTCGTGCAGGGCCGGTAATCCGAGCGGAAGTGCGAGGAACCCGAACCCGAGAAGGGCATATCGGTCTGTATCCTGGTGTCGCACGACGAGGAGCGTCGCGACGATGCCGAATAGCGCAATTGTGTATGCCGTGTTGCTCCAGAGCACGTCGTAGGTCGAACAGTACAGCCAGCAAACGAACGTGTAGGCTGGGGCGTTCCAAGTCGGAGGATGGAGTTTCGGCCAGAAGAACCGGCAGTACGTGGTCCAGCCCAGCATCGCCAGGGTCGGCAACCCGACGAGCCATACTGCTGCCCCACGGCTCCTGTCACCGTATCGCCGGTATCCGGCGAGGAAGAGTGCGGGGAAGCAGAAAACCCACAGCCAGATGCCGATAGTGTAGGTCACTGGCCAGTGCTCGATGCGGGGCTGTGTAATCGGTAATCGTAGAGACTCGGGCAGCGTCGCCCACGGGAACGAGGGGTCGGGAACAGGATTCGTGAGGAACGCGACCAGACAGAGGACTGTCCCGACGAGTAGTCCGTACAGTCCCAGCGTCGTGTATCGGTCGAGCCACGGTGGAAGCTGCAGATGCGTTGACTCTTGACGGCGGTCGGAGAATCCGGTCATCGTTCAAGTTTCCCGGGTGGAAATCAGGTATCTCGTTCGAGTGCTTCGCGTCGCTGTTCGTATTCCTCGTCGGTCAGCTCTCCGCGGGCGTAGGCGAGCCGGAGCTCCTCGAGGGCTTGGTCTGAGCTACTCTCACTTCCCGTAATCGCACGGTAGATGAGGTAGCCACCGCCGAGGAGGGCAGCGAGGAACAGTAGCTGCATCACGATGCCGACGATGAACATCCAGCCAGGCATCGTCCCGTCGCCCCACATATGACCGCCCCACGTACCACCCATCATCGGACCGAACCCCATCATTCCGAAGCCCATGAAGAACAACGGGACGATGAATACGGCGCCGATGATAACGAGGAGGAGCGTAACAAGTCGCGTGTCGTCTGGATTTGTCGGCATATTGTGATCCCTCCGTGAGTTTGGGTCTCAAGTAATACTACGTCCTAACTATTCAATGCGCTTGTGCCTTCGACCTGCGTATTTCACCCACTGCTAATCTTTTGAATTCATACTTACCGCGGTTCTAACCTGAACTATCTGAAGGAAAACTGCAATAGATGATCCGCACGATGATACATCTATGCAGGTGACGATGGTCGAGGGCATCTTCGAAGCCCTCCGAATCGGTGTCGGCTTCCTCTGGACGGCGGCGTGGGCGATCATTATGGGACTCACGATCACGAGTCTGGTCCAAGTCTATGTCTCCAAGGAGCGAATGGCACAGGTGCTGGGCGACGGTGATCTGAGTGGGCTCACCAAGGCGACCGCGTTCGGCGCGGCGAGCAGCGGCTGCAGTTTCGGCGCTGTCGCTATCGGGAAGGGAGTGTTCAAGAAGGGAGCACACGCGGTCAACTTTCTCGCGTTTATGTTCGCGTCGACGAATCTCATCGTCGAGCTCGGATTGATGATTCTGATTCTGCTTGGTTGGGAGTTCCTAGTCGCAGAGTTACTCGGTGGACTCATTCTCATCGCTGTGATGGCAGTAATCGTCCACTTCACGCTCCCGGAGAATCTCTTCGACGAGGTCCGGGAGACGCTCAACGAGCGCGACCGTGAGACGGGTGTCACCGAAGACCCGACCTGCGGGATGGAAGGCAAAGACGAGTATACGCTCACGACCGACGGCGGTGAGACGCTCAAATTCTGCTCGGAGGGCTGTATGGAGACCTACCGCCAGGAGACGTCGAGTCGCGGCGGGTGGCGTGACGAGTTGTTGTCGTGGGGTGGCTGGTACAAAGTCGGGAATCAGTACCGCAAGGAGTGGTCGATGATCTGGAAGGACATCGTCGCTGGCTTCCTTATTTCTGGGTTCGTCATCGTCTTCGTCCCGCAGTGGGTGTGGAACACGCTGTTCATTCAGGGCGACGGCCTGCTCGTGACTGCCGAGAACGCGATTATGGGTGTCACCGTCGCCGTCCTCAGTTTCGTTGGCAGTATGGGTAATGTCCCGTTCGCCGTCGCGCTGTGGGGCGGTGGCGTCAGCTTCGCCGGGATCATCGCGTTCGTCTACGCCGACCTCATCACGATTCCCGTGCTGAACGTCTACCGGAAGTACTACGGCTGGAAGATCATGCTGTACATCCTCGGCGTCTTTTTCGTGACGATGGCGTTCACCGGCTTCCTCATGGAGCTGCTGTTCGACGCGCTGGGAATCGTTCCGGATCTGGCGGGCGGCGAGACGGCGACCGAGCAGACGTACTTCAAACTCAACTACACGTTCTATCTCAACCTCACCGCGTTCGCGCTCTCCGGGTTCCTGCTGTATGTTTATCGTCGCGGTCTCGGTGCGCCCGGCCAGTACCGCGACCCCGTCTGTGGGATGCGGACTGACGATAGCGAGCCATCGGCGACGCACGACGGCGAGACGTACTACTTCTGCTCGCAGACCTGTAAGGAGACGTTCGAAAAGGACCCAGATGAATTCGCCCATCAACACCCAGAGGCGGGAGCGTCTCAGGATCATGACCACCATTGAACATCGATTGGGGATATCGAATTTGTGGGGCCGCCAGCCCCGTGATTGCGTTGGCCAATCAAAACTGGTACAGCAATGTCTCACGAACTCTCACATATGAGCAAGTGTCCCGGAGGATCGAGGTGGAGAAAATGAATCGACGGCGAGCCGATACCGTAGCCGGTGCCTTGGTCGCTGCCGTCCTCATAGTCGGTGGTGTGCTCACCTGGCAAGCGTACCAGCAACAGCAGGCCTTCGAGCAGATGGGCTCGATGATGGGTACGTCGATGGGTGCGGTTCACGGAACGAACCCACTCTTGTACGTTCTCGGAACGCTTCTTGTTTCGGCTGTCGTTGGTGGGGGCTATCTCGTGGTTCGGGACGAGTTCACTACCACAGAGGTAGCCGATCGCTCACAGACTGGCATGGCGAATCAAACCGATTCTGAGAGTATCGAATCGCAGGATTGGCCCGTTCAACCAGAGGGAAAAATCAATCCGGAGTCCCAGCCACAGGCTCGCGTATTGGACCTCTTGCCGGATGATGAACGCCGAATTCTCGAACCGGTCCTCTCGTCGCCCGGTATCACACAGATCGAACTCCGGGATCGCTCGAACTTCTCGAAAAGCAAGGTCAGTCAGACGGTGAGTGCCCTCGAGAAGCGCGGCTTACTGTACCGCGAGCGACAAGGGCGAACGTATCGCATCTATCCGAGCGACGACTTACAACAGAAACAGGCGAACTAGCGGGGGATTCTCGGGAATCCATGATCGTTCACCGTATCGCCCGGCCTAAACTCGGAACGAGGATGGCCGTATGAACGTCTCTCATCGCGAGGCCTTTACTCGCTGACCGCGAAAACAAAGGCAATGACCTCCTCGGGACTTTCTCGCCGTAAACTCCTCCAATTATCGGGGATCTCGACTCTCGGAGCGCTTGCGGGGTGTGCCAGTCCGCTACCAGGCACCGACGATGGTGGGGGTCGTGCGGTGACCCCTCGTCCAACTGTCACAGCTGATCCAGATACATCGGTCAGCCTCACTGCGACGTCTGGGACCATTCGACCAGCTTCGGATACGTCGACGACTACGTGGCTATACGATGGACAGTATCCGGGCCCAGAGTTGCGCGTGCAGGAGGGTGACGTGCTCAGCGTAGAACTGGCTAATGACCTGCAGGAGGAGACGACGATTCACTGGCACGGGATTCCTGTTGCGAATCCGGTCGACGGCGTCCCGAACGTGACGCAAGAGCCGGTTGCATCCGGTGATACATACACATACAAGTTCCGTGCTGAACCCGCTGGGACGTATTTTTACCACAGCCACGTCGGACTCCAACTCGATCGTGGATTACTCGGCCCTCTGATCGTTGAAGAACGTGACCCACACGTCGAGTACGACCGCGAGTACGTCGTCGTGCTCGACGATTACCTCTCTGGAGAACCTCGTCTTCCGTCGGACGGTGGGATGGGTGGCGGTGGAATGGGTGGAATGATGGGAGACGTTCGACCACCATACGAAGGGCTTTTGATCAACGGTAAACTGCCCGAGAACCCCCCGACGTTCGACGTAACGGAGGGCGATCGGGTTCGCTTTCGGTTCGTGAATGCCTCCAGCGCGACAGTCTTTGGTGTGCGAATCGCTGGACACGAAATGTCGGTGACCCACGCCGATGGCCAGCCCGTCGAACCAGTCGAGGCCGACTCGTTCGTCTTTGGTGCTGGTGAACGGTACGATGTCGTCGTGGAAGCGACGAATCCGGGGCGATGGTTCGTTCAGGCGAACGCGCTCGACGGGAACGAACCACCGGCCAGAGCCGTCGTCGAGTACGAATCAACAGACGGTTTGATCACTCCACAGCCTCCATCATCTTCGAGTAACAGATTGCAATACGGTGACCTGCGAGCACGCTCCTCGCTCGACGGTGTGAGTGGAGATCCAGACCGGACGTTCGACCTGACGCTCTCACGTGGTAGAAACCAGTCCTACACGTGGACGATAGACGGACAGGCCTATCCGGATGCCGACCCGCTTCAGATTCGGCCTGGGGAACACGTCCGAATTCGGATGACCAATCAGAGCCCGGTCGTCCATCCGATGCACCTTCACGGCCACTTCTTCCAGGTCGGCAACGCGATCAAAGATACGGTTATCGTCCCGGGACATCGAGGACAGGTGACGCTGGACTTCCACGCGGATAACCCCGGTCGGTGGTTGTTCCACTGTCACAATCTGTACCACCTCGATGCGGGGATGGCGCGTGTTGTGGAATACGTCGAATGAGTGGGTTGAGACTCGATTTCTGGTTGATCAATCTGTGGCTCGTGTGGTCTTAGTCCTGTTCCGAACGAGGCGTTGAGTGCCATCCCGGCGAATTCGAGCCGGATGAACGCTCTTATTTCTGAAACACGATTAAAACGCTGTATACACGTTCTCGAACGTTCTCCTGCGTGAGTTCACGCCCATCGTCATAACTCCCGAGCGGTCCTACGAGTAACCGAGGAGAAAGACAATGACCAACTTCAAACTCGGCGGCTGGCTGCTCGTGGCGCTCGCTCTCGTCGGACTCGTGGTCGCCTCCCCCGTGGTCAGCGCACACGGTACCGACACGACAGCTGACGACGCGCCCACGGACAACGCTACCGCTGATGACTGGGCTGCTTGGATGGAGGCGCAGATGACCGAGCACATGGGCCCTAGTAGCTTCGAGTGGATGGAGACGCACATGGGTGTGACCGTCGACGAGATGGGCCAAGACATGGCTGACAACGACTACAACGGCGGGATGTACGGGCAGGGCCACTGCTGACGGCCTCTGACCGTTTCGATTGCTTCAAACGACAACCACGGTTCACCAACTCAGGATAATGACGCAACTTACCACTCATCTCGGACGCACTGCTCGCCGCCTCGCGATCCTCGCCATCCCGCTGCTGGTCGCGGCGACTGGAACGGCTGCCGCCCACGGCGGCGGGAGCTATGGCGGCGGGATGATGGGCGGAAGCGGCTGGGGCCTCTTCGGCGGAGCGATGGGGCTCTGGGGACTCCTCTGGATGGGACTCCTCATCGCCGTTCCGCTCTACCTCGTCTATGCGCTCCTCAACCGAGGATCCGGTGGGAACGATGAGCAGTCGTTGTCGGTTCTCCGCGAGCGGTACGCCCGTGGCGAGATCGACGACGATGAATTCGAACGGCGGCGAAAACAGCTCGAACGTACCGGATGATCGGAACGGCTGCTGTTCCAGCCGAAACACTGCCCTCCCCAACGATTGCTGTTGGGCACCCAACGGTTAACCCCGCGGACGGGGTATGATATTCCATGGAATACACAATACAGACCACAGTCACTGGCGAATTCGACGACGTCGTTGATGCAACGAACGCTGCACTCACGGACGAGGGATTCGGTGTCCTCTGTGATATCGACATTCAGGCGACACTCAAGGAGAAGCTTGGCGAAGAGTTCCGTCAGTATCGCATCCTCGGTGCGTGTAACCCTCCGCTAGCATACGAAGGGTTAACCGAGGAAATCGAGCTTGGTGCGCTCTTGCCCTGTAACGTCATCGTCTATGAGACTGATGACGGCGACATCGTGGTGAGTGCGGTCGATCCGGAGCAGTTGGTCGGGATTGCTGATAACGACGCGCTTGATCCCATCGCAACCGAGGTCACCGAGCGATTTGATCGTGTACTGGCAGCTGTTAGAGACGAGTTCGACCCCGCGTCGGAGGCCTGATCGTCGATGGCTTCATCGAATCAACTGGACACAACGACGATACTGCTACTGATCCTCGGAGCGTTCATCCTCCTTCCGTTGCTCATGATGGGGATGGGCTTCGGCGGGATGATGGGATACGGGGGAATGATGGGCCAGTACGGTAGTACCGGCGGCTGGTGGCCCGTTATCGGAATGCTTGTTCCACTCGTCTTCCTCGTTGCGCTTCTTGGCGGGGGCTATCTCCTCTTCAGACGGGTAAGCAAAACACAAACCTCTGACAACCCCGCGATGGAAGAATTACGTCTGGCGTACGCCCGTGGCGATCTCACGGACGAAGAGTTCGAATCCCGCCGAAACAAACTCGAACAATCAGAGTGACCGTCCGCTAAGGTACACACGCAGTTACTCCTTTCTGCATCTCGTTCCCGGTTCGAAGCTGGTACTGTTCGGACTTCCCTCGTTCTCGATAGTGTCGGACCACAGCGAGAATTATATCCGTATCGATCGTACCATACCGTATGATTCGAACACTCGTGGGTGTCCTCGGCGCTATCTCAACACTGTTCCCGGACAAGATCGTCGGGATCTTCGAGAAACTCGCGATTGCGAATCCAAGCGAGGGAACGGTGAGAGGGTGGGTACGTCCAGCAGTCCGGTCGGAGGGCGTTCTGATAGCTGCGATTTCCCTCTTTAACGGGCGGGCATACACGTGGCTAATGAATCTTACCGGCCTGTTCGGCGCGATCGTCCTCCTGTTTCCCGATCTGTATCGGAGATTTGCCACCGCGTTCCTGTACGAGCGTCCGGAGTCGATCGAATGGAACGAGCGATTCAAATCGGCCGTTCGGGCTATCGGCGCACTATACGTTTTTTTAGCAGCGAAGACGTACAGAGAGCGCCACAACGATACCTGATCTTACCTGCCATCGACAGCTGGCCAAGGGTCAGTTCATCATCGTCGCGTGGTCTTCACTACTGCGTTCCCCGCCGCCGACTGAATCCTGTTTGTGGAGCCAGTAGAGGAACAGGAAGAACACAGTCGCGAGGACGTTCAATACGAGCTTGTAGTTGAGTTCGATGGATACCTCGGCAACCTCGGCGGCAGCCCGCGAGGGGATGAGGCCGACGCTCAGGAAGAGGAAGTGAATTACGAACCCGGCGATGACGGCGGTGACGAAAATCATCAGAGACAGCACCGCCGCGAACGTCGTCCCGTAGTACTCGTCGTAGGCTTTCATGATCGGGGGGACGATGAGGTCAGCGAAGATGTACGAGAGCACCGATCCGAATGGCAGCCCCCGTGTCCAGAGAACGGTGCCGAACGGGACATTCCCGACCGAACAGACGAAGGTGACGACACCAATAATCGCCCCCAGCGCAGCCGTCCAGAGGACGTACACCGGCAAGCCGAACGTGGCTCCGGAAAAGACGCTCGTCCAGACTGATTCGGGGATGAACCCGGCAATGAGGCCGGCGAAGATGAACCCGATAGCGATTTCATCCCACAACATCGCCCATTCTTTCCACTGTTTGTCCGCGAGCGACTTCCATCCCGACCATGAGGTCGCCTTCTCCGGGATCGAGGTGTTCGCCGCTTCCGGGTCGAAGGAGTCCTTGCAGGACTGTGAACAGAAGTAGTAGGTCTGGCCATCGTGTTCGATGGAGTAGTCCGTCTCCTCGGGATCGACGTCCATCCCACAGACGGGATCCTGTACGGTGATCCCCTCGTCGTCGGTGACATTCTCGCGTGCTTCGTCGAGAATCTTGTCGGGAACGACGTAGACGAAGCCGATCGACATCAGGCCGATGAGGAGCAGCCCACCGATGATGTCGGCGAGCAGGAACTCCCAGCCGAGCAGCAGCCAGATGACGATCCCGATCTCGATGACAAGATTCGTTGAGGCGAACTGGAACGCTGCTAGCGCCGCCGCCGCGGACGCTCCCTTCTTGTAGAGGTTCTTTGCCGTAGCGATAGCTGAGTACGAACACGACGAGGAGACGAACCCGAAGAACGTAGCGACGCCGAGCGATCGCGGACCGTGGCCTTCGAGCAGCTCCGAGATCTGCTGGGTCGATACCCACGCCTCAACGCCGCCGGCGATAGCGAACCCGAGGACGAGCGCCCACCAGGTGATCCACGCCATCGCGGCGGTCGTTGTCGCGGCCTGCCGCGCGCTCTCCGCGAAGAACGTCCCGAGGGATTGGTTGGTCGTCACGAGGCCGATGGTGACAGTGATTACGGCGATGACCGTGAGGATCGCGTAATCTGATCTGTCCATTATTGAGGTGTTCTATGATATGGGTCCTCTTCCTAATGCGCTTGTGGCTTCTATCGCGGGCTGTCTCGTGTGTTGGTCTTTCGATTCCATGGTTGTATCCGGGGGAGAGATTTGGAATCTGAGCCGGGCCTTCAGCGAGGTATTACGGAGTTGTAGCTGATGGAGTGGATGCTCACAAGCTTGTCTCCTTCAGCGAGACGGTGATATGATTGGTGAATTAACGGTCCTGACGCCGGGAACCACAGCTGTGGCATGATCTGGATTACGAAATTAGTAAACGGCCATTCGTTTTGGATATAATTTTTGTGCGGTCTGATACTGGGGTTTTCTAAGAGAAATCGCATTAGAACATGTATGCGTACATACGAATGTGATGGACATAGCTTCCAAGGGTGACGACGCCGGAGGTACTGCGAACAGTTCCGGTGACACCGTCGTTAGTGCGAACAGCGTCGAGAAGACCTACGACTCCGTCCTCCCGTTTACCCGGTCCGTCGAAGTACTCGACGGCGCGACCCTCCACGTCGAGCGTGGACAGGTTGTCGGGATAATGGGCGAGAACGGGAGCGGGAAGTCAACGCTCATGGGCATCCTCGCCGGTGTCCTTGACCATGACGCCGGCGAGGTTGAACGGGCGGGCTCTATCGGCTGGTGTCCGCAGGAGCCGCGGCTGTACGACCGGCTGACCGTCGACGAGACCTTCCAACTGTTCGGAACTGCCTACGGGATGAGCGACGACGAGATCGTCGAAGCCAGAGCGTGGCTGACCGAAGTGCTGGACTTCGAGCGCTTCCGTGACAGGCAGATCCGCCACCTTAGCGGCGGGAACCGGCAGAAAGTCAACCTCTCGGTCGCGTTGATGCACGAGCCCGACCTCCTCCTCCTCGACGAACCGTACACCGGGTTCGACTGGGAGACGTTCCTGGCCTTCTGGGACTTAACTGAAGAGCTTCGCACCCGCGGCGTCGGTGTCGCCATCATCTCTCACATCATCAACGAGCGCGACCGGTTCGACGTCGTCTACGAGCTCCACGAAGGCCACCTCCACAGACAGGAGATCGGCGACGACGATGGCCTCAGCTCGGAGCCAACAGACGACGACGTCGCCTGCGAGCGGACCGCCTCATTTATCGACGAGGCTGGTGCCGGGAGCGGTCAGCGAGCGACCGCCGGCCAGGAGGAAAGCGAATGAGCACCGTTCACCGGACCCTGGCGGGAATCCAAGCGAGCACGCGTTCGTTCGTCCGGGAGCCGTTCACCGTCGTGTTGCTGGTTGTCCTGCCGGCGCTGTCGATCCAGATTTACGGGATCGGCATGGGGCAGTTTCCCGACGTAGGGGTCTTCGCGGTGAGCGGGTCGGTCGCGACAGTCGGACGAATCACCGGCGCCGTGTTCGCCACCGGCGCGCTCGCGGGCGTCCTCGGCCTCTTCCAGATGATTAGCGCCCGGCACGCCGACCGCAGACTCGCCATCTGTGGCTTTCGCGGCGTCGAACTCGTCACCGCCCGGTTCGCGACCGTCGCCGTCGCGAGCGCCGTCGTCAGTGTGGTCGCCACGCTCTCTCTGATTGTCCTTGTTGACGACCCGATTAGAGCACCGCTCGCCGCGTTCGGTGGGCTCGCGATAGCCGGTGCCATATACGGCCTGCTCGGCATCGTCGTCGGCAGCGTGCTCCCGAAGGAGCTCGAGGGCTCGCTATTGCTCGTCATCCTGGCCGACGTGGACAACGTGTTCGCGAGCGGCCTGTTCGGCATCGAGGATAGCATCACGCAGTTCGCACCGCTCGCGCACCCGCACGCCATCGTGACGGAGGCCGTCGTCGAGGGCGCGCTAGCGACCGGACACCTCGTCCCGGCTCTCGGCCACCTTTCGCTATTTGCCATCTTGAGCGTCGCCGCGTACACGTACCAGCTCGAGTCAGGAGGTGACGCCTGATGAACCGCCGCATCACGACCGCCGTGCGGATGGGCGTTCGCGAGTTCCGCCGGACGCCGGTCCTCCTGGCGCTGCTCGTCTTCCTGCCGGCGTACATCATCGGCGCGTTCGTCCTGCTCGTCCCGGATGTTGATGTCCCGGCGACCATTGACGGAACGAGGCTCACTGTCCCCATGACGGACTTCGCGGCGGCGTTCATGACGCCGGTAACTGTCGCCATCCTCTCGGGTATCGTCGGACTGTTCCTCGTCCAGACGTCGCAAGCGGCCGACGACAGGCTCCGGCTGGCCGGCTATACTGCGACCGACCTCGTCGTCTCACGGGTCGGTACGCTCGGACTCGGGATCGTCGTCGTCACGATGGCGTCGGTTGTCGTCGCCGTATTCGCGTTTACGCCCGAATCGACCGTTCCGTTCGTCGCCGCGACGTTGCTGGTTGGGCTCACGTACGGTATCCTCGGGGTTGTTGTCGGCATCGTGTTGGGTCGACTGGGCGGGGTGTACGTGATGCTGTTTTCGCCGATGGTCGACGTCCTCCTGTTCCAGAATCCGCTCGCGACCGACGCGCCTGAGTGGACGACGCTACTGCCGAGCCACTACGCGACGAACGCGCTCTTCGACGCGGCATTCACGTCGAGCATCGACGCGTGGGATTTCGGCGGTGCCGTCGCATATACCGTCGGCCTCCTCGTAATCGGCGTGCTGGTCTTCTATCAGGCGACAGACGTCGAGTGACTTCTCCAACGACCAAAGTCGAGGGAGAAGTCATAAAGTACGGCGCGTAATCCCGAATCAGTCAGCGCCCTCTCGGAGTTGCTCGTACTTCTCCTCAAACCGAGCCTCACACGATGGACAACAGAACTGGTACAGCTCTCCATCGATGCGGGTGGCTGTTCCTTCACTGTCAACTGTATTTCCACACTGTGCGCAGGAGAGCGCGAACTCCGTTTCCCCCAATTCTGGTGCCCAGTTAGCGCCTGCGAGAAGCGTTACCTCGAAGTCGTCGATTGCTCCGGTGTCGATGGTATCCGCAAGCCAGCTTGCGATATCTGTATCTGGGACTCTGGCGTACAGGACTAGGTCCGCTTCGGCTGTGGTGAATACGTGTTTGATGGCGCCTTCGTCGATGAGATCGTCTTTGATCGATGCAGCGCTATGGCTGTCTGATTCGACATCGAGCGTAATCAGTACCGGAATTCCGCCTCGGAGCTGTGAGCGATCGACGTCAAGCGTGAACCGATTAATAATGCCCATCTCCTGTAGCCGTTCGACCCGATCCGACACAGCCGGCGCTGAGAGGTCTACAACATCTGCGATCTCACTGTACGGTCGACGAGCGTCCAACATCAGTAGCTGAATAATCTCGAGGTCAGTTTCGTCCAAGTCGCGCATAGTAGCACGCCGTTGGCGAGTAACTAAAGAATCACGACAATCTCTATTTGGATTCTAAAGTCAAACCGAACCTCATACCAGCCTATCGAAGGAGAAATCCGCTAAAGGGGGGAGGACATACATTCATACGTATGACAACGACCATCAGCGTTGAGGGGATGACCTGTGGCCACTGTGAACAGACGGTAGAAGAAACGCTTCAAGAGGTACCTGGTGTGACCGACGCAACCGCAGACCGGGAAGCTGAACAGGCGAAGGTTGATGGTGACGCCGACGCTTCGGCTCTCGTTGAGGCTGTCGAAGACGCCGGATACACTGCCCACGCCTGAGTAGTGTATCTCTGGGGATAGCACATTACGCTCCTGGGTGAACGGTCCCCCGTTCTCTTCGGAGTTTGCCCAGCTTGACCCTGCTGTACGGTTCCAGGGACCGAACTTTCAGGAAGCCGGCGGAACCACCTCAAAAGAGAACATGATACATGGACGACCACAAAGATACAGCTGAGAATTCCCCGGGAGGAGAGGACCAGCCGGACACCACCAGTCACCAGCACGAACACGGCGAGCACGATGAAGCGGTCGCGGAATCTGACGAGGAAGGGGTAGAACAGGAGCTACTGGAGGAGGAAGCTCACCCTGCTGCAGCAGGTGAGATGGCGTCCCACGAGCAGCACGAGCACGCCGGCCACGAGGGCGACGGCCACGGTCACGATTCCCACGAGGGACACGGCGAGGGCCATGGCGGGATGCACGAAGGCCACGAGCAGATGTTCCGGCGGCGCTTCTTCGTCTCGACACTCCTGTCGGTTCCCGTCCTCCTGTACAGCGAAATGCTGCAGGAGTGGCTCGGCTTCTCCGTCCCGGCATTCCCGGGGAGCGAGTGGATCAACCCCGTCTTCGCGGTCATCGTCTTCGCGTACGGTGGGATTCCGTTCCTTCAGATGGCGGTGCCGGAGCTGAAAGATCGATCACCGGGGATGATGACGCTCATCTCGATGGCCATCTCTGTCGCGTTCGTCTACAGCCTCGCGAGCGTGGTCTTCCCGACGCAGTCTGCGTTTTTCTGGGAACTCGTCACCTTGATCGACATCATGCTGCTGGGCCACTGGATCGAGATGCGGTCGGTCCGGCGGGCCTCCAGCGCGGTCGACGAACTGGCGAAACTGATGCCGGACACCGCCGAGCGTATCACCGACGACGGGGAGACCGAGGAAGTTCCCGTCAGTGAACTCTCGGAAGGCAATCTCGTGCTCGTCCGGCCGGGCGCAAGTGTCCCTGCTGATGGCACCGTCGAGGAAGGTGATTCGGACGTCAACGAGTCGATGATCACGGGCGAGTCCAAGCCCGTCTCGAAGGAGCCCGGTGACGAGGTCATCGGCGGCACCATCAACGGCGACGGCAGTCTCCGTGTCCGCGTCGGTGCGACGGGCGAGGAGACGACGCTCGCGGGCATCATGCGCCTGGTTGAGGAAGCTCAGCAGAGCAAGTCCAAGACGCAGGTACTGGCCGACCGGGCGGCAGGCTGGCTGTTCTACGTCGCGCTCGGGGCGGCAGTCGTGACGGCGATTGCGTGGACCGTCGCGGTCTCGTTCGACGTGACCGTCATCGAACGCGTCGTCACGGTACTCGTCATCGCCTGCCCACACGCTCTCGGGCTCGCCATCCCGCTGGTCGTCGCCATCAACACGTCGCTCGCCGCTCGGAACGGGATGCTCGTTCGCGACCGCATCGCGATGGAGGATGCGCGGAACCTTGACGCGATCATCTTCGACAAGACAGGGACGCTCACCGAGGGCGAACACGGCGTCGTCGACATGGCGACCGTCAACGGCGTCGACGAGGACGACGCGCTCGCGCTGGCGGCGGCCGTCGAGAGCGACTCCGAACACATGATCGCCCGAGCGATCCGCGAGGCTGCCGACGAGCGAGACCTAACTACTCCCGACGCGACCGCCTTCGAGGCGATCAAAGGCCGAGGGGTTCGCGCGAACGTCGACGGAAACGAGGTGTACGTCGGCGGGCCGAACCTGTTGACCCAGCTCGATAGCGAGATCCCCGACCATCTCCAGCGCTTCGCTGACGAGGCCGGCCAGAACGCCCAGACGGTGGTGTATCTCGTTCGTGACGGAGAGTTGATCGCCGCGTTCGCGATGGCCGACGTGATCCGCGAGGAGAGTTTCCGCGTCGTCGACGCCCTCCACGATCTGGGCATCGAGGTAGCGATGCTGACTGGCGACTCCCAGGACGTCGCCAACGCTGTCGCCGACGAACTGGGCATCGACACGGTGTTCGCGGAAGTCCTCCCCGAAGACAAGGACAAGAAAGTCCAGGAACTCCAGGACCAGGGGAAGCTCGTGGGGATGGTCGGCGACGGGGTGAACGATGCGCCGGCGCTGACGCGGGCCGATGTCGGCATCGCAATCGGGAGCGGTACCGACGTTGCGGTCCAGTCGGCGGACGTCATCCTCGTCCAGAACAACCCGATGGACGTCGTTCGGCTGGTAAAGCTGAGCAAGGCGAGTTACCGGAAGATGCAGGAGAACATCGTCTGGGCGGCCGGCTACAATATCTTCGCGATTCCGCTTGCAGCAGGCGTGTTGGCACCGATTGGGATTCTGCTCTCCCCCGCAGTGGGTGCGCTTCTGATGTCGTTGAGTACAGTGATTGTCGCGATCAATGCACAGCTCCTCCGCCGCGTGGATCTGTCCATTCCCGAGCTTCCCCGCGGGACACCAGCTACGGAGGCACAGCCCGCTGAGTGAGCCCTATTCTGGCTACGTCAAGAAGAATTCCGGCGTGTTAACCGTCACTTCGAACAGTCCTATGGGTGCTACGTAGCACGGAAGCGAGGTTATTCCGTTCTACGACAATCTTCGATATCTGCGATGAGGGCGTCTGCTTGTGCTTCTGCCGTTTTGGAGTTCCCCTCCGGGGCATCCGCTTTTCCATCTGGATCGAAGGGAGGGAGTTCCTGTTCCCAGCCCTTTTCGGCGTAGCTGTCGTCGGGTGCTGACTCGAAGAATTGAACGAGTGAATCGAGCGATTCGAGCCGTCGCTTTAGCTCACTGGCTCGGCTTGGATCAACGTAATAGACGTTGTCTACTCGTTCGATAAGCCCGTGCTCGAAGAGACGATCCATCGTGTTCGACACGGCAGTCTTGCTGAGGGCTGTTCGAGCCGCAATTTCGTGTGGAGTGAAGCCGTATTCGCGGTGTGCGACAAGGAAGCTGAGAGCGCGGTACTCGTTTGTGTCCGGCTTGATCGGGAACGGATCGTCACTCATGAGTTCGTCAACCGGAACGGGCATCCGTACCAGTACCTGTTGCCGGATAACAATACGGTTTTCGCAGACGGATATGTCTCGCCAGATCTCCGAAGGACATTTCAGAGAATTTCGCTCCTGGCCAGTAGAAGTATAATTCGACACTCGGTGTCCAATCCTGTAGAGAGTTAATGACCAGCAGCGGGATGCGCATCGTCATCCCGATCATTCTCGATCGGTTCGTAATCGGCGTCGTTGCCGACTGGCTTGAACCCGGGGACGTAGCTGAAGCGTTTCCCTGGCTCGCTGCGGAACATCAACGGGAACATGCCACGATGCTCGCGAGCACGGTACTGTGGCTCCCATTCTCGGAATTCCATCGTTGGTTTGGCAATCTGTGGGGCAGGCAGCTCTGCACGCTCTAAGTCTGGTAGCTCAAGCACGCGCACTTCGAGTTCACGCGCCAGTTTCTCTGTCCGAGGCGTCAACTCGGTCGTGTGACAGAGCACTGGCATCGCACGACAGGCAAACGCCACCGTACACAACCGGAAGAGAGCCGTCGGTGTGATTGGGTCGTCTGTCCAGTCTTTACACTGACCGACGAGCCAGTCGCTGGGCTGCTGTTGTTTCTCCTTCCGTCTGGCGACGACATCTATCTCCATACTATAGAGGTGTTGGCGTGTCGCTGCACGGTATCCCCAGCGTCCGAGTGCACGCTCAAGTTGATACTCGAGCCACCGTCCATCACCATTCCCACGCCCCCCGACGTGCGGGTCAACGTTGTCGAGGTTGATGTCCTCTCTGTCGGCGAGAACCGGACTATCTTCCGGGACCGATGACAGAATGTCTCGAAGGGCTGTCGTGTACTCGAGGGCTGTTGTGAGCTTCTCAGTGGGTGCTTCGTCGTAGTGGTGGGCTGCCGGTTCTCCAGTTCGGAGTGGCCGAAGTAGCCACGACAGCTGCTGTTCGATGGTCGTGACTGCCTCCGCATACTCCACCGTCGAACCCACGGGCCGGTCATCCACTGAGTCATCTTCTTCGGCTGGCTCGGGGAGCAGGCGGACGGTCTCCGTGATCGGTTCGTTCGCCAAGTACAGCAGTCGGCGTGCGAACAGTCGCTGGTCGGTTGACAGTGTGTGGTCGGCTTTGAGCGTTCCACGGAGTGCCTGGATTGTCTCCGTCAGCGAGCGGAGGTGGTCGGCGTACCCATCCGGGAGTGGGGATTCATTCCCCGTCATTGGTGAGTGGGCTGGGGGTGAAGTGGTGGCGCGTCAGCGACGTCTCCGAGAGCGACTGGATGGTCGGCTGCCCTTGCTGCTGGAGGTGATGAGAGAGTTCCGCTTCGTCGGTGACGGTGTACCACTGGTGACTATCGGCTCCTCGATACCGGAGTTCGTCCTCGACAGCCACGAGGACGCCCTGTTCAGTCATCCCGGCCGTATCGAAGACGAAAACGTCCGGGTCCGGATTCGTCCAGGTGCCGCGAATCAAGGCGAGAAGCGTGTCGAGTGTTGGCGGATCGACGGGGTCTGGGTAGCGTGGTTCCCCGGGGGCGCTGATCGCAACATCACGGATGGTGTCGCGACGACAGTTGCGCCAACCGGCGCCGGTCCACTCGAGTTCACGCCGCGTCCAGCTATCGCCGTCGCCGTCGGGCTCAAGAATGAGCCGCCGCGGTGGAGACGTAGTTGGAGTCCACTGGAGGACACACGAGCCGCCATCTGGGAGTCGGTTGTCCTCTGTTCGACGGTGCTGGTCTAAGAGCGCAGCGTCGATCTGCGAGCGTGCACGTCGGAGTGTGGTGATTGGGTCTGGGACTGGCGTGGCTGCTGTCTCATCCGCAGTATCGACCGCCTCGAACAGCCTGTGAAAGCTGGCGTCGATGTCTCGAAGCGTCGCGAGGGCGTGCGCTTGGGTGTCTGTCATGTGGATTCCTCCGACTTGGGCTTGTAGCAGGCCGTCTGGAGTCGACGAATGTATTCGGCGAGCGGTTCCGTCGCGTCCGTCGAAGTCACAGTCTTCGAACGGTCATCATAGTCGACCGCGCCGACCCCATCGAGCGTCTCAAGATGCCGTTGGGTCAATGCGATGTAGACTGGGGTTCGGTCGTCGCTCCCGACTTTGCTGGGGTCAATTCCGTTTTCGATGGCCGCGATTTCGACCGCAAGCTCGTCAGCAGTGACTTCATCGGGAGCCCGTGACAAGGACAACAGGACGCGACGACGGCGACGGTTCCCGATTGCATCGAATACGCTATCAGGATCCAGTGGGATGGCAAGTGACGCCGACTCGCTGGATGTCGCGGTCATGCAGCTCGCCCTCCTCGTCGGTGCGTCGTTCGATGGGCCTGTCGCGTTCTCTGGAATGCGCCTTCGTCAAGGCGGGCCTGCTGGCGTATCTGTGACTTCGTGGTCGCTTCACGGGGTTGATGTGCGAGTTGTACGACTCGGTGTGTCTGTGGGTCGGTGTCCGGAGTGGTGTTCTGAGAGACAGAGTTATCACTCCTGACACGGGTATTCTGGCTTGTTGTCATCCGTCTGGCAGCACGAACCCTCCGGCGTCCTGACGCCGGGGGATTCCGCTGGACTCGTGCTAGTCTGGCGTAGGAGCGATTGTAGCTTTTATATCAGCATCACAAACCTCGCACGCCGAATTCCGGTCTTTGAGTACTTTTACCGCTCGAATCAGTCCGTATGCTTAATCACTTGGTAAATCACACTCCACGCCTACCGGTAGCTAAAAACAAACCACTCACAACACGAGTGATCCGGGGAGGCGCTTGCGCTCCGGAAGTATGGAAACAGATTGTCGGCTAAGTCCACATCGACAACATCAGCACGTAAATCGCACTTGCTGACTTATCCGCAAGTGCCTAATAGTGGTTACCGAAGATTCGTTCTCGGACGTGACGAGTACGGCTCTCTAGCCCTGGGAACGTAGAATTTGATTTTAGAACTATGTGTTTGCCGATTCCAAATAATCTGGTTTGTTTTCCCCATTAGCTGCGAATTTGAAGAGCGTTGATTGATTTTCAGGATGGGTTTCTAACCTGTTATGCAAGGTTGTGTGTTCACTGTGCGATAGCAATTCGAGATTAGTCGGACGATTATCGAACGCAATCTTCGTTTGATGATGGACATCACGGTTGTACACAGCTTTGGTGCCATGCTCAGCGACCATAACTAGTTGATGGATGTCGACTGATCTGTGTGATCCGGACGCTTCCTCGTTGCCATCAGTATTCGTCCGGAAGGTACTGCGTCTGGTCCATGGTCCGGGGCCTCGAGTTGGAACTTTGCGGTCTTTCATTCGCCGGTGGACCGTTGTTATCGAAACCCCCACCTTCTTTGCGATGTCTTTGAGGGTCATTCCGTTGCCCCAATACATTTCTCGTAGGTTTTCGGCTGTATCCCAAACCCAGATTTTACGATTCATCTGAAGGGTCTGTTGTCGTGGGTCATCTGGTTCCATGTTATCGTTCTAATTAGTAGTCAGAGCCGAATTATTATAATATTTTCTTCATATTCCAATTGATTGAAGGGTATCCTCAGTTATTTATTTAGATTGGACTGTAATCTGCCATAGATCTTTCCAGAGACCACTAATGGCCGGAATTTTAGCCAAAATTTCCAACCCTCTGCGAAATAGAATCACCCGCACTCAGGCCCCTTATCTAGTAATACTATACACTTAGTATAAATTCAATACACTCCATGCGATTTGGAGACGAGCATAATAACCACACTCACAAAATCAGTTTGACATTTCAATTCGTGATTTGGCGAGAAAATCATATCGTACGCCCAATCGGAGTTGTGACAACTGGACCAGTAATTCGCCAGATAACCGAACAACACCCCTGCAATACGGTAGTCGGCTATCAGAGAAGTCACCACAAAGGAACTGTCCGAATCGTTCTGAACCACTAATAAAAATAGAATTTTTACTACTATCTCTTTCGGCTAAAAGTTCTAAGCGATTCTGTGAACATAGATCGCCCAAACGTGTGCACCCAGCAGGACGGGAAAACAAGTCGAAGCGACACATATTAGAATATTCTCCTACCCCTCGAACCTTACTGGGCTGTGAGACTCTAGTTGACAGCTCCTATAGCTATGTTTAAACCCTACTCTTGACTGCCAACTTCGGCCTTACTCCGCGTTCTCTGCCGGCCCCGGCTACTCCCCGCCGCCGCGCCCACCGTCTGGCCCCGTCCTGTCCGACTCCTCGGCTCCGCCCTGACCAGCCCGCCCACGGCAACGCGGGGAACATCTCTCCCCCGCCCTCTACACC
>NZ_NHPJ01000070.1 GCF_002252985.1 Halorubrum halodurans | reverse complement strand
GTGAGCATCCGCGAGCGAAGCGAGCGGTTCACCGACGGAGCCGTCGAAGACGGCGGAGTCGGCTTTTTCCCTCCAGGTTTTTCGAGGAGCGGTTCCCGAAGCGAACGCAGTGAGCGAGGGCACCCGACGATGAAAAAGGTGGCTGAATTGGACGATTCGATGATACGTCGGCGATATCAGCCACGCTCGCGACGAACACGAGGAGAGCGGGCACGGCGGGATTTGAACCCGCGATCGAGGGGTTAGGAACCCCTCGCCCTATCCGCTAGGCCACGTGCCCGAGATGGAGAAGGGATGATCGAACGGGGATCGCGGGGAGAGGCGTCGGATACGCGTCAGTTACGCGCTCGATTCCTTCTCGGTCTCGGTTTCGGTCTCGAGGTCGTCGTCGGTCGTCGTCTCGGCGGTCGCCTCGGCGGGCGGCTCGGCCGTCGTGTCCGCGTCGAGGTCCCCCTCCTGCATCTTCTGTAGCTCCTCTTCGACCTCCTCGCGGCCCTTCTTGAACTCGCCCATCGCCTGCCCGGTCGAGCGTGCGAGCTTCGGGATCTTGTTCGCGCCGAACAACAGGACCAACACGAGCAGGATTATGAGGAGCTCCGGCCCCGCCGGAATGCCGCCGATCAGTGGAATCGCGCTTGTCATCTCTACCCGGTCGTAACCCTGTGTCGATTATAGTCTTTTTGCCTTCGGGGGGTGTCACGGACGCGTCGAGACGCCGGGGATCGTCCGGTATATACGCGCTCGGGACCTCGCGTCCGCATGGTCGACGCAGGCGACGACGCCCCCGACTTCTCCGCTTCGCTCGTGACCGACGACATCGAACCGTTCCGCCTCTCGGAGGCGATCGGCGACGGCCCGGTCGTCCTCGCGTTCTTCCCGGCCGCGTTCTCGAGCACCTGTACCGACGAGATGCGGACGATCCGCGACGAGTTCGACCGCTTTCCGGAGGCGTGTACCGTCCTCGGCGTCAGCACGGACCTCCCGCACGCGCTCGCGGCCTACCGCGAGGAGTACGGGCTGCCGTTCGGGCTCGTCGCCGACCCCGACCATCGCGCGATCGAGGCGTACGACGCGATCGCGGCCTTCGAGGGGTACGGCGTCGACGCCGTCGCCCGCCGATCGGTGTTCGTGATCGACACCGACGGAACCGTCACGTACCGATGGCTGGCCGACGGACACGGGCAGGAGCCCGACTACGCCGCGGTCGCCGACGCCGCGGCCGCCACGACGAACTGACGAGGCGGGCGCTCAGTCGGGATCGCGGAGCCCCTCGAGCGCCTCCGGGTTCTCCATCGAGGAGAGGTCGCCGGGGTCCTCGCCGCGGTGGACCGCGCCGATCGCCCGCCGGATGACCTTCCCCGACTGCGTCTTCGGGAAGGCGTCGACGAAGCGCACCTCGCGCGGCCGGAACGGCTTGCCGTGTTCCGCGCCGACCAGGTCCCGGAGCTCCTCGCGGAGGGCGTCGGTCGGCTCGACGCCGGGCTCGACGATGACGTAGGCGACGACGGCGGTCCCCGTCGTCTCGTCCGGGACGCCGATCGCGGCCGCCTGGTTGACCGCGTCGTGGTCGATCAACACGCCCTCTATCTCGGCCGGACCGACCTTCCGTCCGGCGACGTTGAGCGCGTCGTCGGCACGGCCGTGGAGGAACCAGAAGCCGTCCGCGTCCCGCTGGGCGAAGTCGCCGTGGTCCCAGAGGTCGGGCCACGTCGACCAGTACTCCTCGAGGTAGCGCTCGTCGCCCGACCAGAGGCTCTTGGTCATCGAGGGACACGAGTCGCGCGCGACGAGATAGCCGCGCTCGTCGGTCGCCGCGACCGACTCGCCCGTCTCGTCGACGACGTCAATGGCCATCCCCAGTCCGGGGCCGCCGAGCGTACACGGCTTCAGCGGCCGGTTCGGCATCGGCATCAGGAAACAGCCGCAGATCTCCGTGCCGCCCGAGATGTTGATGATCGGACACTCGCCGCCGCCGACTTCCTCGTGGAACCACGTCCACGACTCGGGGTCCCACGGCTCGCCGGTGGAGCCTAAGATTCGGAGACTCGAGAGGTCGTGGCCCTCGACCCACTCGTCCCCGTGTTTCCGCAGCGCCCGGATCGCCGTCGGCGAGACGCCGAACTGGGTGATCCCGTGGCGGTCGATCAGCTCCCAGTACCGGTCGGGCTCGGGGTGGTCGGGCGCGCCCTCGTACATGACCACCGTGCCGCCGAAGGCGTGGTTGCCGATCAGCGTCCACGGCCCCATCATCCAGCCGATGTCGGCGACCCAGAAGAACCGGTCCGCCGGCTTCCGATCGAAGCCGAAGTGGATCTCCTTGGCGCACTGAACGAGGACGCCGGCGTGGGTGTGGACGATCCCCTTCGGCGTCCCGGTCGTCCCGGACGAGTAGAGCAGCATCGACTCCGCGTTCGAGGGGAGCCGCTTCGTCCCGTACTCGGGCGACCGCGGCTCGATCGCGTCGCCCCACGTGACGTCCCGACCCGCCTGCCACGGGACCGGCTCGGCGCCCTCGCCGTCGGGCGTCGCGCCGAGCCGGTCGTAGACGACCACGTCCTCGACGTGGCCCGCGTCGTCGATCGCGGCGTCCGCCGTCGCCTTCAGTCGGACCTCGCTGCCGCGGCGGTGGAAGCCGTCGCCGGTGAACAGCACCGCCGGCTCGGCGTCGTCGATCCGGGTCGCGGTCGCCTCGCGCCCGAACCCCGAGAAGATCGGGACGGCGATCGCGCCGACCTTCAGGCAGCCGTAGAGGATCGAGACGACCTCCGGCACCATCGGCATGTACAGCCCGACCGTGTCGCCGGTCTCCACTCCGACCGACTCGAGGTAGTTGGCGACGCGGTTGCTCTCTCGGTGAAGCTCGTGGAAGGTGACCTCGCGCACGTCGCCCGGCTCGCCCTCCCAGATCAGCGCGACGCGGTTCCGGTTCGGCGAGTCGACGGCGGCGTGGCGGTCGACGACGTTGTGGGCGACGTTGATCTCGCCGCCGGGATACCACTCCGTGAACTGCGGGCCGTCCGCGTCGTCGCGGACCGCGTCGTAGTCGGTATAGAAGTCGACGTCGAGGTAGTCGACGACCTCGTCCCAGAACCAGTCGACGCCCGACTCGGGCTCCCGGTCGACGGACGAGGTGGTGCGCGCGATCAGTTCCTCGTAGTCGTCGATCCCGTACTCGCGCATGAACGCGGCGACGTTCGTCGCCTCCGCGAACGCGGGGTCGGGCTCGTGGACCACCTCGGATATCGCCTCGTACTCGTCCATCTCGACCGGCCGTTCCGCCGGAGATCGTAAGTAACTTTCCTGAAGGATCCGCGAGGCGACGGACCGCCGGTCGCGACGGCCGTGCGGCGCCCGGTTCAGTTCTCGGGGCGCTCCGCGTTCCCGTCGGCGTACGCCGTCTCGGGGACGATGTCCACGGAGGCGACCTCGTCGTCTGGCTCGAGGTCCATCACGATGACGCCCATGGTGTTCCGGCTCACCGTCGAGATCTCCTCGACGCGGGTTCGCATGATCTGTCCGTCGGCGCTCATCGCGATCAGGTGGTCGCCGTAGGTCACCGCCTCGATGGCGACGACGCTGCCGTTTCGATCCCCCGTCTTGATGTCGACGAGCCCCATCCCGTTCCGCGACTGCGGCCGGTACTCGTCGAGGTCCGAGCGTTTCCCGTAGCCGTTCTCGGTCACGGTCAACACCCAGTTGTGTCGCTCGGCGTCGACCGCCGCCACGCCGGCGACGCGGTCGCCCTCCCGGAGGTCGATCCCGATCACGCCGCGGGCGGTCCGTCCCATCGGCCGGACGTCGTCCTCGTCGAACCGGATCGCCATCCCGTCGCGGCTGCCGATGACGATGTGGGTCCCGCCGTCGGTCACCTCGACGTCGACGAGCTCGTCGCCGTCCTCCAGCCGGATCGCCCGGATCCCGGTCGACCGGATGTTGCCGAACTCGTCGACGGCGGTCCGCTTGATGTACCCGTCGCGGGTGACCATCGTGAGGAACTCGTCGTCGTCGAGGTCGTCGGTGTTCACGACCGCCTCGATCTCCTCGCCGTCGTCGAGGTCGAGGAGGTTCACGGCCGATTTTCCGCGGGCCGTCCGGGACATCTCCGGGATCTCGTACGTCTTCAGCCGGTAGATCTGCCCGTGGTTGGTGAACACGAGCAGGTAGTCGTGGGAGTTGGCGGCGAACACGGAGGAGACGCGGTCGCCCTGCTTGAGGTCCGCGCCGATGATCCCCTTCCCGCCCCGGTTCTGCGCCCGGAACGTCTCGAGGGGCATCCGCTTGATGTAGTCGTCCTCGCTCATGACGACGATACACTCCTCCTCGGGGATCAGGTCCTCGTGGGTGACCGACCCCGTGTCCTCGATGAAGCTCGTGCGCCGCTCGTCGCCGTACTCCGCTTTCATCTCCTCGAGCTCCTCGATTATCACCGAGTCGAGCTCGTCGGGGTCCGCGAGGATCGTCTCCAGCCGCTCGATCCGCGCGGTCACGTCCTCGTACTCCGCCTCGATCTCCTGGGTCTCCATCGAGGTCAGCGACCCGAGCTGCATCCGGACGATGTGTTCCGCCTGCGCCTCCGAGAAGTCGTAGTCCACCTCGAGCGCCGCCCTCGCGGCGTCGCGGTCTTCGGAGTCCTGTATCGTCTCGACCACGCTGTCGACGTTCTCGAGCGCCTTCAACCGACCCTCGAGGATGTGCGCGCGGTCCTCCCGCTCGTCGAGCTCGTGTTCGGAGCGGCGACGGACCACGTCCCGCCGGTGATCGACGTAGTGCTCGAGGGTCTCCTTGAGGTCCAGGACCTGCGGCGAGCCGTCGACCAACGCGAGGTTGATCACGCCGAAGGTCCGTTCGAGGTGGCTCTCCAGGAGCTGGTTCTTGACGACCTCCGCCATCGCGTCGCGCTTGAGCTCGACGACGACGCGGATCCCGTCGCGGTCGGACTCGTCGCGGAGGTCGCGGATCCCCTCGATGGCTCCCTCGTTGACGTCCTCGGCGATGCGCTCGACGAGCCGGGACTTGTTCTGCTGGAAGGGGAGCTCCGTGATCACGATCCGTCCCGCCTCCTCGTCGACCTCGAACTCGGCACGGACGCGGATCCGGCCGCGACCCGTCTTGTACGCCTTATGGACCGCGTTGCGCCCGACGATGTTCGCGCCGGTCGGGAAGTCCGGCCCCTTCACGTGTTCCATCAGGTCCTCGACGCTCGCGTCCGGGTCCTCGATGAGCTCGACCGTGGCGTCGACGACCTCGCCGAGGTTGTGCGGCGGGACGTTCGTCGACATCCCGACTGCGATGCCCGACGAGCCGTTGACGAGCAGGTGCGGCACCGCCGAGGGCAACACCGCCGGCTCCTCGAGACGGTCGTCGTAGTTGGCGGTGAAATCGACCGTGTCGCGCTCGATGTCGGCGAGCAGCTCCTCGGCGATGGGGGCCATCCGCGCCTCCGTGTACCGCATCGCCGCCGGCGGGTCGCCGTCGACGGAGCCGAAGTTCCCCTGGCCGTCGACCAGGGGGTACCGCATCGAGAAGTCCTGGGCCATCCGCGCGAGGGTGTCGTAGATGGCGCTGTCGCCGTGGGGGTGGTAGTCGCCCATCGTCTCGCCGACGATGGAGGAGGACTTGCGGTGTGCGGAGTTGCTCGTGACGCCCGCCTCGTGCATCGCGTAGAGGATGCGCCGGTGGACGGGTTTGAGCCCGTCGCGGACGTCCGGGAGCGCACGCCCCGCGATGACCGACATCGCGTAGTCGATGTACGACTGCTCCATCTCGTCCTCGATGCGCGCGTTCGTCACCTGCGCGGCGCGCACGTCGTTCGGGTCGACGTCGGGTACGTCCGAGCTCATATGTCCACCCACTCCGCCTCGGTCGCGTGCTCCTTGATGAACTGCTTTCGCGGCTCGACCGCGTCTCCCATCAGGACGTTGAACATCCGGTCGGCGGCGGCCGCGTCGTCGATCGTGATCCGCTTGAGGCGGCGGTTCGCGGGGTCCATGGTCGTGTCCCACAGCTGGTCGGGGTTCATCTCGCCGAGGCCCTTGAACCGCTGGACCTGCGTCGGGTTCCCGTCACACTCCTCCTCGACGATCCGGTCGCGTTCCGCCTCGGTCATCGCGTCGTACGTCTCGCCGCGGTAGCGGATCCGGTACAGCGGGGGCTGTGCCGCGTACACGTAGCCGGCCTCCAGAAGCGGCTTCATGTGACGGTACAGCAGGGTCAAAAGCAGGGTCCTGATGTGGGCCCCGTCGACGTCGGCGTCGGTCATGAGGATGATCTTGTTGTACCTGACGTCGTCGATGTCGAACTCCTCGCCGATCCCCGCCCCGATGGCGGTGATCAGCGCGCGGATCTCGTCGTTCTCGAGGATCCGGTCGAGCCGGTGTTTCTCGACGTTGAGGATCTTCCCCTTGAGCGGGAGGATCGCCTGGTTCTCGCGGTTCCGCCCCTGTTTCGCCGACCCGCCCGCGGAATCGCCCTCCACGACGAACAGCTCCGCCTCCGTGGGGTCGCGGGTCTGACAGTCGGCGAGCTTGCCGGGCAGCGCGGTCGACTCGAGCGCCGACTTCCGACGGGTCAGCTCCTCCGCCTTCTTCGCGGCCTTCCGCGCCCTGGCGGCCTCCGCGGCCTTGTGGACGATCTTGCGGGCGGTGTCGGGGTTCTCCTCGAGGAACGTGCCGAGCTTCTCGTGGGTCGCCGACTCGACGACGCCGCGGACCTCGCTGTTCCCGAGCTTGGTCTTCGTCTGCCCCTCGAACTGCGGGTCGGGGTGCTTGATCGAGATGACGGCGGTCAACCCCTCCCGGACGTCCTCGCCCTTGAGGTTGGCGTCGAGGTCGTCGACGAGCCCGTGTTCGTTGGCGTAGTCGTTGACGACGCGGGTGAGCGCCGTCTTGAACCCGGTGAGGTGCGTGCCGCCCTCGCGGGTGTTGATGTTGTTCGCGAACGCGTGGACGGAGCCCTGAAGCTCCTCGGTCGCCTGCATGGCGACCTCGACGTGGACGCCCTCGTCCTCGTCGGAGAAGTAGATCACGTCGTCGTGGATCGGCGTCCGCGTCTCGTTGAGGTAGCCGACGAACTCGCGGATCCCGCCGTCGTACCGGTACGTCTCGCTGTTCCCGTCGCGCTCGTCCGCCAGCGTGATCGCCACGCCGGAGTTGAGGAAGGCGAGTTCGCGGAGCCGGCTGGAGAGCGTCGAGAACTCGAAGTCGGTGGTCTCGAAGACGTCGTCGTCGGGCCAAAAGCGGATGTACGTCCCGGTGTCCTCCGCGGGATCCAGATCGCGGACGCGCTCGAACCCGTCCGGAGCGGGCTCGCCGCGCCGGAACTCGTGTCGGTAGACGCCGCCGTCGCGTTTCACCTCGACCTCCAGCCGCTCCGAGAGCGCGTTGACGACGCTGACGCCGACGCCGTGGAGGCCGCCCGAGACCTGGTAGGACTTCGAGTCGAACTTTCCGCCGGCGTGGAGGACGGTCATGATGACCTCGAGCGCCGGGCGGTCGTACTTCTCGTGAGTGTCGACGGGGATGCCGCGACCGTCGTCCCGGACGCTCACGGAGCCGTCCTCGTGGACGGTGACGTCGATCTCCGCACAGTACCCCGCGAGCGCCTCGTCGATGGCGTTGTCGACGACCTCGTAGACGAGATGGTGGAGCCCGCGTCCGTCCGTGGACCCGATGTACATCGCCGGACGCTTTCGGACGGCCTGAAGGCCCTCGAGGACCTGGATCTGGCCGGCTCCGTATTCGGTCTCCTCTGGCATAGAACTTGTCCGAAGTAGTCCGTGACGGGTTATAAACCCGACGCACGCGCGCGGGCGTACAAGACTAGGTATTGTTTTCGTGAATGGAAACGTGGCCGAGAACACGACGGAACGCGCAGCCTCGGCGACGCCGGGGCCGGTCGAACGGCCTCGATCACGCGAGGGGCGCCGCCGTGTGACTCGGGTTTATGCCCCGTCGTCCGGATCACCCGCCATGACCGACCTCCCGACCGTGATCGGGATCGCGGGGGCGACGGGACTCGTGACCGGGATCGGCGCGCTTCCGGTGTTCGTCCGCGCCCGAGTGAGCCACCGGACGTACGACGCGGCCCTCGGCCTCGCGGCCGGGCTGATGATCGCCGCCAGCGTGTTCGGACTGATCCTCCCCGGCACCGAGGAGGGCAGCCTCGAGGCGGTGTTGGCCGGGCTCCTCGTCGGCGGGTTCGGCCTCCTCGCCGGCAACCGACTCATCCCGCACCTTCACGCCCGGTATCGTGGGTGGCGCGCGGAGGGCGGCGCGACGCGGGCCGACGTCGCGGGAATGGCGGGAAGCGGGGAGGTCGGCGAGGACGACCTCGGGAGCGACGCCGGCCGGGTTGACGAGGTCGTCGAGGGCGGGGCGACCGCGACCGTGGACGCCACGCTCCGCCGGGCGCTGCTCGTCGGCGGGGCGATCACCCTCCACAACGCGCCCGAGGGCCTCGCGATCGGCGTCGCCTTCGCCTCCGGGCTCGAGGAGGTCGCCCTCGTGCTGGCGGTCGTGATCGGCCTCCAGAACGTCCCGGACGGCTTCGCCTTCGCGGTCCCGATGGCCGAGACGGGAGCGAGCAGCCTTCGAGTGTTGGCGTACACGGCGCTGTCGGGGACGGTCCCGCAAGTGCTCGCCGCGACGGTCGGCTTCTCGCTCGTGTCCCTCTCCACCGGGCTCTTCCCCGCCGCGGCCGGGTTCGCGGCGGGCGCGATGCTCGCGGTCGTCTTCCGCGAGATGATCCCCTCCTCGCACGGCCACGGCCACGCCGACGCCGCGACGGCCGCCTTCCTCGCCGGGTTCGTCCTCCTGGTCGTCGTCGACGCCGTGGTGGTCGCGTAGCGCCCGGAGCCTCACTCGCGGTCGACGCCGGTGAACTCGAACCGAGCGCCGCCCGCCGCGCCGTCCGTCACGGCGACCGACCAGCCGTGTGCCTCGACGATCTCGCGGACGATGGCGAGCCCGAACCCGGTCCCGGTCTCGGCGGTCGTGTGCCCGGAGTCGAAGACATCCTCGCGCGCTTCCTCCGGGATCCCCGGCCCGTCGTCCTCGACGTAGAACCCGCCGGGGAGGTCGCCGACGGTGACGGTGGTGGCCCCGTCATCGTCGCCGTCGTCCGGCTTCGCCCGGCTGCCCGTGGCCCCGTGTTCCACGTCGCCGCCGGCCTGGGACCGACTGCTAGTCGACCCGTGCTCGACGCTGTTCCGAAAGAGGTTGCCGAGCAGCTGCCGGAACCGAGCCGGATCGGCACGCACGGTCCCCGACGCCTCGTTCCGAAGCCGCAGGTCGCCCGTGGCGATCGCGTCCCAGCAGTCGACGACGAAGGCGTCGAGCTCGATCGGCTCCGTCTCGTCGATGCCCTGTCCCCGCTTCGCGAGCGACAGGATGTTCTCGATCAGGTCCGCCATGCGCTCGTGGGCGTTCGCCACCGACGCCAGGTGCGGGTCGTCCTCCGGCGCGTCGATCATCTCCAGGTGGCCGGTGGCGGCGTTCAGGGGGTTCCGCAGGTCGTGGCTCACGACCTCCGCGAACTCCTCGAGCTGGCGGTTCTTCCGCCGTAGCTCCTCCTCCGCGCGCTTGCGGTCGGTGATGTCGAGGTACGCGCCCAGCGCCTCGTCGCCGTCATCGCCCGAGAGATGCGTCGCGACGAGCAGGAACGTGCGTCGCTCGCCGCTCGCCGTCCGACGGACGACCTCCCGATGTACGCGCTTTCCCCGACGGATCCGCTCGTTTATCTCGCCGGCCCTCGCCGTGTCGTCCTCGTCGACGATGAACTCGTCGAGCGACGAGCCGATCAGCCGACCGGGGTCGAAGCCGAACCGCTCCCTGAACGCGCGGTTCGTCTGCTCGACGATCGGGTCGCCGCCGCTGAACTCGGAGAGCACGAGCGGCACCGGAACCGCGTCGAGGAGCTGCTCGAAGCGGTCGCGTTCCCGTTCCGCCCGCTCCCGAGAGGCGCGGAGTTCGGTGACGTCCTCGTTGACCGCGACGAACCGGACGATCTTCCCGTCCCCGTTCGCGATCGGCGAGATGGTCTGTTTCGCGACGTAGCGCTCGCCGTCACGCCGCTCGTTCACGATCTCGCCGGACCAGACCTCGCCGGAGAGGATCGTGTCCCAGAGCCGTTCGTAGAACTGCCCGTCGTGGACGCCCGATTGAAGGATGTTCGCGTTGCTTCCGACCGCCTCCTCGGCGCTGTATCCGGTCTGTTCCACGAACGCGTCGTTCACGTACTCGATCGTCCCGCCGGTGTCGGTCCAGTAGATCGAGTGTCCCGCGTTACGAACGACCTCACGGAACGTGCGCAGGTCGATCCCGTCGGGATCGGGTCCGTGGACGTCGCCGGCGTCGCCCCCCGTCACGCCGTCCGCGTCGGTCGATCCGTCCGGGGGGTGTGAGGGTCCCATCGTGCGATACGGGTGATGCGTCGGGCGGGGATAAAAACGTGAGGAACGGGTACGTCCCGCGGCCGCGGTCGGGCGGGCGGACCCGCCCGCGTGGAGGTCACTCGTTCCGCGGGCTGCTCGGGTGGTACTCGGTGTCGTACTGTCCGGGGTTCCCGTCGACGCGGTCGGGGTTGATCCGCCCGGCGAGCAGCATGAAGTCGAGGACGGTACAGTGGAGCATGGCCTCGACGACCGGCACGGCCCGCGGCGGGAGGACGGGGTCGTGTCGCCCGACGACCTGGATCTCCTTCTCCTCGCCCGTCTCCCAGTCGGCGGTGTGCTGTTCCTTCGGGATCGAGGTGGGCGCGTGCCACGTCGCCTCGCCGTAGATCGGCTCGCCGGTGGTGATCCCGCCCTGGAGCCCGCCGTGGTCGTTGCCGACCGGCACCGGGTCGCCCGCCTCGCTCTCGACGTGGTCGAACGACTCGCCGTCGTCAAACGTCCAGTCCTCGTTGCGGTCGCTGCCCGAGACGCCGACCGCCTCCCGCCCGAGGCCGAACTCGACCGCGGTGGTCGCCGGGATGGAGAACATCGCCCGCCCCAGGCGGCTCGGGAAGCCGTCGAAGCGCGGCGCGCCGAGCCCGCGCGGGACGCCGCGACACTCGAAGTAGATGGAGCCGCCGATGGAGTCGCCGCGCTCCTGGTACTCCTCGATCAGCTCCTGCATCTCCGCGGCCGCCTCGGGGTCCGCACACCGCACGTCGTTCTCCTCGCTGTGTTCGAGCAGCTGCTCGAAGCTCACGTCGTCGGCCTCGACGTCGCCGATGCGGTTGACGTGTGCCTTGATCGTCACGTCGTGCTCGGAGGCGTCGAGCACCTGTTCCGCGACCGCGCCCGCGGCCACCCAGTTCACCGTCTCGCGCGCGGAGGAGCGCCCGCCGCCGCCCCAGTTGCGCGTGCCGAACTTCGCGGAGTAGGTGTAGTCGCCGTGGGAGGGACGGGGCGCGGTGACGTACGGTTCGTACTTGCCCGAGCGCGCGTCCTTGTTCTGGATGGTCATCCCGATCGGGGTGCCGGTCGTGTAGCCGTCCTGGACGCCGGAGTTGACGACGACCTCGTCCGGTTCGCCCCGCGAGGTGGTGATCATCGACTGCCCCGGCTTGCGCCGGTCGAGCTGTGCCTGGATCGCGTCCTCGTCGAGTTCGACGCCCGCGGGCACGCCCGAGACGGTCACGCCCATCGCGTCGCCGTGGCTCTCGCCGTAGGTGGTCACCTGGAAGAGGCGACCGAACCGGTTCCCGTTCATACCCGCACGTGTGGCCGGGGGCATATAGGGGTTGCAATCCGCGAGCGGGGTCGCGACGGGTCGGCCCGCCGAACCGACGGCGGTTTACCGAGCGCCCCCGTGGGTCGTGGCATGCGCGACCGGCTCACCTCGGACATCGGCGTCTACGCGCTCTCCGGACTCTTCTCGTTTCTCGTGTTCCTCGTCGCGCTCGCCGTCCTCTCCCGGACGCTTCCCGGCGGGCTCGACGCACGGCGCACCGCCGGACTCGTCGTCGGCTATCTGCTCTTCCTGTCGGCGTACACCGCGGCGTGGTACATCTACACCGAGATCGACGCCCGCGAAAACGCGTGATCGCCACGCTTTATTAACCGCCACGAGTACCGGCGACATGGACCAGTTGCGGCAGTCGCTCCTCGACGCGCCGATCATCGAGAAAGGCGAGTACCAGTACTTCGTCCACCCGATCAGCGACGGCGTCCCGATGCTGAAACCGGAGCTCCTCCGGGAGATCGTCATCCGGATCATCCGGAAGGCGGAGCTGGAGAACGTCGACAAGATCGTCACCCCCGCCGCGATGGGGATCCACATCTCGACCGCGCTCTCCCTGATGACCGACATCCCGCTCGTCGTCATTCGCAAGCGCCAGTACGGTCTCGACGGCGAGGTCCCGCTGTTCCAGGAGACGGGCTACTCCGAGTCGGAGATGTACATCAACGACGTCGAGGAGGGCGACCGCGTCCTCGTGCTCGACGACGTGCTCTCGACGGGCGGCACGATGAAGGCGATCCTCGACGCGCTCACCGACGAGGTCGGCGCGGAGGTCGTCGACGTCGTCGCCGTGATCAAGAAGGCCGGCGAGAACGAGCTCGACGAGACCGACTACGACGTCAAGACGCTGATCAACGTCACGGTCGAGGACGGCGAGGTCGTGATCGTCGACGCGCAGGGCGACGAGTAGTCCTCGCGAATCGACCGGGTTCTCGACGACGTTCCGCCCGACCGCCGCGGCCGCGGGGCCGCCGGTTCCGTCTCAGTCCAGCCGGTCGAGCACGAACCGCGTCGCCGGCGGCACGGCGCGGGCGTAGAGGTCGACGAAGGCCAGGTCGCCCTGAGCGCGAACCGGATCGGCGTGCCCTTCGTCGATCCGGTCGACGACGTACGCGTGCGTTCCGAACGCGGGCTCTGCGATCCGCGCCGCGAGCCGCGGATCGTCGGCCGCGGCGACCCCGGCGAGCGACTCGCGGGCGCGGTCGGCCGCCCGCCCGACGGACTCGGCCGTCACGCGATCGCGGTAGGCGCCGTCTCGAACTCCCTCGACCGCCGTCGAGAGCGTCTCGATCGCGGCGAGGGCCCGCCCGGCCCCGACGGCGGCCGTCGCGACGGCCCCGTCGTCGACGCGTTCCTCGACGTCCTCGCTCAGCCGTTCGGCGCGTCGGCTGGCCTCCACGAGGAGCCGGCGGGCGGGCGTCCCGCGGAGGTCCTCGTCGACGGGGGGATCGTCGCGCTCGAGGAACCGCCCGACCGTCGTGCGCTCGCGATCGACCGCGAGCCGCAGCCGCCGGGCGGACGCGATCAGCGACGACCACCACGAGTCCGTCCCGTCGCGCCGGGCCCGGTACGTCTCCAGCAGGCCGGTCGCGTCGTCGAGCGTCGCGCGGGCGCCCTCGATCCAGCCGACGGCCTCGCCGGCGCGGAACGGCCTCGCAACCGGATCGGCCGGGTACGTCCGAACGGGGCGAACGCGACGGCGACACGTCGCCACGAGGTCCTCGACCGGCGCGTGAACGAGGGTCGCCTCCAGCGGGGAGCGGGCGCGATACTCGTGGGCGGCCACGAACGACGCCAGGTCCTCGCGCGCCGCGCGTCGGCGCCCGCGAACCGCCTCCGAGTCGTCCTCGCCGGTCGCCGCCCGGTGCGCGCCGCGGACGGTCGCCGCGTCGCTCCGGATCGCGCGCCACCCCGCGAGCCGGTCAGTCGGCCAGGGGCGGTCGCTCCCGTTCTCGATCCGGTCCGCGGCGCGTTCGCGCTCGTTCCGGAGCTCCCGCTCGACGGCGGCGTTCGGCAGGGACGGGTCCGCCGGAACCGCGCCGAGCAGCTCGCGAGCGCGGGTCCCGTGGGCCGCCGCGAGCGACTCGGGAACCGCGACCGGGAACGGGGAGGGAGATCGCTCGACCGGCTCGACCGCGTCCGGCGCGAGGGCGACGTCGGCTCTGTCGGTCCCGTCGTCGCGCCACGGGACGACTCCGGTACAGCCGGCGAGGGCGGCGGCGCCGGCGCCGCCGATCCCGGCGAGCAGCGACCGACGCGAGGTCACGCGTCCTCACCCCCCGGTGCGGGGTCGAGGTCGGGGTCGAACGGCTCGTTCCGGGGGATCGGCCGGCAGGAGCCGGACATGCCGCGGCCGCTTCCGCCGGATCGGTCCGCCGCCACGGGCAGCCGGATCGCGAACCCGACGGTGTGGATCCGGCCCGTCTCGCACGCGACGTCCGCCGGGCGGTAGCGCCGACAGAAGCGTGCGTGCGGGTGGAGGTCGCCGCCCTCGAGCTCGTCCCGTTCGACGGAGACCGACCGGAGCCGGACCGTGTAACACTCCTCCATCGGCATCGAGAGGAGGTACACCGACGCGGTCTCGAACTCCGTCCCGGCGACGAACTCGCGAAGCGCCCGTGCCTCGGGCGTGTCCTCGAACGCGAGGTCCGCGAGGGCGTCCGTCGAGGTCAGAACGCGCCGGCCGCCGCGATAGCGCCGGGTTTCGGTCTCGCGGCCGCCGCCTTCGTTTCCGCCGTCGTCTTCGTTTCCGCCGTCGTCGACGTCGCTCCGTCGACCGTCCTCCCGGACGAAGAGCGGGGTGCCGGACTCGTCGCGAACGGATCGGACCTCGTAGTCACGGATCCGGTCCTCCGTCGGTGCCGGGACGGACGCCGAGTGCTCGCTGGAACCGGCACAGCCGGCCAACGCCGCGATCCCGGACGCCGCCGCGAGGAGGGCTCGTCTGCGGGTCGTGCGGGGCATCGGCGGCGGTTCGCCGAGGGGCGGGATACGTCTTGTGGACCGGCGCGTCGCGGACGGATCGGCCGAGCCCGTCGCCGGATCGCCCCCGGTCGCTGCCGGCCACGGTCTCCTTTTCCCTCGTGCGCCCGAACGACCGAGCGGACATGACAAGCGCGCTGTTCGTCGTGAGCGAGGAGGGGTACTGGGCGGAGGAGTGTATCGAGCCGCTGACGACGCTCGAGTCGGCGGGCGTCGACGTGACGGTCGCGACGCCCTCGGGCTCGCCGCCGGTCGTCGACGAGCGCTCGTTGGAGCCGGACGCGGCGGGCGGCGAGGAGGTCGCCGCGGAGTACCGCGAGGTCGACGAGAGCCATCCGAGGCTCAACGACCCGGCGCCGCTCGCGACGGTCGCGGCCACGGACCACGACGCGGTCGTGTTCCCCGGCGGCCACGGCACCGTCTGGGACGTGAACCAGGACCGGCACGCGCGCCAGCTGCTGCTCGAGGCGGTCGGCGGCGGCGAGGGCGTCGCGCTCGTGGTGTGTCACGCCGTCGGGATCCTCGGGTTCACCCGCGAGGCCGACGGGACGGCCCTCGTCGAGGGACGCGCCGTGACGGGCTTCCCGAACGAGTGGGAGGAGGGGATCGTCGACGACGCGGACGTGCTTCCCGACGGCCGAAAGCTCCCGTACTGGGTCGAAGACGAGGTCCGGATGGCCGGCGCGGAGTGGGACGCGGAGCTCGACGCCGACGAGAGCGTGACCGAGGACGGCGACCTGATCACCGCCCGCGGGCCGGGGTCGTCGTCGGCCGCCGCGGCGGCGCTGCTCGAGCGGCTGTGAGTCGGGAGCCGGCTACCGGAGGGTCGGCTACCGGATCACGAACGCGGGCTCGTCGATCCGCTCGCAGTTACACTCGGGGCACCGCGAGGGCGCGTTGAGCGGGTCGTCGAAGCCGTCGAAGCCGCAGTCCCGACACGTCGGCGGCGAGACGAGGAACGACTCATCCGCGTCGTCGTTGCCGATCGATCGGGAGACGTGTTCGAGGTGCTCGTAGACGGTCGGCGTCGGCAACGAGAGCTCGGCCGCGAGATCGCTCGCGGTGGCCGGCTCCGCCCGGAGGCGGGCCGCGATCCGCTGTCGGGTCGTCTCCATACCGCCCGCTGGCGGGGACGAGGTAAAACGCCGACGGAGCCTCGACGCGTTGACGGAGGCACAAGAAGTATGTCGCTCGCCCGCAGGGGTACGTGTATGAAAGCAGTGGTACTTGCCGGCGGATACGCGACGAGGCTCTGGCCGATAACCAAGGACCGACCCAAGATGTTCCTCCCCGTGGGCGAGCGGACGGTCATCGACGAGATCTTCGCCGACCTCGAGGCCGACGACCGGGTCGACGAGGTGTTCGTCTCGACCAACGAGCGCTTCGCCGACACGTTCTCCGAGTACCTCGACGGGAGCGAGTTCGAGAAGCCCACCCTGTCGATCGAGGAGACCGTCGAGGAGGACGAGAAGTTCGGCGTCGTCGGCGCGTTGGCCCAGCTCGTCGACCGCGAGGGCGTCGACGACGACCTGCTCGTCGTCGCCGGCGACAACCTGATCAGCTTCGATCTGGCCGAGTTCACCGACTTCTTCGAGGAGAAGGGGACGCCGACGCTGGCCGCCTACGACGTGGGGTCGCTCGAGCGCGCCAAGTCGTACGGCCTCGTCGACCTCGACGGCGACCGGGTCGTCGACTTCCAGGAGAAGCCCGAGGACCCCAAGAGCACGCTCGTCTCCATCGCGTGTTACGCGTTCCCCGCGGAGACGCTGCCCGACCTCTCGACGTACCTCGAGAACGACAACAACCCCGACGAGCCCGGCTGGTTCCTCCAGTGGCTCCAGTCACGGCAGCCCGTCCACGCGTTCACCTTCGACGGCGCGTGGTACGACATCGGCACCGCCGAGAGCTACCTCGACACGGTCGAGTACGCCCTCGACGGCGGCAGCCTCGTCGCCGACGGCGCGACCGTCGAGGACTCGGAGATCGGCGACGTCGTCCACGTGATGGACGGCGCGAAGGTCGCGGACAGCACGCTCGAGCGCGCGGTCGTCTTCCCCGAGGCGACGATCGCGGACAGCGACGTGAAGAACACCGTCGTCGACGAGCACGCCGTCCTCGAGGAGGTCGAGCTCACCGGGTCGCTGATCGGCGCGTACACCTCGATCACGAGCGGCGAGGAGTTCTAGCGGGCGTTCGGTCGGGCGACTCAGCCCGCCTCCTCGCGAGCTGCGTCGGCGTCGCGGTCGTCATCGGCGTCCGCCCCGTGGTCGATGTCGAGGCCCGCATCGGAAGCGGTATCGGCGGAGCCGCGGTCCGCCGCGTCGCCCGTGCCCGCCTCCGCGTGCGTGTGGTGAAAACAGTCGAGGGCGGGATCGCCGTCGGTCGTCGCCGGGTGGAAACACACCCGCCGGTAGCGTGCGTTGTCGAGCAGGTTGACCGCGAAGCCGCCCGTGTGCCGCGACACCGACTCGTAGGGGTCGCCACAGGCGGGACAGGCCGCCGGCGTATCGTCGGGGACGTACACGCGTGTCACCGGGCGCCGGTACGGCCCGCGGCGACTAAACGGGTTCGGCGCCCGGCGGGCGGGAGGGGCGACCGCGGGCGTCCCTCACGCCGACGGTTCCGGATCGTCGGCGGGATCCTCGGCGTCCGCGCCCGCTCCGGCGTCGGTCGGATCGCCGTCTGCCCCGTCGTCGTCGCGGTCGGCGGCGTCGCCGTCGTCCGCGCCGTCACGGTCGTCCGCGGACCCCTCCGGCGGCGGTTCGTTGTCCCCCGGCACCGACTCCGCCGGGTCGAGATCCGTCGGATCGAGGTCCGCCGGTTCGGGGTCGGCCGGTTCGAAGCCGGCGCTTCCGAACTCGTCGCGCGGGTCGTGACCCGTCTCGCGGAGCCGTTCCCTCACGGCGTCGCGGTCGATCGTCCCGGAGACGGTCCGTGGGAGCTCGTCGGTGTACGCGACGGTCTTCGGGATCTTGAAGCCGGCGAGCCGGTCCCTGGCGAACTCGAGGAGCGCGTCGTCGAGGCGGCCCTCGTTCCCCGGATCGCCGTGTCCGCTCCCTGGATCGGCCTCCTCGGCGATCGGGGAACCGGGGTCCGTTCCGGGCGGGGAGTCGGCGCCGGCGTCGTCCCTATCGCCAGTCTCGGTGCCGACGTCGTCCTCGTCCCCGGCGTCGCCGTCGTCGGGTCCGGTCGGTGCGTGTTCGGCGGTCGCGTCGGCCGCGCCGGTCGCGTCGGCCGCACCGTCCGCGGCGGGTGCGTCCCGGTCATCCTCCGGACTCGCGTCCCCTCGGTCCGCATCCCCCCGGTTCGCGGCGGGCCGGTCCCCGACCGCGACGAGCGCCGCGACGCGTTCCCCCCACTCGTCGTCCGCGAGGCCGACGACGGCGACGTCGTCGACCGCGGGATGGCCCCGCAGCACGTCCGAGACCTCGCCCGGCTCGACGTTCTCGCCGCCGGAGATGATCCGGTCGTCGAGCCGGTTGAAGACGTAGAGGTAGCCCTCCTCGTCGAGACTCCCGACGTCGCCGGTGTGGAGGCCGTGCGGGCCGAACGCCGATCCCGTCGCGTCGGGACCCAGGTAGCCCGGCGTTATGGTCGGACCGTCGACGACGATCTCGCCGGTCTCGCCGGCCTCGACCGGGTCGCCGTCCTCGCCGACGACGACCACGTCGGTGCCGAAGATCGGACGACCGACCGTCTCCGGCCGGTCGCGGGTCGCGCTCGGCGTGGCGGTCGTCACCTGTGAGGCGGCCTCCGTCATGCCGTAGGTCGGGTACACCGGGATCGAGTAGTCCCGACAGCGCTCGATCAGTTCCTCGGGGGCCGGCGCGCCGCCGAGGAGGACGACCCGAAGCGTGTCCGCGAGCGTCCCCCGACGGTCGAGCATACGCTCGAGCATCGTCGGGACGAGCGAGACGCCGGTCACGTCGTACCGGTCGATGTCGTCGGCGGTCCCGCCGGGGTCGAACCCCTCCCGGAGCACGAGCGTCATCCCGTAGAGCACCGCCCGGTACACCGGCGCGAGCCCGCCCATGTGGTGGAGCGCGAGCGAGACGAGCCAGCGGTCCTCCGGGTCGACGCCGAGCCGGAACGCGGAGGCGACCGCCGAGGAGTAGAGGTTGCCCGCGGTGAGCGGGACCGGCTTCGGCGCGCCGGTCGTCCCCGAGGTGAAGAGGATACAGAGCGTGTCCTCGAACGCCCACTCGGCGGGATCGACCGGGTCGGGGTCGACGTCGTGGACGGCGGTGACCGTCGCGTCGGTCGGCTCGTCGACGGAGAGCACCGGGACCTCCTCGACGGCGGCGAGCGCGTCCGACTCGGTCGACTCCGCACAGACCACCGCGTCGAGGTCGGCGCGCTCGACGCGCTCGCCCAGCTCCCGCGGGGTGAGCCCCTCGCCCAGCGGAACGAAGGTCGCGCCGACGCGCATCGTCGCGTGGACGAGCCCGACCGTCCCGACGTACGGCGGCGTGAGCACGCCGATCCGGTCGTCCTCGGAGATCCCGTGTGCGACGAGTCGACCCGCGGTCTCCGAGACGAGCCGGTCGAGGTCGGCGTACGTCCACGTCTCCCCGTCCTCCGCACGGATCAGTCCGGGCGCGTCCGGGGAGGAGGCGACCCGGTGTGAGAGCCAGTCGCGCATGGTCAGGCGGCCGGAAGCCGGGGGCGTAACTCACTCATCGTCGTGGCTCACTCATCGTCGGGCTGTCGGACGGTCAGGACGGGCACGTCCGCGGTCCGGACCACCCGTTCGGTCACGCTCCCGAGCAGGTACCGGTCGAGCCCCTTTCGTCCGTGCGTTCCCATCACGATCATGTCGATCCCGTGGTCGTCGACGTACTCGCGGATCGAGCGGTAGGCGGTCCCCGACGCCACCGTCGTGGTCGTCTCGACGCCCGCCTCCGCCGCGGCGTCCGCGACCCGCTCCGTCGCCTCCTCGCCCTCCGACTGGAGCGCGTCGATGACGATCTCGGAGCCGGCCTCGAGCGTCGAGTAGGCGGAGCCGTCGACGACGTACAGCGCGTGGAGTCGAGCCCCGTACCGGTCCGCGAGGTCGATCGCGTGTTCGATCGCGGCGTCGGAGGCGGGGCTCCCGTCGGTCGGCACCAGAATGTCGTCGTACATCTCGTCGGGCGATACGCCGGGTGTCGATTAAAAACCCGATCCTCCCGTCGCGTCCGAACCACGGGCGACCGCGAGCTACCGGAAACCCATCGCCTCGATCTGCTCTTGATACCGGTTGCGGATGGTGACCTCGGTGACCTGAGCGACGTCTGCGACCTCGCGTTGGGTCTTCTTCTCGTTACACAGAAGCGACGCGGCGTAGATGGCGGCGGCGGCGTAGCCGGTCGGCGACTTCCCGGACAACAGGCCCTGCTCGGCGGTGGTCTCGATGATCTCGTTGGCCTTCGACTGGACCTCCTCGCTGAGACCGAGCTCGGAG
>NZ_NHPJ01000045.1 GCF_002252985.1 Halorubrum halodurans | reverse complement strand
TCGGGGGCGGAAACCCGGCGGGAGGGGCGGCGGTCGCCCGAATACCGCCGAGATCGGACGGGACGGAGCCGAAGGACAAACGACGGTTTGTTCCTTGCGAGCCTTTACCGCGAGCGCGACGTATCCCCCGGACATGGACACGAGACGACTGCTGCTCGTCGTGACGGTCGCGGGCCTCGTGGCGCTCGCCGGCTGTGCCGGTGCCGGCGGCGGAGCCGGAGGGGGCGCCGACGCCGGCGGCGACGTCCCCGAATCGCGATCGCTCGAGGGCAACGGAGCCGGGGGGTCGAACGGGGGCGAGGACGGCGGGAGCGGTACGGCCGAGGCCGCCTACACCGTCACCGAAGACGGCGAGGCGGTCGCCGCGGTGGCGGAGCGGCGGCTGATCCGGACCGGGAACCTCCGGGTGACGGTCGACTCGTTCGAGGAGGCGGACGCCGAGGCCCGCTCGATAGTCGAGGAGTACGGCGGGTTCGTGAGCGACTCGACGCGCGAGACGCACGAGCGGGGCGACGAGAACTACACCGTCGGCTCGCTCACGGTCCGCGTCCCGAGCGAGGACTTCGACGCCGCCATGGCCGACCTCGAGGCGCTCGGAACGGTCGAGCGGTCGACGACGGAGAGCCGGGACGTCACGGACCGGATCGCTGACCTCGAGGCACGCCTGGAGAACCGGCGGGCCGAGCGCGACCGCCTCAGAGAGCTCTACGAGGAGGCGAACACGACGGAGGACGTGCTGGCGGTCCAGTCGGAGCTCGCGGACGTTCAAGCGGAGATCGAGCGGATGGAGACGCGACTGGCCTCCCTCGAGGAGCGCGTCGCGCTGTCGACGATCCGGGTCGAGCTCCGCGAGGAGCCGCCCGACCCGTCCACGCTGTCGACGGCGTGGTACGACACCGGGGTCGTCACCGCGTTCCTTCAGTCCGTCCGCGGCCTCGGAACGGTCCTCCGGGCGATGGTCGTCGGTGCCGCCTACGCCGCGCCGTACGTCCTCGCGGCCAGCCTCCCGCTCGTCGGCGTCGGACTCGCGATCCGTCGCCTGCTCTCGCGGTCGGGCGCCGAGGAGTGACGTCCGCGGTGGCGGCGACGCTCCGCCGCCCGCGACTCGGCTACCGCCCGTCTCCCACCCGGACCTCGATCCCGTCCGGATCGGTGACCGCGAACCCGTCCCCGGCGGTCGAGTCCGCGTCCACCCCGAGTCGGTCCCGGAGTTCACGGCGAGCCTCGTCGCCGGGGACGACGACCTCGAACCAGTCGAGTCCGCGGCCGGCGGCCGGGTCGGTGCGTCCGTTCCACGTGTTCGCGCCGACGTGATGGTGGTAGCCGCCGGCGGCGACGAACCGCGCGTCGGGGTACCTCGCTCTGGAGTCGAAACCGAATGTCGCTATATAGAACCGCTCGAAGGCGTCGAGCGACGTCACCTCGAGGTGGACGTGTCCGACGTCGGTGTCGGGCGGTGCCCGGTCCTCGCCGGCCGCGGCCGCGGCGACGCCCCCGACGTCGAGCGGTTCGGTGGTCATCCGGACGCCGCCGTCCGGGGTCCCGGTCCACGACTCGCGGGGGCGGTCACGGTACACCTCCACCCCGTTGCCCTCCGGGTCGGCGAGGTACAGCGCCTCGCTCACGTCGTGGTCGGACGCGCCGTCCAGTTCCCACCGCTCCCGGATCCGTGTCAACGCGTCGCCGAGCGCGCCGCGGGAGGGCACCCGGAACGCGGTGTGGAACAGACCAGCGTTCGCTCGCCCGCGGTCGGGCGCGTCGGGGTCGGCGGTCAGTTCGAGAAGCGGCGTCCCGCCCGCGCCGAGCGTCGCGATCGTCCCGTCCCAAGCGAGCACGGCGAGCCCGATCACGTCCCGGTAGAAGGCGGTCGTCGCGTCGAGGTCGTCGACGCGGAGCGCGACCCGACCGAGACGCGTCTCCGCGGGGAGCGTCGAGTCGCCGTCCGGTGACGTGTCCATGCCGGGACGACGGGCGGCGAGAGAATCAGCGTGTCGACGGCGCCGGGATCCGACCGGGTTCGCGTCCGGTCGCTCGCTCAGGGCGCGACGACGTCGACGACGGTCTCGTCGTCCACGACGACGTTGTACGCCCCCTCGTCGTCGTTCCAGAGCACGAGCCCGTTCTCGACGAGGACGACCGCGCCGTAGTCGGCCCCCCGGAGTCCGTCGTTGAGGACCGTCTCGCGCGTACAGACGAGGTAGTGGTCGGTCCGCTGGGAGCCGTCGCCGACGCGATACACCGCGTTCTCGCCGTCGCTCAGGTCGTGGCTGAGCTTCACGGCGAGGAGGTTCACGCGGTCGGTGACGTGCGCCTCCGAGTCGGCCATCCGCGCGCAGCGGTCGTCGCTCGCGCGCGCGTCGACCCGGCGTTCTCCGTCGGTCCGCAGGATCGAGTAGGCGAACTGGACGTCGACGTTGTGGAACTCGCCGGGCTCGTCGGTCGCCTCGCGGGCGGCCGCCTCGTCGAGCCGGCGCTGGAACGGCGGCACCGCGAGGTCGGCCCGGACGTCGAAGGACCACCCGCGGTCGCTCGGGGACGCGTCGGGCCAGAGCCGGAGTTCGGGCGCGTACACCTCGACCCCGCTCTCGGGAGTCGCCACCGCGCGCTCGACCTCGCGGAGGCCGATCGCCGTCTCGCGGTCCGCCGGCGCGAGCGCGACGAGGCTCCCGTCGGCCGCCAGCGCGTCGGTGGCGGCCTCGAGGACCGATTCCGGGTCCGCGAGTTCGGAGAGGACGTTGCCGAGAACCACCAGATCGAAGGGTTCAGCGAGCGGATCCGACGGGTCGGACGGAGCGGAGCGATCGGACTGGGTGGACGACTCCTCGAGACCGAACAGCGACTCGGCGGTCGTCCGGTGGACCGTCGACCGGAAGTTCCGGCCGGTCTCCTCGAGCAGCCGGCCGAGGACGTCGGCGGCGGCGCTGGGCTCGACGGCGTGGTACTCCACGACCGCGTCCTCGGGGAGGTAGTCGTGGAGGCCGAGCGCCGGGCCGCCGACGCCCGCGCCGACGTCGAGGACGCGGAGCGTCCGGTCGAGCAGGCCGTTCTCGGCGAGGTCGTCGAGGACGTAGCCGATCGCCGCGTAGTAGCCGGGGAGGTGGTAGATCGCGTAGCCGAGCGCGGCGATCCGGTCGTACTCGACGTCGTTGCCGTAGAGGTAGTCGGCCTTGAGTCGGCGGATCGTCTCTCTGAGCTCGTCGCCGGAGTCGCCGACGTGCCAGTTCGCGCCGAACTCCGCGACGAGGAGGTCCTCCAGGGCGAACGCGTACGCCTCGGGGAACGCCTCCGGAGCCCACCCCGGCGGGCGGACGGGGTCGTCGTCGACGGGGACGAAGCTGCCGTCCTCGCGCTCGCGGAGCCGGAGGTCGAACGCCTCCTCGCGGAGCGTCTCGCGGACGACGGCGGGGTGTGGCGTCCCCTCGATGTACTCCGATATCTCCTCGGGGTCGATGGGGCGGACCTGGCGCAGGTAGTTGGCGGTGTCGCGGACCGCCGCTCTGTCGATCATGGATAGGTTGCTGTCGGGTTCCGGATGGGATCAGTCGTGTCGGTCGCGAGGGTCGCGCTCGCCGCGGGCGCGCTCGTAGAGGTCGGCGAACCGCTCCGGGTCCGCGTCGGCGATCTCGCGGGCCGCCTCGGCGACGTCGTCGGCCCCGTCGAAGGCGCGCTGGATCTCGGCGTACACCGCGGGCGCGCCCTCGGTGACGGTGTCGGCCACGTCGTCGAGCGCCGCGGAGACGGGGGTGTGGAACTCCTCGCGGACCTCCTCGCCGGCGAGCCGCCACGCGAGCACCGCGGCGTGTGCGCCCGCCTGGACCGTCTCCATCGCGCGGTCGTGTTCGGCCGCCGTGGTCTCGAAGACCTCGTTGCCGCCGGCCTCGATCGCCGCGGAGACGGCCCCGACGGTCGGGCCGGGCTCGTCGACGACGGCCGCGACGTTGCCGGGGACCCGCGGGGGCGCGAACAGCGGGTGGTAGCTCGCGCGCTCGAGGTCGGGGGCGTGCTCGCGCATCGCCGCGATCGAATCGGTCATCTCGCCGGAGACGTCGAGGATCGCCCGGTCGGCCCGCGGCGCGTACGCCGCGACCGCGTCGGGCACCGCCGACATCGGGACGGAGAGACAGACCGCGTCGTGGGTCGTCCCCGCGTCGGCCGGGACCGCCTCGGCGTCGCGTGCGGCGGCGGCGTCGGCCGCGATCTCGGGGTCGCGGTCGGCGAAGCTCACGCTCGCGTCGACCGGCGAGCCCTCGGCTGTGAGGGTGTCAGCCACCCAGCGGCCGATCTCCCCCGCGCCGACGACGAGCACGTCCATTCGTCGTCCGACCCGAGGACCCCCGAGCGGTAAAAAGGCTCGACTCGCCCGGCGGCCCGGACCGCCCCCGCCACGCGGCTCATCCGCTCCGGCTCGACGGGGCGGGGCCGACCCGCGGCGCGACCGCCCGAACCGCCGGAAGCAACGCTAGCGCGATGGCGAGCTCGAGCCCGCCGACGGCGAGGAAGGCGGCCCGGTAGCCGAACGCGCCCGTCGCGCCCCCGCCGACGAGGAACCCCGTCAGGAACCCGAGCGAACCGAACACGTTGAACGCGCCCATCGCCGCGCCGCGGGCGGCCGGGTCGACGAGGTCGGTGACGAGCGCCATCGTCGCCGGGGCCATGAGCGCGCCGCAGACGCCGACGAGCACCATCAGCCCGGCCGCGACCGGGTAGACGGGCGCGATGCCGACGCCGACCGTGACGACGCCGTACGCGATCGACCCGAGGACGACCGGGACGAACCGGCCGATCCGGTCCGACAGCGTTCCGAACGGCGACTGTAACAGCGCGAACGGGACGAAGAAGAGGGCGAGCGTCGCGCCCGCCCCGGTCGCCGAGAGCCCGAAGGTGGCCGGGTCCTGGAAGTAGTACACCCCGACGAGCGCGAAGAAGCCGGCGGTCAGGCGGTCGACGAAGCCGAACGCGAAGGGGACGAGGAGGGCGGGCGTCTCGCGGGCGCGGGCGAGGACCTCCCCGAATCCGGGCTCGTCGCCGTCCGTGGTGCCGGCATCGGCGGCGCCGTCGGCGGCGGCTCCCGTGTTCGTGACTCGCTCCCCCGCCGTCCGGTCGTCGACGGTCGCCGCCAGCAGCCCCGCGCCGGCGAGGACGACCGCGCCCGCGTACACGGGGTAGAACGCGCCGAGGTCGGCGAGCGCCCCGCCGACGACGGAGCCGACCGCGGCTCCGAGCCCGATCGCGAGGCCGGCGGCTCCCATGTTCCGGCCGTTGCCGCCGCCCAGGTCCATCAGCATCGTGATCGCGAGCGAGAACGCGCCGATCGTGAGCGACCCGCCGACGACGCGGACGAGGAGGGCCGCCGGGAAGCCGAGGCCGAGCCGCGGGACCGCGGCGAGCGCGGCGTAGGCGGCGGCTCCGCCGAGCGCGCCGGCCACGACGAGGGGGACGCGCCGGCCGAGCGCGTCGCTCGCGGCGCCCCAGACCACGGCGAACGTCACGAAGGCCGCGAACTCGGCGACGAGGAACCACATCCCCGCGTCGATGCCCGCCGGCGCGCCGAGTTCGACCACGAGGGCGGGGACGCCGGGATAGAGGAGGACCTGCGAGATCAACACCGCGAGCACGACGGCGACGAGCCGTCGCCGGTCCCCGCGGTCGTCGCTCGTCATCGCTTTATAAGACGGGTCGAACGGGCAAAAGGCCGACGTTCGGGGGACCGCGGAGCCGGACCGCCCCGAGCCGTCCGCCGGGACGCCGGCTCAGAGCGCCGACTCGATCGCGTCGATGATCGCTCCCGACTCGTAGCCGTCGACGGCCTCGCCGTTCACGAATATCGTCGGGGTTCCGGTGAGTCCCATCGACTCGCCCTCCTCGCGGTCGTCCATCGACGCCTCCTCGTACGTCGAGAACTGGGCGTCGGCGATGGCGGCACAGGGGTCCGCCCCCGCCGTCTCCGCGGCGGCTCCGAGCGCCTCGCCGCTATACTCGCCCTGCGACTCGTAGGCCGCCGCGGAGAACGCGAAGAACGCCTCGTCGCCGGCGCGGTCGCCGACGCCGCGGGCCGCGCTGGCGACGGGGACCGCCCACGTCTCGTTCACGGGGATCGGGAAGTCCCAGTGCTCGTACCGGATCTCGCCGGAGGCGACGAACTCCTCGCGGACGGCCGGGAAGTGCTCGAGCTTGTAGGTCGCACAGTGGGGACAGGTGAAGTCCTCGAAGGCCCGGACGACCACGTCGGCCTCGGGGTCGCCGAGGGTCGGCCGGTACCCGAGGTCCGGATCGGTCGGCTCCGAGAGGTCACAGCCGTACTCGCCGGTGTCGAGCGCGTTCCCGCCGTCCCCGCCGTCGCCGCCGGTTCCGCCCGCACAGCCGGCCAGCCCGAGCGCGCCGCCGGCCGCGACGCCGGAGAGCAGTGCCCGCCGCGTGTGTTCCATGTCATCGGCTCGGGGTGGGACGCACTTAACCACACCGAGAGCCTCCATCCGGCCGTGACCCGACCGTCGACGTACGCCCACGCCCGCTACCTGGAGGCCAAACGCAGCGTCGACGACCGCGCGCTCCACCGCCCGACGCTCGACCGGCTGCGGGCGGCGGTCGCGGACCGGTCCACTCCCCTCCACGTCGTCGAGGTCGGCTGCGGCACCGGGACGATGCTCCGGCGGCTCCTCGAGTGGGGGGTTCTCCCCGACGAGGTCGTCTACCGCGGGTACGACCTCCGGGAGGGGACGCTCGACCGCGCCGTCGACGAACTCGGGAGGTGGGCCGACGACGCGGGGTACGCCGTCGATCTCGACGACGAGACAGGCGACGATCCGGAGACGACGAGAGCGGTTCGCCTCGACGGTCCCGGCGGGTCGTCCGTGACCGCGACGTTCGCCGCGGCGGACGCGGTCGAGGTCGCCCGCCGGACCGACGCCGAGTACGACCTGCTCGTCGGCTGCGCGTTCCTCGACCTCGTCGACCTCGATCGGGCGCTCGCCCCGCTCCTCGGGTTGGTCCCCGGCGGGCTCGCGTACTTCCCGATCACCTTCGACGGGGAGACGTTCCTCGCCCCCGCACTCGGGGACGGGAAGAGCGAGAGGGAGGAGGTCGACGACGCGACCGAACGCGCCGTCCTCGACGTCTACCACGCGACCATGGACGCGCCGGACCGTCCGGGGGGGAGCCGAACCGGACGGGAGCTGTTCGCGGCGCTGCCGGCCGCCGGCGGGGAGGTCGTCGCCGCCGGCGGCTCCGACTGGGTCGTGACGCCGCCGTACCCGGCCGACGAGGCGTACTTCCTCCACCACCTGGTGAACGGGATCGAGGGGGCGGTCGGCGAGGCGCTCGCGGACGCCGGCGAGGAAGGCGGCGAGCGCCTCGCCGACGGGGCCACCGCGCGGCTCTCCCCCGAACTGGTCTCGGCGTGGGCCGACGCGAGACACCGCGCGGTCGCGGACGGCCGGCTGACCTTCGGCGCGCACAACCTCGACGTCCTCGCGCGCGTCGGGGACGACGGTCGATAGCGGGCGTCGGAGCCTCGCGGCCGCACGCGCCCGATCGGCGGGAGTTCGCTCCGAACGCCACCACTCCGCCCCGAACGCTTTTGCCGGCGTGAGTCGACGCTGGAGTATGAGCGACTGGGACCTCGACTTGCGCGACGCCGAAGAGCAGATGGACGAGGCGTTCGCCGACGCGGGCGACGTCGTCCTCGGCGTCCTCGACGGGACGACGGACCCGGAGACGTGGATCCGGACCGTCGATTACGGCAACACCCTCGTGTTGTCCGTGGAGGGAGACCTCAACGAGCTGGCGGCCGGCTTCGCTCGCGAGATCAAGGACATGGGCGGCGAGCTGATGCACTTCCGCGGCTTCCTGATCGTCTCGCCGCCCGGAACGGGGATCGACACCGACCGGCTGAACCGATAGCCCGGTCCGCGGGAGCGTCGCTACGGCGCGTCCGCGAGCCGGGAGAGCGTCTCCCGCGCGTTCTCGACGGCCGCTTCCTTCTTCGCCGGATACGCCTCGACCTTCGCCCGGACGGTGATGCCGGGGCCGAGTTCGACCTCGCCGCGGAACGCGGCCTGCTTGTCCAGCCGCATGAACAGCGCGCAGTTGTCGTCGACGCGCTGGTCGAGCTCCTCGAGCACGCGGTCGAGGTCGTCGAGCTCGGCGATCCGGTCGAGCACGTGACGCATCCCGTCGGCGACCTCGATCCGCGCGGAGAGGACGACGATCCGGTCGCCGTGGTGGCCCACGTTCTCGACGCGGTCGAGTTCGGCGTCCGCGGGCAGCAGCGAGCGGAGCGCCTCCTCGACGCGCTTCTCGTCCTCGGTCGCGTACGAGAACGCCCGGAGGTCGACGTAGTGGAACGGGACTGCGGGCACGGGCGAGCGGAGGTTACTCCTCGGTTTCGACCGCGTCGAGCGACTCCTCGGGGACGCCCGTCTCCTGGCCGTCCTCGAAGCTCACGGTGTAGGTCGCGTCGCCGAACATCGTCTCCATCACCTGCGTGATCCGTCCCGTCTCGCCGTCGTACTCGCTGTGTTTGTCGTGGAGAACGACCTCGTCTTCCTTCTCGAAGCTCATGGCTTCCGGTTCCGCCGGGACGGTTAAAAGCGCGCGGATCCGCCCCGAACGCCGGTCTCGAGGGGGGACCCCTACGACAGCAGGTACAGCGTCGCCGCGAGCGTGGTCGCGAGGACGAATCCGACGGCGAGGAAGACCAGCACGCTGTCGATCGCGACCGCGGCGACGACGCCGAGCGCGACCGCGAGGAACGAGACGAGAAGCGCCGGCACGCCGCCGCGCTCGATCGCCCGTTCGAGCCCCGCGGCGACCCGGCTCGGCCACGGCTGGGGGGGGCTGCGCTCGGGCGGCTTCGAGAGCCGCTCGTCGACGACCACCTCGTCCGGGGCCACCTCCGGCGGCGGCTCGAGCCGCACGTCGACGTACGCCGTGTTCGAGCCGTACCCCGTCACGACCTTCAGCTTCCCGCGGACGGGCTCGTCGATCTCGACGGCCGAGACGTGGACCCGTTTCACCGCGTCGTCCTCGACGTAGTGGTTCACGTCGGCCATGGAGGCCACGCGGTCGAGGTCGTCGTCGAGGTGGAGATGGACGTGCGTCGATCGGCCGCGGTTCGCGAGCTCGATCGAGAACGGGGGCGTGGTGGCGAACCGGTCGGGGGCGCTGATCGAGTGGACTTCGTCCCCGTTCAGTTCGACGGCGAGGGTCGACACGCGTGGTACCTCACGCCGTGGTCAAAAAAAGATTCAGTATGGTTCGGGGGGAGATCGGCCCGATGCGAACGCATTAGCCGCCGGAGGTGCTACCCCGAGGAGAGATGTACGACGACCTCCTGCTGCCGTTCGACGGGAGCGACGGGGCCGCCGACGTCCTCGGACACGCCGCCGACGTCGCTCACGGCACCGGCGCGACGGTTCACGTCCTGTTCGTCGCCGACACCGCCCGCGACAGCGTCACGGTGATCGAGGGTCGGACCGTCGACGTGCTCGAACGAGAGGGCGAGCGCGTCGTCTCGGAGGCGACCGAGGCGCTCGAGGCCGCGGGCGTCGACCACGACGCCACGGTCCGCCAGGGCAACCCCGCGCCGACCATCGTCGACCACGCCGAACGGGAGGGGCACGACCTGATCGTGATGCCGACGCGCGGTCACGAGGGCGTCTCGAGACACCTCCTCGGGAGCGTGGCGGAGAAGGTGGTTCGACACTCGACGGTCCCGGTGCTCACGACCCGGATGCGCCCGGACGAGACGCGCGCGTTCCCCTACGAGCGGATCCTGATCCCGACCGACGGGAGCGCCGGCGCGGCGGCCGGGGTCGAACACGGCCTCGCGCTCGCGGCCGCGCTCGACGCGACCGTCCACGGGCTGGCGGTCGTCGACGACGAGGGGTTCGACCCGCTCTCGGGGATCCTCGGCGACGACGACGGCGCCGTGAATGCCGTCGACGGGAGGGACGCCGCGGACGACGCCCTCGACGACCTGGCGGACGCGGCCGACCGCCACGGCGTCGCGGAGTTCGGCCGCCACGTCGAGCGCGGCGATCCGGTGGAAACGATCGTCGCCGCCGTCGCCGAGCTCGACGCCCACGCGGTCGTGATGGGGGCGACCGGGGACCACGGCGACGAGCGGGTGCTGCTCGGGAGCGTCGCGGAGCGGACGGTCCGTACGGCGCCCGTCCCGGTGATCACGGTTCGGGACGGGGGATGAGCACGGGCCGGGTCCGGTGGCTCAGTCGGAGCCGGCCGTCGGCGGGTCGGAACGCGTCAGCGGCTCGCCGTCGACCGGCTCCTCGGGGTTCGCCTCGCTCGCGGCCGCGGGAAGCCCGAGGTCCGGCTCCGCGTCCGTCCCCTCCCGGACGTGGACCGTGCCGCGGTGGACCGCGATCGCGTCCGCGAGGTGGAGCCGGACCGCCTCCAGCAACACCTCGGCCTCCAGGGGTTGGCCGCGGCGTTTGATCTCCTCGACGGTCGCGCCGTCGGGGACGTCGAAGGCGCGCTGGGCGATGACCGGACCCTGGTCGAGGTCGGTCGTCACGTAGTGGGAGGTGACCCCCGCGATCCGGACGCCGGCGTCCTTCGCCTGCCGGTACGCCTCCGCGCCGGGGAAGGCGGGCAGGAGGGAGGGGTGGACGTTGATGATCCGCCCCTCGTAGCGGAAGACGACCTCGGGCGAGAGGATCCGCATGTAGCGGGCCAACGCGATCAGGTCCACGTCGTACTCGGCCAACAGGTCGAGCAGCCGCCCCTCGTCGGTGTTGCCGCTCCCGTCGCCGACGTCGTAGAAGGGCTTGTCGTAGCGCTCGGCGAGCGAGCGGAGGTCGCCGCGATTGCCGATCACGACCGGGATCTCGGCCTCGCCGTCCTCGGCGAGCTCGCCGTTCGCCTCGGCCTCCAGCATCGCCTCGGGGGCGTGGGTCTCCTTCGTGACGAGCAGCGCGACCCGGCGGGCGTCCCGGTCGCTCGGGAACCGCACCTGGATGTCGACGTCGAGGTCGCGGCCCAGCTCGGCGAGCGCCCGCCGGAGCTCCCCGCGGGAGGTGGTCATCTCCGCGGTGTCGACCCGCGTCGTCATCCGGAAAACGCCCTCGCGAACCGCCTGGTCGAGCCCCTCGATGTTGATTCCCCGCTCGAACAGCAGGGACGTGACCCGCGCGATGAGTCCCGTCTCGTCTCCGCCGACCACCGTGATCTCGGTCAGTTCGCGGGTCATGCGCCGATCACCTCCGCCGGTTCGAACGTGGGCATACACCCACACCAGACCCCGGAGGGGTTTGCCCCTTTCGTTCCGTTCCGACCGTCATCTCCGACGATCGACCGAAATAGATCCACGCTCGTGTATAGACGCGACGTTCCAAAACGGTTTTTACACACGACCCCGCACCATCGGACGATGACCGAATTCACCGCGACCGTGACGGTCCGGCTGAAGCGGGGGGTGCTCGATCCCGAGGCCGAGACGACGAAGCGGGCGCTCGAGCGGCTCGGGTTCGAGCTCTCCGCGCTCCGTTCGGCGGACCGGTTCGAACTCGACCTCGAGGCCGAGGACGCCGCGTCGGCGGAGGCGCGTGCCGACGAGATGGCCGAGCGGCTGCTCGCGAACCCCACGATCCACGACTACGACGTCGCGGTCGCGGAGCGATGACGGTTTCCGTCGTCCAGTTCGGCGGATCCAACTGCGACCGGGACGCGGTCCGCGCGCTCCGGCACCTCGGGATCGACGCCGAACGCCGCTGGCACGAGGACGGCCTCCCCGCCGACCCCGACGGGATCGTCCTCCCCGGCGGCTTCTCCTACGGCGACTACCTCCGCGCGGGCGCGATGGCCGCACGCGCCCCGATCATGGCGGAGGTCCGCGAGGCCGCCGAGGCGGGCGTCCCCGTCCTCGGCGTCTGTAACGGCGCGCAGATCGGCTCGGAGTCCGGGCTCACGCCCGGCGCGTTCACGACCAACGCCTCCGCGCGCTTCCAGTGTGAGCCCGTCCACCTCCGCGTCGAGCGCGCGGACACCCCCTGGACCGCCGCCTACGACGAGGGCGACACCATCGAGGTCCCCATCGCCCACGGCGAGGGGCGCTTCGAGATCGAGGCCGATACCCACGAGGAACTCGTCGACGACGACCGCGTGCTCTTCCGCTACTGCGACGCCGACGGGAACGTCACCGACGCGGCGAACCCGAACGGCTCGACCGACAACGTCGCCGGCGTCCTCGGCGAGCGCGAGACGGTCGCGGTGTTGATGCCCCATCCCGAGCGCGCGACGCTTCCCGACGTGGCGACGAGCACCGACGGCGCGGGGATCCTCGACGCGTTCGCGTGATCCCCGGTCCGCCTCGGACGCCGCGGCCGACCCCCGACGGTTTTTGCGACCCGAGCCCGAACCCACGCCCGTGAAGGCACGCCACATCGACCACGTCAACCTCCGGATCCCCGAGGACGGCGTCGAGACGGCTCGGGAGTTCTACGGAGACGAGCTCGGCTTCGGCATCGAGGACGCGCTCTTCGAGGCGGGCGAGAAGCCCTTCCTCGACGTGCGGCTCTCGGCGACCGGCGTGATCCACCTCTGGCCGACCGCGGAGTTCGAGCCGCCGACGGCGACGAACTACGACCACGTCTGCGTCGTCGTCGAGGAGTCGCTCGACGCGATCGAGGCCGAACTCGACGCGGCCGGGATCGAGATCGACCGGACGCTGGAGTCGCCGCTCGGCGCGACCGGGGAGGCCGCGGCGGTCTACGTCCGCGACCCGTTCGGCTACCGGATCGAACTCAAAGCGCGCGTTTGAGCGCGGTTTCGGACGCGCCTCACCGTCGGATCTCGAACCCCTCGATCCCCTCCGGCTCCTCGTAGGTGGCGTCGACGTCGTCGACGTCGGCGGCCGGACTGCCCGTGTGACACCACTCGACCATCCCCTCGACGGCGGAGTCGGAGCCCTCGAAGACGGCCTCGACGCGCCCGTCGTCGAGGTTCCGAACCCAACCGTCGACGCCACGCTCGCGGGCGGCGTCCCGCGTCGTCGCCCGATAGAAGACCCCCTGGACGTGCCCGGAGACGTACACGTGCGCTCGCGTTCGTGCGGACATACGCCGCGTGATCCGACCCCGCCGCGGGTAAGGCCGGCGGTGTCGCCGCAATGCTTATGTCCCTCGTATAGGATCGGCGACATATGTCGGGAGAGATCGACGACGGCGAGCCGGGAACGGTCGAGGGCGACACGACGCTGGCGGCGCTGGCGCACGCCTCGGCGCTCGTCGCCTCGGTGCTCGGGCCGGTCCTGTTCCTGGTGCTCGCGGACGACGACGACGAGTTGGTGAAACGGAACGCGAAGAGCTCGCTGAACTTCCAGATCCTGATGTTCGTCGCGTTCGTGATCTCGGCGCTCCTGTCGGTGGTGCTCGTCGGCCTGCTGTTGTTCCCGCTGTTCGCGGTCATCGACCTCGTGTTGGTCCTCATCGCGACGGTGAGAGCCAACAACGGCGAGGTGTACGAGTACCCGTACACGCCGAGCATCGTCTGAGATCGCGGCAGGGAGTCGCCGAGGTCGACTCACGGACCCGTCTCAACGGTCCGAAGATGGCCTCCGGGGGGCACCCCTCGAAGACGGATCCGGGACCACGTGAGACCGTCTCCGGAGGGCTACGGTTCAGCGCGTTCCGCCGGCGGTCCGGGCCCCGCGGACGAACGTGTGCCGACACCGAGCGTGCGGCTCCCAGACGTCCACCCGCTCCGGGGTGCCGCCGCCCTCGCCGGCGTCCTCGTGCTCGTCGGCCGTCTCGCGGAGGAGCTGTTTCAGCGTCGGCATCGTGACCGCGCCACCGCGGTCCTCGACCTTCTCTTTCGTCCCGGCACAGACGGGCGTCGTCCGGTGGTCGCTCGGCCCCACCCACGAGTAGACGAACTCCTCGGATCCGCTCGCGTCCTCGTAGGCCCTTTCGCGAGCGACGTTCAGCACGTTGTGCGTGGCGCCAGCAGCGATGTCCACGGCCGCCGCCTCTACCGCGAAGAACTCCCGCTGGACGTCGCGGACGATGGACTCGATGGACCACCCCTGCGGCTGCGTGAGACGGCGCTCGACGAGGTCCTCGAGCCGCTTCGCTTCCTCGACGGTCAGCCACTCGAAGCCCGCCCAGTCCCACGACGTGTCGTCGACGACCTCGCTGATGACCTCGCGGACGTACTCGGGCACCCGGTCGCGCTCCCGCCAGACGCCGGGGGCCTCCGAGAGGTCGGCCGAACCGTCGGCGAACTCGCCGTCCACCCACCACGACGACCTCTCGATGGCCTCGAGAAGCAGCGTGTCGATCCGCTCGTAGGGCGTGTCGTCCGACTTCGAGAGTTCGACCACGGCGCCCTCGACGAGCTCCCGTACGCGGTCCTCGTCGTATCCCTTCTCGCGGAAGTGCGTCTCGGCCTCGGCGCGATCGAACTTCGCCACGAGGTGTTCGGCGGCCTGCTCGGGGTTCGAGTACAGGCTGTCGTGGTTCGCCATCGACGACTGGTGGACGCACTCCGACGGGTCTACCGGGTCGACTTCGTTGTAGTCTGTCATTAGCTGTCCTCCGTCTCACCGCCGGGGCGGAGCAGGCGGGAGCCGTCCTCGCCCCCGATGTCGACCGGTCCGTCGGGACCGGGCCTGATCCCGACTCTCCGGGTTCCTCTCGTACCCGTAGCGTCATCACTTCACCGCTGTCGAACTCGCTCGACCCGACACCCTCCGGAGAGCGATCGATCCCCGATCGCGTATCGAAAGGAAGCGGCGCCAGTCTCGGGGACCGGCGGATCCGGGCGAGCCACGACGGACGTGTTCGGATCGGTGTACGATCCGGCCCGAGCTCTCGATCGAAGCCTGGAAGAACGGCGCTCCGTGAACGAGCGAACGGAGCCGACTCCGGGGGTTCCGACGCCGTCCGCGATCCCCCAGTCCGCGTTTCCGGCCGCTCAGTCGTCCGTCTTGATGTCCGCCGAGAGGCCCTGTGCCATCTCGATCTCCTTGGAGTTGTTCAGCGTCCAGGCGGTGCGGTCGGTGACGGCCTCGATCGCCTCGCGGGCGGAGGGGTAGCCGTTGCCGGACTTCTTGACGCCGCCGAAGGGGAGCTGGACCTCCGCGCCGATACACGGGAGGTTCCCGTACGCCAAGCCGATCTCGGCGTGGTCGCGGTAGTAGTTGATCTGGCGGTAGTCCTCGGAGATGATCGCGCCGGCGAGCCCGTAGTCGGTGTCGTTCTGGATCTCGACGGCCTCCTCGATGTCGCCGTCGTACTCCATGAGCGCGACGTGGGGCCCGAAGACCTCCTCGTGGGTACACGTCAGGTCGGCGTGGGCGTCCGCCTCGTAGACGAACGGCCCGACCCAGTAGCCGTCCTCGTGGCCGTCCGGGATCTCCTCGTCGTCGAGCTCGGTTCGGTCGACGAGCACGTTCACGCCCTCCTCGCGGGCCTGCTCGTTGTTCCGGGTGACCTTCTCGTGGTGCTCCTCCTCGATGAGCGGGCCCATGAACGTGTTCTCGTCGAGCGGGTCGCCGACGGAGACGCTCTCCGCGACCTCGACGAAGCGCTCCTTGAACTCGTCGTACACGTCCGAGTGGACGATCAGGCGCTCGGAGGAGACGCAGCGCTGGCCGGTCGTCTTGAACGAGGACATGACCGCCGAGTGGACCGCGATGTCGAGGTCGGCCTCCTCGGTGATCACGATGGCGTTCTTGCCGCCCATCTCGCAGGCCGCGCGCTTGCCGGCGACGCCGCCGAGCTTGTCCTGAATGTGGTGGCCGACCTCGGCCGAGCCCGTGAAGATCACGGTGTCGACGTCGTCGTTCTCGACGATCGCGTTGCCGGCGTCGCCGTACCCCTGGACCATGTTGAAGACGCCGTCGGGGATGCCCGCGTCCTCGAACATCTCCGCGATGATCTGCGCACACCACGGAGTCTGCTCGGCGGGCTTAAAGACGACGGTGTTCCCCTCGACCAGCGCGATGGCCATGTGCCAGTAGGGGATGGCGACGGGGAAGTTCCACGGGGTGATACAGCCGGTGACGCCGCGAGGCTTCCGGCGCATGTAGGCGTCCTTCGCCGGGATCTCCGAGGGGACGATGTCGCCCTTGGGGTGGCGCGCGTCGCCGGCTGCCCACTCGACCATGTGGGCGGCCTCGACCACGTCGGCTTTCCCCTCGCTGATCTCCTTGCCGCACTCCTTGGTGACGACCTCGCCGAGCTCCTCCGTGCGGTCGCGGAGCTCGTGGTAGACGTCCCAGAGGTACTCCGCTCGGTCGATCCGGGAGAGCTCGCGCCACTCCTCGAACGCCTCGTCGGCGGCGGCGACCGCGCGGTCAACGTCCGCCGGCGTTCCCTTCCGGAACTCCCCGAGCGTCTCCCCGGTCGCGGGGTTCTCGCTCTCGAACGTCTCCGTTCCCTCGCCGTCGACCCACTCGCCGTCGATGTAGTGGTTGTAGGCGTCTGCCATGGGCGCTCGTTCCTCCCCCGGACGCCAAACTCCCCACCCTACCATGGTCGGGAGATTCTTTACCGCGCGGTGATCTATATCGGGACATGTCTGCGCTCGAGGCGAACGAGGCCGACGGATGGTCGGGCACCCGACTGACGCTCGACCTGTGGCACCCGAACTGCTGGGCGATCGAGGCGACGGGTCGCACCGACGGCGGGGTGCTCGCTCACGCAATCTACAACTCGCCGAAGACGGACGGCGAGACGCCGAACACGGTGAACGGTCTGTTCACCGCCTTCGCGGACACGAACGAGGAAGTGGAGGAGCTGTTGGACGCGATCCGCGCCTCGGAGCACTCGGGGGACCTGATGGAGCTCCAACAGCGCTTCGGGCGCGCCCGCGACGCCCCCGGCAACGTGGTCCGCGAGTTCTTCGTGGAGTACGACCCGACCGACATGATGTGTCCGACCCTGCTCGAGAACGGGTTCGTCCACAGCGCTCCGGTCCGGATCGAGGACGGACACGAGGAGTGGCAGGTGTGTTTCGTCGGCGAGCGCTCGAGCATCCGCGAGTCGCTCGACTCGGTCCGTGACGCGACCGGGGCCGAGGTGAGCATCGAGTCGATGTCGTCGTCGGGCACTGGCCGGAAGAGCGCCCGCGAACACCGCCTCGACACCCTCACCACGACGCAGCGGGAGGTGTACGAGCACGCCCGCGAGCAGGGGTACTACGAGTGGCCCCGCGGGACGTCCACGCGCGAGCTCGCCGACGACCTGGACGTCTCGAAGACGACGATGCTCGAACACCTCCGGAAGGCCGAATCGAAGCTTCTCGACCCCTGAGTTCCCGAGTCCGCGCGGCGGTCCGACCGCCGGGCACGCCCGTCGACCGACCGACGGGTACTAACGACCGGCGAGCGATCGGGTCGACATGGACCTGTTCGGAACCGCGGGGGTGCGCGGACGCGTCGAGGAGCGGGTGACGCCGGAGCTCGCGCTCGCGGTCGGTCGCGCGGTGGCGGCGGAGGCGCGGGCACGCGAGTCGGAGCGCGGCGGGTCGCCCGAGGACCCGCCGCGGGTCGTCCTCGCCCGCGACGGCCGGGTGAGCGGGCCGGCGATCGCGGCCGCGATGGAGGCGGGCCTCGCCTCCGGCGGCGCGACGGTCTCGCGGGCGGGACGGCTCCCGACCCCGGCGCTGGCACACGCCTCGCGGGGACGCTACGGCGTCATGCTCACCGCCTCGCACAACCCGCCGTCGGACAACGGGATCAAGCTCTTCCGCGACGGCGTCGAGTTCGACCGCGACCTGGAGCGGGCGATCGAGGCGCGCGTCGACGCCGAGGAGCCGCCGGCGGCGTGGGACGCGTGGACGGAGCCCGACCGGGTCGACGTCCTCCACGACTACCTCGACGACGTCCGCGGGTACGCGGCGGGCTTCGAGGTCGACGGCGACGGTGCCGGGAACGCCCTCGACGGCCTCCGGGTCGCGGTCGACTGCGGCAACGGGATGTCGGCCCCGGCGACGCCGGCGGTCCTCCGCGAGCTCGGCGCGACGGCGGTGACGCTCAACGGGAACGTCGACGGCCACTTCCCCGGTCGCGGGAGCAAGCCCACGCCGGAGACGCTTCGCGACCTCCGGGCGTTCGTGGCCGACGCGAACGAGGGCGTCGACGAGCCCGGCCGCGACGGCGAGGGCTTCGCCTTCGGGATCGGGCACGACGGCGACGCCGACCGGATCGTCGTCGTCGACGCCGACGGCGAGGTCGTCCACGAGGACACCGTGCTCGCGATCCTCGCCGAGCGATACGTCCGGGCGAGCGACGCCGGCGACCCGGTCGTGGTGACGACCCCGAACGCCTCCGGCCGGATCGACGAGCGCGTCCGGGCGGCCGGCGGCCGCGTCGAGCGCGTCCGGCTGGGCGCGCTCCACGAGGGCATCGCGGCGGTGCGGGCGGCGGCGGAACCGGCGGCCGACGGGGACGCGGGCGACGACACCGAGGTCGTCTTCGCCGCCGAGCCGTGGAAACACGTCCACACCGCCTTCGGCGGCTGGATCGACGGCGTCTGTTCGGCGGCGGTGATCGCGGTGCTCGTCGCCAGCGAGGGGCTCGAGTCGCTTCGGGAGCCGATCGCGGAGCGCCCGTACCGAAAGGTGAGCGTCGACTGCCCGGACGGGCGCAAGGAGCCGGTCATGGCGCGACTGACGGACCGGCTGCCGGCCGCGTTCCCGGACGCGACCGTCGACACCGACCACGGGGTCCGCCTGGAGTTCCCCGACGCGTCGTGGACGCTGGTCCGCCCCTCGGGAACCGAGCCGTACGTCAGGGTGTACGCCGAGAGCGACGCGGTGGACGAGCTGGTCGAGGAAGTGCGGGAGGTCGTCGCGTCGGCGGTCGCCGAGGCGGAGAGCTGACCGCGCCGCGTTCCGTCCGATCCCCGGAGATACCGCGCTGAGACCGAGAGCGACGCGTTTATGCCCCGTTCGAACGGGTTCATACACGATATGGCATCCGACATCGAACGGCGGCGGTTCCTGAAGGCGGCGAGCGCGGCGGGCCTCGTCGGCCTCGCGGGCTGTAGCGGCGGACCGAGCGAGGGCGGGTCGGGGGACGACGGCTCCGGCGACGGGAGCTCCGGCGACGGCGGCTCCGACGACGTCCCGGCGACCGTGGGCATCGTCTACTCCGACGGCGGGCTCGGGGACAACTCGTTCAACGACGCGGCCCAGCAGGGGCTCATCCAGGCCGAAGAGGAGTTCGGCATCGCGTACGACGAGTCCCAGCCCGAGGGGACCGGCGAGTTCGGCGACTTCCAGCAGCGGTACGCCAGCTCGACCGACCCGGACTACGACCTGGTGTCGTGTATCGGCTTCAACCAGACCGACGCGCTCGCTGAGAACGCCCCGCAGTTCCCCGATCAGGACTTCATGCTCGTCGACTCCGTCGTCGACGAGGACAACGTCGCGAGCTACGTCTTCCGCGAACACGAGGGCTCGTTCCTGATGGGCGTGCTCGCCGCGCGGCTGACCGAGACCGACTTCTCGGCCGGCGCCGGCTCGACCGACCCCGACTCGACGAACCTCGGGTTCGTCGGCGGCGTCGACAGCCCGGTCATCCGCCGGTTCCAGGCCGGCTTCGAGGCGGGCGTCGACTACGCGGCCGACGACGTCGACGTCACCACGAGCTACGTCGGCAGCTACGCCGACCCCTCGGGCGGCCAGGAGGCGGCGCTCTCGATGTACCAGAGCGGCGCGGACATCGTCTACCACGCCTCGGGCGCGACCGGCGTCGGCGTGTTCCAGGCGGCCCAGGAGGAGGGTCGGTTCGCCTTCGGCGTCGACCTCGACCAGTCGATCACCGAGCCGGAGTTCTCCGACGTGATCGTCGCGTCGATGGTGAAACGCGTCGACACTGCCGTCTACGAGTCCGTCTCGAACGTCATCGACGGCGAGCACCGCGGCGGCGAGTCGATCGCGCTCGGGCTCGAGTCGAATGGCGTCGAGTGCGTCTACGGCGACGAGATCGGCGGCCAGGTTCCCGACGAGATCGTGACCGCGGTCTCCGACGCCCGCGACGCGATCATCGCCGGCGACATCGACGTGCCGACGGAGACCGGCGACACCTGATCCGGCCGCGACGACTCCGTCCCGCCGACGGAACCGTTCACACGACGTCGGCGACGACGACGATCCCGAACCCGGCCGCCGCGAGCGAGAGGACGCCCAGGAACGACCAGGCGGCCGGATACCCGCTCGTGTCGACGAGGTAGCCGAACGCGGGCGGCGCGAACAGCCCGCTCGCGGTCACCGCGAGCTGTCCGGCGGCCGAGGCGGCACCGAGCGCGTCGTCGTCGACGAGCGTGGAGAGACAGGAGTAGTAGAGCCCGGTCGATCCGAGGACGAGCACGCCGATCCCCGCGAGGACGGCGGCGGCGACGCGCACGCTCCCCGCGGCCGGGAGCGCGAAGAAGCAGAGCCCGCCGCCGGCGGCCTGGACGACGAGGAGGATCCCCGTTCGCGTCCGCGCCGATCCCGGAAGCACGTCGACGAGCGTCCCCGCGGCGACCTTTCCGACGCTGCTCGCGACCTGCGTGGACGCGAGGACCGCGCCGGCGACCGCGACCGACGCGCCGACGGCGTCGCCGACGAAGAGGGTGAGGTAGCCGGTCGTCGTGTAGAAGGCGGCCCCGAGACAGACGCCGGCCGCCAGGAGGACGAGGTACGTCGGGTTCGATGCCAGCGCCCGGAAGTCGGGGGTCGTCGCCTCGCTCGGACTCGCACGCCGGTACGTCAGCCAGAAGGCGACCGCGACGGCGAGGCCGATCGCCGCCGCGATCAGGAAGCCGAACCGCGGGAAGAGGAGGCCGGCCGCGCCGGTCACGAGGAGCGCGCCGACGGCGCTCCCGACCGTCGGGCCGACCTGTTTGATCCCGATCGCGCGGTGTTGCCTGCCCGGCTCGATCCGGTCGAAGACCGCCTTGTTGGTTCCCGGCGTCGCGCTCCCGTACATCGACCCGAGGAGGAAGGCGGCGACCAGGAAGAGCGGGTACGTCGGCGCGACCGCGACCCCGAGGGTGCCGGCGGAGAGGCCGAGGAGTCCGCCGGTCAGCGTGCGCCGCTCGCCGAAGCGGTCGGTCGCGATCCCGAACGGCAGAAGCGAGACGGCGTAGCCGAGCGTCAACGCGGCGATGACGACGCCGACCTCCAGGCCCGTCAGGTCGAACGCGTCCCGAACGAGCGGCGTTCCGGCGTACACGGCGTAGTAGCAGACGCTGGCGGCGACGTGCCAGCCCGTCACGGCCGCCACGATGCGCCAGAACCGCGAGACCATACGGTCACCAGCGAAGCCGGGAAGATAACGGTACGCCCGTCGGCGACCCGGTCCGTGCGCGTCGCCCGCCCGACCGTGCGCGTCGCCCGCCCGACCGTGCGCGTCGACATAACGCCCGATCGGCCGCGGCGACGGCGTGCGGTCGCGTCGGCGAACCCGCGGTCTTTTTGCCTCCCACACGGAGATACGGGTGAATGAACCCGGCGGTCCACCTTGACGGTATCACGAAGCGGTTTCCGGGGGTCGTCGCCAACGACGACGTGGACCTCGCGATAGAGCGGGGCAGCGTCCACGCCCTCCTCGGCGAGAACGGGGCCGGTAAGACCACGCTGATGAACGTGCTGTACGGGCTCTACCGGCCGACCGAGGGACGGGTCGTCGTCGACGGCGAGCCCCGGTCGTTCGCCTCCCCGCGCGACGCGATCGACGCCGGGATCGGCATGATCCACCAGCACTTCATGCTCGTCGACCCGATGACGGTGTGGGAGAACGTCGTCTTGGGCAACGAGCCGCGGACGTGGGGCGGCCTCCGCGTCGACGAGGCGGCGGCCCGCGAGGCGGTGGTCGAACTGAGCGACCGCTACGGCTTCGACGTCGACCCCGACGCCCGGATCGAGGACGTCTCGGTCGGGGTCCAACAGCGCGTCGAGATCCTGAAGGCGCTGTACCGCGGCGCGGAGGTCCTGATCATGGACGAGCCGACCGCCGTGTTGACCCCCCAGGAGGTCGAGGAGCTGTACGACGTCTTCGAGGAGCTGACGGAGCAGGGCAAGACGATAATCTTCATCTCGCACAAGCTCGGCGAGGCGCTCTCGGCGGCCGACGAGATCACGGTCCTCCGCGACGGCGTCAACGTCGGCACCGTCGCCGCCGGGGACGTGACACGCGAGGAGCTCGCGGAGATGATGGTCGGCCGCGAGGTGTTGATGGAGCCGGCGACGACGCCGCGCGAGCCCGGCAACCGCGTGCTCGAGGTGACGGACCTCCGCGTCGAGGACGACCGCGGCGTGGAGGCCGTCTCGGGGATCTCCTTCGAGCTTCGCGAGGGGGAGGTGCTCGGGATCGCGGGCGTCGACGGCAACGGACAGCTCCAGCTGGCCGAGGCGATCACCGGGATGCGCGAGCCGTCCGCGGGCTCCGTCGAGTACCTCGGCGAGTCGATGGCCGGCGTCACCCGCCGGGAACACATCGACCGCGGGATGGCGTTCGTCCCCGAGGACCGCCACGAGCGGGGGCTGGTGATGTCCTACGACCTGGTCCAGAACGGCATCCTGGGGAGCCAACACGACCCGCCGTTCGCGGCGGGCGGGCGGATCGACTGGGAGGCGTCGGCCGAACACGCGGAGTCGGTGATCGACGCGTACGACGTTCGACCGCCGAACGCCGACGCGGACGCGGCGTCCTTCTCGGGGGGGAACCAACAGAAGTTCATCGTCGGCCGGGAGTTCGAGCGCGACCCTGACCTCGTCGTCGCGACCCACCCGACCCGCGGCGTCGACATCGGCTCCACGGAGTTCCTCCACGACCGGCTGCTCGAGCTGCGCGCCGAGGGGAAGGCGATACTCCTCGTCTCCTCGAAGCTCGACGAGGTTCAGGGGCTCTCGGACCGCCTCGCCGTGATCCACGAGTGCGAGTTCACCGGGGTCGTCGACCCCGCCACGGTGACGGAGGAGGAGATCGGCCTGCTGATGGCCGGCGAGACGCTCGACGACGCGAGCGTCTCAGGCGCGGCGATCCACGACGCGGTCGACGACGGGCTCGCCGGGAGCGGTGAGAGCGACGGAGACGCGGACGCCGACGCGACCCGCGAACCCGCCGCGGACGAGGAGGTGGACGCGTGAGCCGACGCGACGGCGGGCGGCTTCCGACTCCCGTCCGCCGCCTGATCGAACCCTTCGTCGACCGCACCGTCGCCGAACGGGTCCTGATCAGCGTCGCGGCGATCGCGTTGTCGATCGCCGTCGGCTTCGCCATCGTGCTCGTCTCCGGACGGATCGCCGAGTGTAGCGCCGCCGCCTGGACGATGCCAGTCACCGGGTTGGGGTTCTGTTATGACCCCTTCGAGGTGTACGCCGTGCTGTTCAACGGGGCGCTCGGCTACCCGCTCGCGGTCGGCGAGCCGGGGGTGTTCAACCCGTCGTGGACCCCGTTCAACCTCTCGTTCGGGCTCACGCTCTCGGAGACGACGCTTCTGATCTTCACCGGGCTCTCGGTCGCGGTGGCGTTCCGCGCCGGGCTGTTCAACATCGGAACGCAGGGCCAGCTCGTCGTCGGCGCGCTCGCGACCGCGCTGACGGTGCTCGCGCTCGCGCCGCTGCTTCCGGCCGGACCGGTCTCCGGGGTCGCCCTCGTCGTCGTCGGCACCCTCGCCGGCGCGGTGGGCGGCGGGCTCTGGGGCGCGATCCCCGGCGCGTTGAAGGCGTACGCCGACGCCAACGAGGTGATCACGACGATCATGCTCAACTTCGTCGCCGCGAACGTCGCGTACGTGCTGGTGTTGGAGGTGTTCCGCGCCGAGGGCTCCTCCGTCGTCGCGACGCGGTACGTCCCGGAGTACGCGCAGTTCACGCCCTGGCTGTTCCCCGGATCCAGCGACTTCGCGCTGCTCGCGCTGGCCGTCGGGACCGCGTTCATCGGCGCGCTCTACTACCTCGTCGAGCACACGCCGTTCGGCTACGACCTGCGCACGAGCGGCGTCCAGGCGGCCGCGGCGGAGTACGGCGGCGTGGACGCGAAGCTGACGACCGTGCGGGCGATGACGCTCTCGGGCGCGCTGGGCGGCGTCGGCGGCGCGGTGTGGGTGCTGATGTCGGAGGGGCGATGGATCGCGTCGGTTCCCGACCTCGGATTCGACGGGATCACCGTCTCGATCCTGGCCGGGAACAACCCGCTCGGCGTGTTGCCCGCGGCGTTCCTGTTCGGCATCCTGAAGGGTGGCGCGCTCGAGATCGGATTCCGGACGAACGTCCCGACGGAGCTCGTCGGCGTGTTGCGCGGGCTCATCATCCTCTTCGTCGCCATGCCGGAGTTCTTCCGGATGGCCGGTCGGTACGCCGGGCTCGGTTCGAGCGGACCGGGCGGCCCGGAGACGACCGAAGACGACTCCGACGGCTCGGGCGATGACGACGGGACGACCGACGGCGCCGTCGCGACGGCCGAGGGAGGTGAGACCGATGCGTAACCCGCTCGCGGACGTCCCCGTGCCGATTCTCGACGACCTGATCGACGACGACTACGTGCGGTCGCTCGTCGTGGGCGTCGTCGGAACGCTGGGAGCGCTGGGCCTGCTCGGCGTCGCGTTCCCCGACTCGATCGCCGGCGACCTGGCGGGCATCGTCTTCTCGACGGGTACCGCCGCGTCGACGGCGCGGCTCGCGGCACCCATCGTCCTCGCCGGGCTCGGCGGCATCTTCGCCGAGAAGAGCGGGGTCATCAACATCGGTCTCGAGGGGCTGTTGATCATCTCGGCGTTCGCCTCGGTCTACATCGCGTCGGTGATCGGCTCCGGGAACGCGCTCCTCGGCGTCCCCGCGATCTGGGTCGGCTTTCTCGCCGGGATCGTCGCCTCGACGCTTCTCGCCGGGGTGTTCGCCGTCGTCTGTATCGAGTTCAAAGCGGACCAGATCATCGCCGGGCTGGCGGTGTGGCTGATCGCCTTGGGGCTCGCGCCGTTCATGTCGACCGTCTTCTTCGGCGGCGTCAACACGCCGAACCTCGGCGCGAGCGTCGGGTGGCGCTACTCCGCGGCGATGGTCGTCGTCGCGACGGCCGCCTCGTGGTGGACGCTGAACCGGACCGCGTTCGGCAAACACCTCCGGGCGTCCGGCGAGAACCCGAAGGCGCTCGACACGGTGGGCGTCTCGGTCTCGCGGGTGCGGTACGCCGGCGTGTTGATCTCGGGCGTCCTCTCCGGCGTCGGCGGGTCGGCGCTCGCGCTCTCGATCGGCCAGTTCGTCGGGTCGGGCGAGACGATGGTCCAGGGGAAGGGGTTCATCGCCATCGTGGCGTACCTGTTCGGCAACTACAACCCGCTCGGCACGCTCGGGGCGGGCGTGCTGTTCGCGGGCCTCGACGCGACCCAGATCCGGCTCCAACAGCTCGGATACGCGATCCCGGACACGCTGGTCCAGACGATCCCCTACGTGGTCGTGATCGTGGTGCTCGCGCTGGTCGGCCGGACCCGCATTCCGGCGGCGGCGGGCGACCACTACGAGACCGAGGAGTAGCCGCCGCCTCTCCCTTCCGAAAGTAGCCGCCGCGTCCGGTGTCGGCGGACCGGGCCTCGCGCCCGTTCCGCCGGCTCGGACGCCATTCCGTCGCTCCCTGCGGGACCGAAACGGGAACAAAGAGTTTTGCCGGCGGCGGGATACGACCCGGTAATGAGCATCGACGAGTACGACGTCGTCGTGGCGGGCGCGGGCACCGCCGGCTGTTACGCCGCCACGACGATCGCGAACGAGGGGCTCGACGTCGTCATCCTCGAGCGAAAGGACGAGACGGAGGCGGGCCACATCGCCTGTGGCGACGCCCTGAAGGGGGCGGACGCCTTCCCGGAGGCGATCCCAAAAGAGCGTCTGGAGCCGGCGTTCACGAACACCGGCGTCGACCACGGACGCTTCGAGATCCCGAAGGAGGACACCGTCCTCGAGATCCCCGTCCCCGGCGAGCTCGCCGTCATCGACCGCTGGGAGTACGGCCGGCGGATCATCGAGGCGGCCGCCGACGCCGGCGTCGACTTCCACTACGACACCGTCATCAACGACGTGGTACAGACCGACGGGGGGCGCGTCACGGGGCTCAAGGCGTCCCGCCGGGGCGACCGAGCCACCTACGAGGCTGACATCGTCATCGACGGGGCGGGGTCGCTCTCGCTGCTTCAGGACAAGGCGGACTTCGAGGGGACGACCTTCGACACGAACGTCCGCTACTCGCAGTTCTGTTCGGCCTACCGCGAGATAGTCGAGGTGCCGGAGCCCGTCGAGTGGGACGACGCCCTGGTGTTCAAGCCGACCGACCGCGCCGCGGGGTACCTCTGGTACTTCCCGCGGACGGCGACGGAGATCAACGCCGGGCTCGGCTTCCAGATGAACGAGGAGCCGATGAAGCTCGTCGAGGCGCTGAAACGCGACCTCCGTGACCGCCCGGAGTTCGAGGGCGCGGAGGTGCGCGACAAGCTCGGCGCGGCGCTGCCGACGCGGCGGCCGTACGACTCCGCGGTCGCGCCAGGCTACATGGCCGTCGGCGACGCGGCCGGCCACGTCAACCCGACGACGGGCGGCGGGATCGCGGGCGCGGCCTACGCCGGGAAGTACGCCGGCGAGCAGGCGATCAAGGCCGTCTCCGACGGCGACGTGAGCGAGGAGAACCTCTGGCGGTACAACACGCGCGTGATGGACCACTTCGGCGGGCGGTACGCGGGCCTCGACGTGTACAACGTCCTCTCGACCGCGATCGACGTCGACGACCTGATGGGGCTGCTCGCGTCGCTGCCGGGCGAGAAGCTCGCTGAGGCGCTGTACGAGGGCTCCACCTCGATGTCGTTCGGCCTGAAGCTGAAGGCCGCGGTCAAGAGCTTCGGCTACTGGGGAACCATCCGGAACTTCTATCGGACCAAGTCGCTGGCGGACGAGCTGCTCGCCCACTACGAGTCGTATCCGACGAGCCCCGCCGCGATGGCCAACTGGACGCGCGAGCGCGACGCGATCATGGACCGCATCTACGAGACGACCGGCGCGGACGCGAAGTACTGAGTCGTTCGGCCGCCGGAGCCGTCGATCAGACCGGGGACGCCTCCGCGATCTCCTCGACGACCTCCCAGTGGTTCCTGGTCCCCTCCGTCGGGTAGTACACCGTCCCGTAGCCGTCGCCGGTACGTTCGACCACGTCGTGGTCGCGCAACACGTCGAGGTGGTGACGGACCGTCGTGTAGTCCAGATCGAGCCGCTCGGCGAGCTGGTTGGCGTTTCGCGGACGGTCGTCTATCGCCCGGAGGATCCGGACCCGGTTCGGGCCGCCTCGGGTGCCGGTGAGGACGTACCAGAGGACGGCCTCCATGCCCCACAGTACGGGCTGCGACCGCCTAAACCTACCGTCGGGCGAGGCTCCTGCCGGCGTGACGGGGGGTTCGTGGCGACTCGCGAGCGGGCCGCGAGCGCACTCAGGGACGGGTCTCGGCGACGTGCCGGATCGCCCGCGAGAGCACGTCGATCCCGAGGCCGATGTCGCGCTCGACGACGTCGAACGTCGAGGTGTGGTGGCCGCCGGGGTGGTCGGTGCCGACGCCGACGTAGCAGGCGAGCCCGCCGCGCTCCTGGACGCGTTCCATCATGAACGTCGCGTCCTCGCTGCCGCCGAGGTCGGCGCTCTCGACCACGCTCGTCACGCCCTCGACGTCGCGGGCGACCTCGCCGATCGCGTCCGAGAGGGCGGCGTCGCTCGTCGCGCTCGGCGCGGCCCCCATCGTGGTGACGTCGACGGAACAGTCGTGCATCTCCGCCGCCGAGTGGAGGACACGCTCCGCGTGGTCGTACATGTAGTCGGCGAGCTCGGTACTCTCGCCGCGGACCTCGCCCTCGATGTGGGACTCCTCGGGGATGATGTTCGTCGCCGTGCCGCCGCCGACGAGCCCGGCGTTCACGCGGGTCGCGCCGTCGGCGTGCCGCGGGATCGCGTAGAGGTTCTGGATCGCCGCCGCCATCGCCTGGACCGTGTTCCGCCCCTGTTCGGGTCGCGCGCCGGCGTGGGAGGGCTCGCCCTCGAACTCCGCGAGGAAGTGGTTCACCGCGAGGAAGCCGTCGATGCCGCTCACGATCTCGCCGGAGGGGTGATCGAGCCCGATGTGGACCGCGTAGAAGTAGTCGACGTCGTCGAGGAGTCCGGACTCGGCCATCGGCTTCCCGCCCACGATCTTCTCCTCGCCGGGCTGGAAGAACACCTTGAGGGTGCCGGCGAAGTCGGACTCGAGGACCGTGTCGAGCACGCCGAGCCCGATGGTCGCGTGCGAGTCGTGGCCGCAGGCGTGCATGTATCCCTCGTGCTCCGAGCGGAACCCCTCGGCGACCGGCGCGTGGTCCGCCTCGTCGGACTCGAGGATCGGCAGCCCGTCGATGTCGACGCGGAGGCCGATGACCGGTCCCTCGCCGCGCTCCACGACGGCGACGCAGCCGGTGTACCCGCCCTCGAGCGCCTCGAGGATCGCGGGGTCCGCGCCGGCCTCGCGGGCGCGGCCGGCCCACTTCGCCAGCTCCTCGTCGTCGGGGACGTTCCGTCGCGCCTCCTCGGCGAGCGCGTCGGGGCCGACGTGGAGCGCGTCGAGGTCGCGCTCGCGGAGCGCCTCGACGATCCGGGCGGTGGTGTAGAACTCACACCACGCGGGCTCGGGATGTCGGTGGAGGTCGCGTCGGAACTCGCGGTACTCGTCGTCGGTTTGGACGCTCATACGCCCCGATGGCCGCCGGACGGCTTAAAATGTCGAGTGGCGGTCGGCGTCGCCCCCTTCGGCGGACCGAGCGACCGTCGAACTCGGTTTCCGGCCGCGACGATCGACGACTCAGTCGCGCCGGTGTCCGAGCGGTTTCTTCCGGTCGACCTCGACCTCGACGTGGATCGAGTCCGGGAAGTCGCGGGCGACGACCTCGCGGGCGACGTCGTCCGCGCCGTGGATCTCCATGGAGCGCTTGTACACGTCGTAGCGCCACGGCGAGAACTCGTCGCCGGCGCGGAGGCGCTTGTACTGGGGGACGCTGACGGTCTCGGGCGAGGAGGCGTGCGGGCCCTTACACTCCGCGCCCTTCCGTTCGAGGGTGTCCTTCAGCTCCTGGACGGTCTCGGCGAGCACGTCGCGATCGCCGGAGGCGAAGGCGAGTTTCGTGACGAAGGTCATGGCTGGGGGTCGTGGGTGAATGGTTCCCCGAGGCGTAAAAGCACACCTACTGGCCGATGCGGACGGGGGCGTCGAGCGCCCCGGCTCCGCGGAACCGCGCAGATCGACCGAGAGGGCTCGAAAGGGTCGCGGAACCGGCAATTCCGACACCCTCTTTACCGGTGGTTGCTTACCTGAGGCTAATGACGGTCGAAGCGACCAGTTCCGGAGCCATCCTCTTCCGCGATACCCGCGGCGAACGGGAGTATTTGCTCCTGAAGAGCCGACCGGGGGACTGGGAGTTCCCCAAAGGCGGGATCGAAGGCGACGAGGAGCTCCAGCAGACGGCGATACGGGAGGTGTCCGAGGAGGCCGGGATCGACGATTTCCGCCTCATCGACGGCTTCCGTCGGGAGTACGACTACGTGTTCGAGGCCGGCGGGGAGACGATCCACAAGACGGTCCACCTGTTCATCGCGCGTTCCTTCGAGGCGAGCGCGGAGCTCTCGAAGGAGCACCGCGATCTCCAGTGGCGCGACTACGAGCAGGCGATAAACACGATCACCCAGGACGGACCGAGGGACATCCTCGAGGAGGCCCACGACTACCTCGACGAGCTCCAGGAGGAGGCCGACGACGGCTACGTCTGAGGCGGCGATGACGGCGACGACGACGCCGTTCGCCGCGTCGAGCGCGCCGACCCGGCGGCCGGACGCGTACCGATCGTGATCCCCGACGCCGAGTTCGGCTACGAGCTGCTCGTCTGCCGGTACGCCGAGCTGGCGTGGTACCCCGGCGACGACCCGCGTCCGGCGATCGTCTCCAGACAGCTCGGCACGCGGCGGCGGCGCTGGGACACCGTCGTGATCGAGGTCGACCCGGCGGGGTTCGCCGGGCGGCGGGCGTTCGGCGACCGGAGCCTGGACTCCGACCTCCTCCACGTCGTCCGGGACGCTCCCGCCGACTGGGCGTGGTACCGCGACGCGCTGCCCGATCCGGGCTACCCGTGGCGGTACGTCCGGCGGGCGGTCCACCGCGCCGCGGGCCGGAACCTGATCGAGAAGCGACGGCGAGGGAACCGGATCGAGATCCGCCGTCTCCGGCCGTACCCGGACTGGGTCGAGCGGATCGTCGCGATCGAGAACAAGCCCGACCTCGACCGGTCGGCGGCGGACGCGCTCGCCGACCAGCTCGCTCACGACGTCAAGACCGCGCTCGCGGACGAGGTCTGGCTCGCGACGGAGGCGACGGGCGACCGCGTCGAGCCCGCGCTCCTCCGCGAGATGCCCGTGGAGGCGGGGATCCTGACCACGCGGTTCGCCGACGGCGACCCCGCAAGCGGCGGGGCCGCCGTCGATCCGGCCGCCGCGACCGTCGACTGGCTCCCGAGCGACCTCGCGCCGAGCGGTCCGGAGGGGCGCGATCCCGAGACGGCGACCCGCCGGCTGGAGATCGCCGAGCGGGCCTACGGGAAGGGATGGCGGTCCTATCACGACACGATGCGCCCGGACTGCCGGCACTTCGAGCTCCGACGCGCCGGCCGGGCGCTCGTTCCGCACTGTGGGGCCAAGGGTCGGTGCCCCACCGATCGGGAGTGTGCGGGCTCGTGTCCGGAGTTCTCGCCGGAGCCGCCCGCGTGGCGAACGAATGGGTGGCCGATCGAGGGCGGGCCGGGGAAGGGCGTTCAGAGCCTCCTGTCG
>NZ_NHPJ01000137.1:3063-3247 GCF_002252985.1 Halorubrum halodurans | reverse complement strand
TCGCTGTTCGCCGCGATGTTGACCCCCCATCCTGCCGAGTCCAGACCGACCTCCGTTTCGCCGCCGCCGCGCGACCCCAGCAGTCCCCCGTCCATGCCGAGCCACGATCGACCCACGACCTCGCCGACTCGTTCGCCAGCCATCCACCCTCGCCGCTGGACTCACCAGACGATCTCCTCCTACC
>NZ_NHPJ01000137.1:0-2937 GCF_002252985.1 Halorubrum halodurans | reverse complement strand
CGCCAGTCGCCTCCTCGCTCCTCGCTGCCTCCCCCGTCCAGTCCAGTCCGTCGCCAGCCCCCCTCACCCGAGCTCGTCCAGACCACGTCGCCGTCGACGCCTCCAGTCTCCCCCTGCCTCGCCGCGCCTCTACCCCGCCTCACCCCTGCGCTCCTCCAGGGTTCCCTCCACTATCAACAATCTGGTAGTACCTCCATCGCCTACGCTCCCACTCCACCCCTCATCCTCGCCCGCTCCTCGGCTCTGCCTGAATCGTCCGCCACGCGACTACCCACTGGAACTTCAACTCCCCTGAACCCTAATTGTGTAATTTCGGCTGGTCGTGTTCGAGCAATACAGATTGCTTTAGAGATGCTATCAAGCACTCTGAGAGCGTGGCTGAACGTGTTCGCTCGATTTCGTCCCCTCCAATCCTATAATTGACCCCCCTCAATCCCGACGCCGTACTGTAATTAGTCGAAATGTAGAATAGAACTCATAAACTAAAATGGATGCCGCCTATTCGTATGCCGTCTTGTAATAAGGCTGTTCTGAGCCGCTGGTTAACATCTAATAACTACTCCCGGTGAATCTCGACGCCGTCTTGTAATAAGCCATCTTATAGACTGAGGCCCCAATCCCGACGCCGTCTTGTAATAACAGTATGGACGGCCAGTAGCTGATAGCGATGAGAGCGGTTATAACAGACCCCCCTGAATCAGCGCGCCATCTTGTAATTAGGCGTCTTATTAGAAATGCCCTCAAATCGAATGCCGTCTTGTAATAACGAGCTGACCCACGTTGGTCGGTGGTGTTGTTTTGAGTGTTATAACAGAACCCCTGAATCCGGCTGCCGTCCAGTAATTACAGGTCTTAATAGACACCCCCAGCAAAACGACTGCCGTCCGGTAATAACAACCCGAATAGCACAGTAATAGTATAATAATATTGATGTGGGCGGCATCATCGAGAGCGATCAGCGGTCAGACGAGGGGCGAATCTCATCCAACCGCATATTCACGTGAAGGTGTCACGCCCAACTGGTGACTGACCGGTTGAACACGGATGTTGGTTGTATGTTGGGCGAAGCGGAGCCGTTCTGCACCCATTGCGAACAACATCTGTAGCGACTGCAAGCGGATAGCGCACGAAGACTCTGGGAATTGTGAATGGATAGCGCGTAGATTCTGTGGGAATGGCGAGTAGACCGGGGACGGTCGGTTTTAGCGGTCGCGTGCCGGAGCCGGGTTGACAGCGTTGTTGGCGCGGTGGCTATCGGCACCCGAGATATCGAGCTGTGCGAAAAGAATACCTGCCGAGGTGTGTCGCTGTGTCTGGCGTGGACGCAGTTCGCGTGAATGTTGGGCGAACCGTGGTGCCAGTCGCAACGACTGTGCTTACGCTTCGGCTTCGTCAGCTTCCTCGTCCGATTCGTTGTGTGCTGCCGGAGCGACCTTGCCGTCTTGGTCGAGGTCAATGACGAGCGCACCTGGAACCTTGTCGCCGCCCATGTCTTCGTCCCACTCTGGCGGGTACCGAATCGTCTGGTCTGGCTGGATGTTGTTCTGCTTGAGGAACCCGCTTACCGCGATGGTGACGCGGTTGTCTGTCCACTGGAGCGAGTAGACGTTTGTCTTGTCGTAGTCCTCTTCCAGTGGGATGATCGCAATCTCGTTCGCGTCTTCGTTGTACGCGAGGATGACGGCCTCCTTCCCATCCAGGTACTGTTGGGACACCGTGGAGTTCGGTGCGAGTTGGCCCTTCGTTCGAAGTGAGACGAACTCTCGCCCGTGGAACACGCCGTACCCTTCGTCGCTGAGCGAGTCCGAGATTTCATCGATGAGTGTCTACTGTTGTGGTTATTAATCTCGAGTGGTTCCTGGGCAGTCGTGTGCTTGGATCCGCTCTGGCAGTCCGACTCGCCCACAGACAGGACACTCGACGAGCGGCGTCGGCGGGAGGTCACGACACTTCCGTAACGCGGCCTCCAGATGCGCACGGACGACGGCTGACTCGCAGCGAGTGAGCGCTTGTGCGAGGTGCATCTCGAGTGCTTCGCGCGTGGTCTGTCCCTGTTCGGAACGCGTCCGCCGCGTCATCGTGGGCCTCGAAACAGCACTGGTTGGGTCAGGAGTTGATACAACTTGGTGGCGGTGTGTTGCCACTGGGGAAGGTATTGCATATGACTCAGAGGCGGGAGACGATGGGGCGACCACGCCAGTGCAACACCGTGCTGGGTCGTGGCCGTCACATCTTTTTTCAATCCCACCTCACCCCATTTCGGGAGTTACAAACTACCCATCTCGAACCGAACCCTCTCAATCTCTCTTAACGACTTCATGACCAACATCAGCTCTTATCCTTGCTCTTCGCTGCTGACTGTGGGTAATATAGCAGACTAAACACCTATTGTGAATTTCTTCCGTCGCCAGCAAAATGGGGAATCGGCGGCCTCACGGCTGGGATGGTAGCTACAGTGTTGCTCACTATCGACGGAATTTCTCCGCCGGCATCCGCCTCGGAGCCTCGTAGTTGGTGGTTCCGAGTGAACCATGTACTCCAGATTCCTTTGGCAGCCGATCGGAATCCGGGTGTCCGCCCCCTGATTAGAGCGGACAGCCCGAACCGCGATGACGGCCTGATCGCTTGTTAGGCGACCTACATGGGTTGCAACCTTTGATATCTTCCACCTGCCGCATACGACAGATGGCTTCTCCATGCTACCAGAGCTTACTTGTCCAATACTGAGCCCCATCATCGGATAAAGGCTCGCAAAATTTCTTTAAAAGGCAGTTCGACGCCTTTGAAAGCCGTAGCAACTATCCTTAACCAACACCACCGGCTAATACCGACACAGTGTTGGTTAACGCAGGGGTTAGATCCACTCCCTTGCCCCACCCACCGCCCGACTCCTTGAGTGAGTGTATCCTGGCGACCGGTGGGCTCGAACGGCCGTCG
>NZ_NHPJ01000043.1 GCF_002252985.1 Halorubrum halodurans | reverse complement strand
ACGCGAGCCGTGCGGTCGGGACCGTCGTTACGCGATCGAGACGCCGTTTCGTGAGAGATACGCGCTCGCGTCCTTGATCTCGACGGGGCTCCCGATGAGCCGGCATCGACCGCCGTCCTCGACGATCGTCAGGGTGAACCGCTCTTCGAGCCCGTTTCGCAGCCCGTCGAGCGCGCAGGCGGGAACCAGGATCTGCGTGCTGTCGCGGAACGTCGAGGCGTCGGACATTCGACGTGTCCCGTGACGGACGACCGCCGGATAACCGTGTCGAAATGTCTCCGGATCGACGTGTCGAGGGTTACCGGTACGGGTTACGTCGGTGCGCCTCGATCCCCGGACGTCGGCGATCGTGGTTTCGGGTTCGCGGTCTCGGGTTCGGCGTCGGCGGTCGGTGTCGACCCGACGTCGGCGGTCGACGTCGCGAGGGAAGTCGTCGGGGGAGGGAGGTCGCCGGGACGGGTCGCCGNNCGAGGAGATCGCCGAGACGCCCTACAACAAGTCTACGGAGGCACACATCGGGCGGCTGAAGGCGAAGCTCGCGGAGAAGAAGGAGAAACTGGAGAACCAGTCCTCCGCCGGCGGCGGCCACGGCTACGCCGTCGAGAAGCACGGCGACGCGACCGTCGCGCTCGTCGGGTTCCCGAGCGTGGGCAAGTCCACGCTGATCAACGCCCTCACCAACGCCGACAGCGAGGTCGGCTCCTACGAGTTCACGACGCTCGACGTCAACCCCGGCATGCTACAGTACCGCGGCGCGAACGTCCAGATCCTCGACGTGCCCGGCCTGATCGAGGGGGCCGCGGGCGGTCGCGGGGGCGGCAAGGAGGTGCTGTCGGTCGTCCGAACCGCCGACCTCGTGGTGTTCATGCTCTCCGTGTTCGAGATCGAACAGTACGACCGCCTGAGCGAGGAGCTGTACGCGACCAACATCCGGATCGACGCCGAGAAGCCGAACGTCAACGTCCGCAAGACGCACAAGGACGGGATCCAGGTGACCACCGGCGACGGCGTCGACCTGGAGGAGGAGACGGTAAAGCAGGTCCTCCGCGAGTACGGCTACGTCAACGCGCAGGTGACCATCCCCCACGACCTGACGATCGACGAGCTCGTCGACGCCGTGATGGACAACCGCGTCTATCTCCCGTCGATGGTGGCGGTCAACAAGGCGGACCTCATCGACCGCGAGTACCTGCCGACCGTGAAGTCTGACCTCCGCGAGCGCGGGCTTGACCCCGACGACGTGGTGTTCATCTCCGCGGAGGAGGAACGCGGACTCGACGGACTCAAAGAACGGCTCTGGGAGGAGCTGGGACTCATCCGGATCTACATGGACAAGCCCGGACGCGGCGTCGACTACGAGGAGCCGCTGATCCTCTTTTCGGGGGCCACCGTCGGCGACGCCTGCGAGAAGATCGGCGGCGAGTTCGACGAGCGGTTCAAGTTCGCGCGCGTCTCCGGCCCGAGCGCGAAACACGACGAACAGCAGGTCGGGAAGGGTCACGAACTCGCCGACGAGGACGTGCTCCGGATCGTCGCTCGGAAGTAGACGGATACGTCGGTGCTGGCGCGGAGACCACCCCGGATCCCCAGCCGCTCAGTAGTGTCCAGTTGCCAGCTCGGAGAACACTGCCAGAGCCCCAGTCGCGAGGGCTCGCACGGCTCGTTGTGCGCTTCGGTCGCTCACTCCGTGCTCCCTCCAGTGTCTGCTTCGCCGGGCTTCGCCCTCGCGATTGCCCCGTTGAGTCCTACCCCAACCGCACAGCCCCGCACCTCACGCCTCCCCAGCCTCGTGGCTCACTTCGTTCGCCACGTCCCTCGCGGGCTCCTCGTGCCCCTCCGGGGCACTCGGAGGCGCAGCGAGGCGCTCCGCACCTCTGGCAGCCGGCGGCTTCGACGCCGGCGACGCCACCGCTCGGGTGATCACGACCGCCCGACCTCACAGCGTCCGACCGAAAGGCGCTTTTCGTGGGCCCGCGACCCACGACCATGATCACGGTCGCTCTGGCGGGGAAGCCGAACGCCGGCAAGTCCACCTTCTACACCGCCGCGACGATGGCCGACGTCGACGTCGCCAACTACCCGTTCACGACGATCGACGCCAACCGCGGGGTCACCGCGGTCCGCACGGAGTGTCCCTGTCTCGACCGCGCGGAGCGCTGCGGGAACGAGCGCTGTCACGACGGGACCAGATACGTCCCGGTCGAACTCCTCGACGTGGCCGGGCTCGTTCCCGGCGCACACGAGGGGAAGGGGCTCGGCAACCGATTTCTCGACGAGCTGACGAACGCGGACGTCGTGTTGAACGTCGTCGACGCCTCCGGCGGCACGAACGCCGAGGGCGAGCCCGTCGCGGCCGGCAGCCACGACCCGGTCGACGAGGTGGACTTCATCGAGACGGAGATGGACCTCTGGCTCGCCGGCGTGATCGGCGACAACTGGGAGGGCGTCGAGCGGCAGTCGCGCGCGCCCGACTTCGACCTCGACGGGGCGCTCACGGAGATGCTGACTGGCGTGGGCGCGACCGAGGCCGACGTGGCGGCGGTGCTCCGCGGGCTGGAGTACCCCGCCGACCCGAAACGCTGGGACGACGCGGACCGCGAGGCGCTGGCCCGCGCGATCCGCCGCCGGACGAAGCCCATGGTCGTCGTCGCGAACAAGGCCGACGTCGCGCCCGCGGGGACCCTCGAGCGGCTCCGCGAGGCGACCGACAAGCCGGTCGTCCCGGCGACCGCGGACGGCGAGCTCGCGCTCCGGCGGGCCGCCGAGGCGGGCGTCGTCGGCTACGACCCCGGCGACCCCGACTTCGCGGTGACCGGCGACGTCTCCGACGAGCAGCGCGCCGGCCTCGAGTCGATCCGCGAGGTGATGGAACGGCTCGGCGGGACCGGCGTCCAAGCCGCGCTGAACGCGGCCGTCTACGACCTGCTCGACCGGATCACGGTCTACCCCGTCCAGGACGCGAGCAAGTGGACCGACGGGACGGGGAACGTCCTCCCCGACGCGTTCCTGCTGCCCGAGGGGGCCACCCCGCCGGACCTCGCGTACGCGGTCCACACCGACATCGGGGAAGGGTACCTCCACGCGGTCGACGCCCGGTCGAGCCGGCGGATCGGCGAGGACCACGCCCTCTCGGAGGGCGACGTGGTGAAGGTCGTCTCGACGGCCGGACCTTGAAGGAGCCGTCGGGCCGAAAGGAACGCGACCGCTCGGTCTACCGGTCTACTCCGCGGAGATCACGTCGTCGATCCGGAGGAGCATCGTCGCCGCCTCGGTCGCGGAGTCGACGGCCTCGCGTTTCACCGCGGCGGGGTCGACGATCCCCGCCTCCAGGGGGTCGCCGACGCGGGCGATCCGGCGGTCGGCAACGACGCCCGCTCGGCCCTCGCGGTCGTGGGTCGCCCGCAGGTCGACGAGGGTGTCGATCGGGTCCGAACCGGCGTTCTCCGCCAGCGTGCGGGGGAGCGCGTCGAGGGCGTCCGCGAACGCCTCGATCGCGAGCTGTTTGCGCCCCTCCACCGAGGCCGACGCCCTGCGGAGGTGCGCCGCGATCGCGACCTCGGTCGCGCCCGCGCCGGGGACGATCCCCTCCTCGCGGGCGGCGACGACCGCGTCGACCGCGTCGTTCACCGCGCGCTCGAACTCGTCGACGACGTGGTCGGTCGAGCCGCGTACGAGCAGGGTCACCGCCCGGCTCGCGTCGCCGCCGCGGACGAAGACGAGGTCGTCGTCGCCCTCGCTCTCGACGGCGATCGACTCCGCGCGGCCGAGGTCGGCCGCCTCGATGTCGTCGAGGGTCCCGAGCCGCTTCGCGCCCGTCACGCGGGCGACATCGGTGGCGTCGGAGGAGCCGACGCTCTCGAACGCGAGGATCCCGGCGTCGGCGAGGTGGCCGGCCACGCGGTCGTCGATCGCCTTCCGGCAGACCAGGACGTCGACGCCGGCCGCCGAGAGGGCCGCGGCGTAGCCGCGGAGCTCGTCGTCCTCCGCCTTCAGCGCCGCCTCGAGCCCCTCGACCGAGGTGATCGAGTACTCCGCGTCGACGTCGCCCTGCCGGACCTCCAGTTTCGTGTCGAGGACCGCAACCGAGGCGTCCTCGACCGTCCGGGGCATCCCGTCGTGGACGGGCTCCTCCTCGAGGACGACCCCGTCGACGAGCTCCGTCGCCGACGACGCCGCGCCGGTCCGCGGGTGGACGTGGATCGCGTCGCGGTCGATCCCGTCCCCGGCGACCCGCTCGACCGCCTCGACGACGAGGTCGGCCAGGTCGCGGGCGGCGGTGTCGCCGGCGCCCTTCCCCGTCATCGACGACTCCGCGACCTCCGCGAGGAGGTCGTCCGCGTCGGCGACGTCGACCTGCTGCTCGCCGATCGCCTCGTTCGCCAGCCGGGCCGCCTCGGCGTACCCCTCGACGATAACGGTCGGGTGGAGGTCGTCCTCGAGCAGGTCCTCCGCCCGCGAGAGGAGTTCGCCGAGGAGCACGGCCGCGGTCGTGGTCCCGTCGCCCACGGACGCCTCCTGGGACTCCGCGACCTCGACGATCATCTGGGCCGCGGGGTGGTCGATGTCCATTCGATCCAGGATCGTCGCGCCGTCGTTCGTGATCACGACCGTCCCCGTCGAGTCGACGAGCATCTTGTCCATCCCGCGGGGTCCGAGCGTCGTGCGGACGGCCTCGGCGACGGCCTTCCCAGCCGCGATGTTGGACTCCTGGGCGGCGCGGCCGCGCGTTCGTTCGCTGTCCTCCGAGAGCACGTACAGGGGTTGAGTGCGGGATGCCATACGTCGCGGATACTCGGTCAGCGGTTCTATATATACGTGTCGTTCCGCGCCGACGGAGATCGCCCGAAGGGAGCGGGTCGGCGGAGAACCCCGCCGTCGCGACGCCGACCGACAGGCACATGCGACGCGCGTGAGATACCCACGCGAATGCTCGGGTTGGAACACGACTTCCGGATCGTCGACACCCACGCCTCCCTCGATCCGGACGAGGCCTCCGTCGCCGCGCACGGCCGGGACATCACGCCCGAGCGGCTCGAACGCGAGATGCACCAGGCGGGGATCGTCCGCGCGGTGGCGAGCCCCGGCCGCCGCGCCCCCGGACGGAGCTACCTCCGCGCCAACAACGCGGTCGCGCGGCTCGCCGTCGACCGCCCCTTCGTCGCGTTCGCGCGGCTCAACGGTCCCCGCGACCCCGGACGGGGTCCCGTCTCCGCCGTCCGGAACCTCAGAGCCGAGCGCGACGACCACCACGCCCGCCCCGACGACGTCGAGCAGTACTCCTACGACGATCGGTTCCACGGGTTCACGCTCGTCCCGCCACACGACGGGCTGCCGAACGCCGACGTGCTCGAGCGGCTGGAGGCGGCCGACCTCCCGGTCATCGTCCACGGCGGGCGGGCGTTCCCGCCGGACGCGGTCGAGCGCGAACTGCTCGGCTACGACTTCCCCGTGGTGCTCGCGAGCTTCGGCGGCTACCCGCTCGACACCGCGTTGATGAACCGGACGCTCGACCTCCTCGGGGACCACGACCGGCTCTACGTCGACACGAGCGCCGTGCGCTACCGCGAGATCCTCGAACGGGGCGTGTTGGAACACCCCGACCGCGTGGTGTTCGGCTCCGGCGCGCCCCACGTCCACCCGAACGTCGGGGTGATGGAGGTGTTGACCCTCGACGTCTCCGAGGACCTGATGCGGCGCGTCTTCGCGAAGAATCCGGTCCGGCTCGTCCCGGCGCTCGCGGAGGGCGCGGACGTCTGAGGAGACCGCGGTGACGGACGGCCGCCCGAAACGACGATCACTTGTCGCGTCGTTGTCGAGGGGCGGGCATGAGCGACGCCGACGCCCCGGAGCCGGACCCCGACGCGGCGGATCCGCGCGAGGACGCGAACGAGCGTCACGAGACCCCCGTCGAGAGCGAGGACCACGAGGCCCACGTCGAGGTGGTCCGCGCACGCGGCCACGAGAACGTCACCGCCGAGCACGCGAGCACCTTCGAGTTCACGACCGACGACTGGCTCACGCCCGCGGGCGACTGTATCGTCGGCGTCGCGGCCGACCGAACGCCGCGGGACTTCTCGGCGGCGTTCCGGGAGGCGTGTCGGGATCCGGACGCGACGATCACGGCGACGATCACGGTCGAGGAGAACGGCGACGGCGGACGGACCCACACGGCGCGGATCGTCGGGCGCGGTGACCCCGGCCTCGCGCTCGTCGACGACCGGTCGATGGTCGGCCGGACGAGCGAGTACACCGACGACGAGCGAACGATCCTGGTGGACGCCGACGCGGCCGCCGCCGACCTCGACCGCGACCTCGTCGCCGCGCTCGCGGGGGGGCGGGAGGTCGAGGTGGAACTCCGGCTCGAGGTCCGACCGTAGGTCGACTCCGACCCGCGTCACTCCGGCGTCAGTCCAGGGTCAGTCCCCCGTGCCGCCGCCCGGCTCGTCGTCTCCCCGGTCGGCGGGGACCGTCATCACGGGCACGCCCGCCCCGCGGACGACGCGCTCCGCGACGCTGCCGAGGAGTCGCCGACGCACGCCCTCGCGCCCGTGGGTGCCCATCACGACGAGGTCCACGGCCTCCCGGCGGACGTACTCGACGATCACCTCGTCGGCGACGCCCTCGCGGAGCGTCGTGACGAGCCCGACGTCGAACGCGTCGCCGGCCTCCTCGACCGCCGCGAGCGCCTCGCGGCCGGCCTCCTCGCCGACGGCGCGGAGGGCCCCGCGGACGTCGCCCTTCGAGACGGTCAGCAAGCTCGTGTCGGTTTCGACGACGTACAGCGCGTGGACGGTCGCGCCGTAGCGTTCGGCCAGATCGAAGGCGCGGCGCGCGGCGGCCAGCGACCGGTCGCCGCCGTCGGTCGGGACGAGGATCCGGTCGTACACGTCAGATCACCCCGAAGCCGAACTGCGCGAACGGCCAGAGGTAGTGTACGGCGACGCCGACGATGACCGCCGGGATCGTGGTGTAGATCGTGGCGACGACGGCGGCCTTCACGTCGATGGCCAGAAGCGGGAACAGCGCGTCGCCGTCCTGGCTGATCGCGTTCGCGGTGAGCGCGGAGAAGGGGATGGCCTCCTCGAGGGCGTACAGCTGCGCGAACACGATGTGGGCCGCACAGCCGGGTACGAGTCCGAGCGCGGCGCCCGCAAGCGGCGCGAGCACCCCGGCCGCCGCCGCGAGCGCGGCGACGTCGAAGCCGAAGATCGCGAGCCCGTACTCGTAGATCAGGTAGCCCGCGATGACCCAGACGGTGACCATCGCGGTCTCCATGGCGGCGTGCTGGAAGGTCCCGTAGAGGCTGCCGAACGAGTCGCGGACGCGTCCGGCGTCGCCCTCGCCGATGTAGTGGCGCCCGACGAAGTAGAGGTAGAACGACAGCGTGGTGCCGACGAGCCCGGCGATCGTGAACAGCCCGTCGTACGTGGCGCGGAACTCCCAGGCGGGCTCCGCGGCGCCGCGAGCGAGATAGAGCACGCCGGCGACGAGCGCGCCGGCGAGCACGACCCACCAGAGGACGTGTATCGCGTGGCTCGCACGTTCCAGCAGGCGCGACTCGGGGAGGTAGCCCGGCAGGGTTCGTCCGTCGCGGTGCGCGTGGTCGGCACACGCCGGCGCGCCGCGGCCGTGGGCCGCGTCGTAGTCGGGGACGCTCGGGCCGCCGTCGGCCACGTTCGTCGTCGCGAAGCCGCCGTCGGTGATCGGGCGGCTCATCCCCTCCACCATCCTGTCGACGCGGCCGACGCCGAGTCCCCAGATGTCGATGGCGTAGCCGAAGAGCACCGCGGCGACGAACGCGAGCCCGTAGGCGTACAGCGCCGCCTCGGGTGCGAGTGCGAGAATGACGAACGCCGAGTCGCCCGCGGTCGCCGCCAGCGCCGCGACGACGGTCCCGAAGCTGACCGTCCCGCGGATGTACAGCGGCATGGCGATGATCGCGCCGCCGCAGCCCGGCGTGAGCCCCAGAAGCGCGCCGGCGAGCGGCTGTGCCCGTTCGTGCTCCTCGAGCCACGCGGTGAGTCGGCCGTCGAAGCGGTACTGGACGAGACTGAAGAGCAGGACGGTCGCGCCGACGAACCCGGAGACCTGGACGAACCCCTCGCGCCAGGAGCCGATCAGGATGTCGAGCGCCTCCCGGACGACCGGGTCGAACGTCTCGGGCGGAACGACGAGCGGGATCATTCGACCCCGTTCGTCGGCGGGCGGGACACGCCGGGCGGCGGCGTGACGGTTCCACGACCGGTGCGATCACGATTCATGACTAGCTGACCGTGATACACCTAACAATAAAAGCGTGTTGGACTAAGCGAAAGATTAGACATGTCTAATTCCGTCCGGCGGCGACTCGTACCGCCGGGGCGAGGTCGTCTCCGCCGCGAGAGGGGATCCGGCGGGCGGTGGCGGTCCCGCGTGGAGCAGTCGGGCGATCGCGATCGCCCGGATCCGACGGACCGGCCCACCCTCGAACTGCCGTGAGACTCCGAGCGTCCCCGCTCCGCGGTCGCGAGAACTCGGGACGGCGGCGTCGCGATCGGCGTCTCCGTGAGCGGGGCGAGACGGGGTACGCCGGGGAATCGGGAACACGCCACGGAATCGAGAGCACGTCACGGAATCGAGAGCACGCCCGAGAACGAGCCGAACCGGGCGAGTAGCGGACTCGAGGGGGCCGACCCGGCGCGGACGCTACGCTCCTCGCGGTCTCGACGCGCGACCGTCGCGGCTCGACCTCGCTCGGGACGGCGTCGCCGCTCGCGACGTCGGTCGCGGCGCAGAAACGTGGACTCGCGGGGATTTGAACCCCGGGCCTTCCCCGTGCCAGGGGGATGATCTACCACTGATCTACGAGCCCTCGTGCGCATCCACCAGTTCCCCGTTGCGTATATTAAGGCCTTCGACTCGGGGATCGGTCGATGCGGATCGAACCGCGCCGGCGACGATTCAGATCCGATCGGAGTCGACGTACACGTCGAGTTCGACGTCCCGCGTCGACCCCTCCAGGTCCCGAACCGCCCGCTCGACCACCCGCTCGGCCTCCGACCGGATGAGCGGGATCGCCTTCTTCAACACCCAGTCGAACGAGACGAGCCGCGGGAGGTCGAGCGCGTTCGGGCTCGCCGATCCCGGATCGAACTCGACCTCGAGGGCGACCTCACATCTCGGCTCGTCACTCTCGCCGGTCTCGTCCGCGTCTCCCGTCGTCTCGCTCGCCCCGTCGCCCCCGAGCGGCGTCACCCGCCAACAGCCGCCCGCGTCGATGTCCTTCGTGATCTCCCAGTCGATCCGCTCGGGCGGCTCGACGCCGGTCACCTTCGAGCGCGCGGTGTAGGTGAGCTTCCACCACGCGAACGTGAGCGCGTAGCGGGTTCCGGGGCCCCCGTCGCCCGCGAGCATCCGGACCTCCCGGAGGTACTCGGAGTAGTGGGCGTAGCCCTGAAAGTCCAGCAGGAACTCGTACACCGTCTCCGGGTCGGCGTACACCTCGGTGCGCACGACGAGTTCGTCCACGCCGAAGGGTTCGCCCGGCGCGTATTAAGCGGTCCGCCCGACGACTTCGAAGGCGGACGGGAGAAGGACGGAAGAGAGCACGACGAAGGAGGGTGAGCGGACGAGGGCTTCGTTGATGTCCTTCGATAAAGGTGACCTGAACCGAAACGGCAGTCATGTTTCGAGTGCTTATAGAACGGGTGTTTCGGTGAGGATCCGAATGAATAGAATGGAGTCGTTGCTGGCGCGGTGAACTCGATTACGGAGAGGACTTCCAAAGCCCCAGTCGCGAGGATTCGCGCGGCTCGTTGCGCTCCTCGCTCGTTTGCTTCGCTCACTCGCTGCGGTGCTTATGTCGCCGGGCTTCGTCCTCGCGACTGCCCCTTTGAGTCCCGCCCAACCGCCCCGCAACTGCGCCTCACACCTCCCCAGCCTCGCGGCTCGCTCCGCTCGCCGCGTCCCTCGCGGTCGGGTTCGTGCCCTCCGGGCACTCACCGGCGCGCCACCGCTCGGGCGATCGCTCACTCCTTCACCTGAACGCAGTGCCGGTGTAGAGTATACGTTCGCGAAGTGTCGCCGTTCCACGGAGAATGCCTCGATTCGTGTTCGATTTTATATAATAGAGGAGACGAAATAATAACAAATATGTGAAATTTTAAATATGTTTATATACTTATGAAGCGTTGGAAGACTGTGAGTAAAGGTATCATGTTCCAAAACGATCTCTCGCGGCGAACCGTACTGCGGAGGGGTGCTATCCTCTCGACGACTCTCGGACTGGGCGTGGTAACGATGACTGGTCAGACCGCGGCGATGAACAAAGCGGAACTGATCGAGGCGATGGCGAGCGAATCCGGACTGAGCAAGGCGGATGCGAAGCGGGTGCTCGACGCGTTCACCCACGCGACGACGAGAGCCTTGGCGAAGGGCGAAAGCGCCGTACTAGTCGGGTTCGGGTCGTTCAGTATCTCGAAGCGCTCCGCCCGGACCGGACGAAATCCGAAGTCTCGAAACGGGTCCGTAAACGACTCGCCGGTGGCGTTCGACGCCTGCCCGGACTTCGCGGCCGCCCTCGATCTCAACCCCGGCAAGGGTGACGAGGCTAGCGCCAAGTGCCGAGACGCCGACGTGGTGATCGACGCGGAGTACATCGCGAGTGAAGCGGGACGCAACTCGAGGTTATCGGAGGACGACGCGAAACGGGCGCTCGAGGCGTTCATCAACGCGACGACGAAGGCCCTGAAGAAAGGCGATCGGCTGTCGTTGGGTGGGAAGGAGGACGAGAACGAGGGGTTCGGCACGTTCAGTATCTCGAAGCGCTCCGCCCGGACCGGACGAAACCCCCAGACCGGAAAAGAGATCCAGATCGCGGCGAAGAACGTGGTCAAGTTCAAGGCGGGCGCCGAACTCTCGAAGGCGGTCAACTGAGGGTTCCGACGGAGCCTGCCGGAGAGAAAACGAAGGGGGAGAGACGGTCGCCGACTCAGTCGTCGCTCGAGACCTGTCCGGTCGCGTCGGCGGCGGCGTCGGGTGCGGCGTCGGCGGGCGCGGGCGGCTCCTCGCGCACGTCGGTGCCCGTCCCCTCGGCGATCACGTCGGCGTACGCGTCGGGGAAGACGCGCACGAAGTCGGAGAGCGCGGCCTCCCAGTCGTCGAGCAGCTCGGCGGCGCGGTCGCTGTCGGTGTACGCGTGGTGGTTATCGACGAGCCGGCGGAGCATGGCCTCGTCGCTGGCGTCGAGATCGGGCGAGAGCGACACCATCCCGCGGTTGAGTCGCTCGTCGAGGCGGTCCTCGGGGTCGTAGACGTACGCGACGCCGCCGGACATCCCGGCCGCGAAGTTGCGGCCGGTGTCGCCGAGCACGGCGACGACGCCGCCGGTCATGTACTCACAGCCGTGGTCGCCGACGCCCTCGACGACCGCCTTGACGCCCGAGTTGCGGACGCCGAAGCGCTCGCCGACGACCCCGTTGACGTACGTCTCGCCCGCGGTCGCGCCGTACAGACAGACGTTGCCGGCGACGACGTTCTCCGCGGGGTCGTAGCCCGCGTCCTCCGGCGTCGAGATCACGATCCGCCCGCCGGAGAGCCCCTTGCCGACGTAGTCGTTGGCCGCGCCGGCCAGCTCCATCGTGATCCCGCGCGCGAGGAACGCGCCGAAGCTCTGGCCGGCGTGTCCGTCGAACCGACAGGTGACGGTGTCGTCCGGGAGCCCCTCGCCGCCGTGTACGGAGACGACGCGGTTCGAGAGCGTCGCGCCGACCGCGCGGTCGACGTTGTCGACGTCGCGGGTGAGCGCGACCGGCGTCCCGTCCTCGATGGCGGGCAACGCCTCCTCGATCAGGTCCCAGTCGAGCAGCGACTCGATGCCGGCGTGGGTCTGTGCCCGCGTCTTGGTGCGGGCGTCGCCGGCGGGGTCGGCGATCACCGCCGAGAGGTCGAGGTGGCTCGCCTTCTCGTGGTCGGTCTCGCGCTGGGTCAACAGGTCCGGCCGGCCGACGAACGCCTCGAGCTCCGTGAAGCCGAGCTCGGCCATGAGCTCGCGCAGCTCCTGGGCGATGAACGTCATGTAGTTGATCACGTGGTCGGGCTGGCCGGGGAAGCGCTGGCGGAGGTCCTCCCGTTGGGTGGCGACGCCGACCGGACACGTGTTCTCGTGACACTGGCGGGCCATCACGCAGCCGGAGGTGACGAGCGAGGCGGTGCCGAAGACGTACTCCTCCGCGCCGAGGGCGGCGGCGACGGCCACGTCGCGGCCGGTCTTGAGCCCGCCGTCGGCCGTCACGCGGATCCGGTCGCGCAGCCCGGTCGCGCGCAGCATCTGGTTCGTCTCCGCGAGCCCCAGCTCCCAGGGGAGCCCCGCGTTCTTGATCGACGTCTTCGGCGACGCGCCCGTCCCGCCGGAGTGGCCGGAGACGTGGACCACGTCGGCGTTCGCCTTCGCGACGCCCGCGGCGATGGTGCCGATCCCGGCCTCCGAGACCAGCTTCACGTTGACGTCGGCGGAGGGATTCGCGGCCTTCAGATCGAAGATGAGCTGTTTGAGGTCCTCGATCGAGTAGATGTCGTGTTGCGGGGGCGGGGAGATGAGCCCGACGCCGGGCGTGGAACACCGGACGTGGGCGATCATCTCGTTGACCTTCTCGCCGGGGAGGTGCCCGCCCTCGCCGGGCTTCGACCCCTGCGCCATCTTGATCTGGAGCTCGTCCGCGCTCGCGAGGTACTCGGCGGTGACGCCGAAGCGACCGGAGGCGACCTGTTTCACGTTACACTCCTTCTCGGTGTCGAACCGCTCGGGCGGCTCGCCGCCCTCCCCGGTGTTGGACTTCGCGCCCAGTCGGTTCATCGCGATCGCGTTGTTCTCGTGGGCCTCGGGCGAGAGGCTCCCGAGGCTCATCGCGGCCGTCGAGAAGCGCTCGACGATCGACTCGACGGGTTCGACCTCCTCGACCGGCACCGGGTCGCGGTCGGAGTCGAACTCGAGGAGGCCGCGCAGCGTCTGGAGCGTCTCCGACTGGTCGTTGACCAGTTCGGCGAACTCGCCGTACTGCTCGTAGTCGCCGCTGCGGACCGCCTGCTGGAGCGTCCCGACCGTCTGCGGGTTCCAGCCGTGGTGGACGCCCGACGAGCGGTTCTCGTACTCGCCGACCGTCTCGAGCTCCGGGTCGACCCCGAACGCCATCGCGTGGCGGGTCCGGAGGTCGTCCTCGATCTCCTCGAGCCCGATCCCCTCGGTGCGGATCTCGGTGCCCTCGAAGAACTCGCCGACGAGATCGGAGTCGAGCCCGACCGCCTCGAAGATCTGTGCGCCCTGGTAGGACTCGACCGTCGAGATCCCCATCTTCGCCATCGTCTTCAGGAGGCCGTCCTCCAGCGCGCCGCGGTAGGCGGCGAGCGCGTCCGCCTCGTCCGCCCCGTCCGGGCCGGCGACCACGTCGGCGATGGAGGCGTACGCGAGGTACGGGTCGACCGCGTCCGCCCCGTAGCCGACCAGCGTGGCGAGGTGGTGGACCTCGTGGGGCTCGCCGGACTCGACGACGAGCCCCGCGCGGTTCCGGAGCCCGTTGCGCACGAGCTGGTGGTGGACCGCGCCCGTGACGAGCAGGCTGGGCACGGCGAGCCGGTCCGGACCGATCGCCCGGTCCGAGAGCACGACCACGTCCGCGCCCGCCTCGATCGCGTCGGACGCCTCCCGACGGATCCGGGTGACGGCGTCGGTGAGCGACGTGTCGCGGGCGTAGGTGGTGTCGACGGTCTCGGCGGAGAACCCGGAGTCCCCGGAGTCGCCGTCGAGCCCCTTCAGCGCGGCCGCCTCGGCGTTCGACAGGACGGGGGAGTCGGCGACGATCTGGCGGGCGTGTTCGGGCGTCTCCGCGAGCAGGTTGCGCTGGTTGCCGATCCGCGACTCGAGCGAGGTGACGAGCTCCTCGCGGATGTAGTCGATCGGCGGGTTCGACACCTGCGCGAACAGCTGTTTGAAGTAGGTGAAGAGCGGCCGGTCGACGTCGGCGAGCACCGACAGCGGGGTGTCGTCGCCCATCGACCCGACGGGGTCCTTGCCCGCCTCGGCCATCGGCTCCACGAGGTGGTTCAGCGAGTCCGTGGTGTAGCCGAAGGCGGCCTGGTGGGCACGGACGGTGTGGTTCGTTTCGTCCGTCTCCTCCTCGTTGTCCGAACTTCCGTCGAATCCGCCAGGCTCCGGATCGGCGTCCGTCGTCGCCTCGGCGTCCTCGCCGACGAGAGCATCGAGTCCCACCTGCCCGTCGTCGACCCACTCGCCGTACTTCTCGTCGGTGAGCTCGTCGAACACCTCGTCGTCGGGAACGATCCGCCCCTCCTCCGGGTCGGCGACGAAGATCTCACCGGGCTGGAGCCGGCCGCGGCGCGTCACGTTCGCGGCGTCGGTGGGCAGCGCGCCGACCTCGCTGCCGACGACCAGCCGGTTGTCGGTCGTGACCTCGTAGCGGCAGGGCCGGAGCCCGTTGCGGTCGAGCACGCCGGCGACGCGGTCGCCGTCGAAGCCGATGACGAGGGCG
>NZ_NHPJ01000091.1 GCF_002252985.1 Halorubrum halodurans | reverse complement strand
CGCGAGGTCGTCCGGATCGAGAGCGTCGAGCGCGGTCTCGAACTCGTCGGGGGGGATCGGCGGGGGACCGGTCACTGGCGGGCCTCCATGCGATGCCGATCGTATGTTCCGTGTTCACTTGCCACTTCCGGCGGCCGCCGGGATCGCGGCCGGGCCGGCGCGGGCCATCCCCGCGGGCCCTCCTTCCCTCAGAGCCGGTCGATCGAGTGCGTCGAGACGTCGACGTCGGTCTCGCCCTCGGTCGCGAAGTCCGCGAGGACCTCGCCGGTGGCGCTCGCGAACTTGAAGCCGTGGCCGGTGAAGCCGGTGCCGACGGTGACGGAGTCGTAGCCCGGCACCCGCCCGAGCACGAAGTCCTCGTCGCCCGAGTACGACTGGAGACACGTCCGCAACGCGACCGTGGGGCCGGCTCCTCGCGGGAAGAACCGCTCCGCGAACCGGCGGTGGAGCTCCTCCTCGGCGGCGGTCGGCTCGCGGTCCATCCGGTCCGGATCGACGACCTCGCGCTGGTCGCCGGAGTAGCCGAACTTGAACCCCGGCACGTCGTGGACCGGGAAGCCGTACCCGCCGCCCTCCTCGTCGCGGAGCACGAAGACGGGGAACCGGTCGGGCGAGAACAGCTCGGGCTCCTCCGGCTGGAGCCAGGCCATGAGCGCGCGGACCGGGACCGCGTCGTCGGCGACGGAGGGGAGGAGCTCGGCGGTCCACGGCCCCGCGGTCACGACGAGCTCGTCCGCCTCGTAGCGGCCCTTGTCCGTGCGGACGCGGACGCCGTCGCCCGTCTCCGTCCAGTCGATTGCGCGCTCGCGGGCGCGGACCGTCGCGCCCTCGGCGTGGGCCGCCTCGACGTGGGCGGTCACGCAACGCTCGCAGTCGAGGTAGCCGCCCTCGGGCTGGAAGACCGCCTCGTACTCCGCCGGCAGGTCGTAGCCGGGGAACCGTTCGTTCACCTCGGCCGCCGAGAGCTCCTCGTAGTCGATGCCGTGGGCGTCACACGCCTCGCGCGCGTTCGCGACCACGTCCGTTCCCGGCGCGCCCGCGTGGACCGAGCCGGTGACCGTGAGCAGGTCGCGGCCGGTCCGCTCCTCCAGCTCGCGCCAGCGCTCGTAGGCACGCTCGACGAGCGGCACGTACTCCGGACCCTCCTGTTGGGCCTTCCGGATGATCCGAGTGCTGCCGTGCGAGGAGCCCATCGCGTGGGGTACGTCGTATCGCTCGATCCCGAGCACGTCTAGGCCGCGGTTCGCCAGCTGGTAGGTCGTCGCGCTGCCGACGCCGCCGACGCCGACGACGATCGCGTCGTACCGGTCGTTTCCGTTCCGCGTGTCGCTCATGGGTCCGCCAGGCGGGCGGGGAGCAAAGTCCCCCGAGATCCGGCGGTTCCATCCGGAACCGTCGTCGACGTCGTGACGGGATCGCGGGGTCCGGCCCTCCGCGGACCCCCCCGTCGGCTCCACGGTCGGGTCACGCACCTCCCGGACGCCACGGGGAGATATATATCCCCCAAGCGCGTGGGTCATGGTAACATGGCCTTGTACGACCGGATCCTGGTTCCGACCGACGGCTCCCCGAAGGGGAACCGCGCCGTCGAGCACGCGCTCGCGCTGGCGGCGATCCACGACGCGGAGGTCCACGCGCTGTACGTCGTCGACACGGCGAGCTACGCCGGGACCGGCATGGAGGCCACCTGGACGGGGATCGACGATCTCCTCCGCGAGGACGCCGACGAGGCGGTCGCCAGGGTCGAGGCGCTGGCGGAGGGAACCGACGTCGCCGTCGAGACGAGCGTCGTCGAGGGGTCGCCGGGGCGCGAGATCGTCCGCTACGCGACCGACGCCGGCTGCGACCTGATCGTGATGGGCACCCACGGCCGCGGCGGGATCGACCGGTTACTGCTCGGCAGCGTCGCCGAGCGCGTCGTCCGGCGCTCGGCGGTGCCGGTGTTGACGGTCCGACTGGGCGAGGAGACGGAGGGGTCGACGGTCGAGGAGGCCGAACCGGCCGACGACGCCGGAGCCACCGACGACGCCGGGACGACGGACACCTGACTACCGGGCGTCCGCGTCCCGCAGGTGCTCGCAGTCGCCGGCGTGGATCCGTCTCCGGCCGGCGTCGGTCTCGACGACGAGCGCGCCGGGGGAGTCGACGTCGACCGCCCTCCCGACGACCGTCCCGCCGGGCGTCTCGACGCGGACCCGCCGTCCGAGCGTGCTCGCCCGCTCGCGCCACGCCGGAAGGATCGCCTCGGGATCGGCGGCCAGTTCGGCGTACCGCTCGAGCAGCCGGGCAAGGAACCGGCGGCGGTCGACGGCCTCGCCGCGCTCGGCTCGCAGCGAGGTCGCGCCCGCCGGCAGCGCCTCGGGGTCGAGGTTCGCGTTGACGCCGACCCCGACGACGAGCCAGGAGACGCGGTCCGCCTCGCCCTCCATCTCGGTGAGGATCCCCGCGAGCTTTCGACCGCCGCGGCCGTCCCGATGGTCGTCGCTCTCGCCGCCCGCTCCCGCCACGAGCACGTCGTTCGGCCACTTGATCGTCGCGTCCACGCCCGCCTCCCGGCAGGCGTCGGCCGTCGCCACCGCGGCCGCGAGCGTGAACAGCGGCGCGCGCGCCGGGGCCACGGCGGGCCGGGTCAGGATCGAGACCCACACGCCGCCGCTCGGCGCGACCCACTCGCGTTCCAGCCGCCCCCGTCCGCCGGTCTGTGCGTCCGCGACGACGGCGACGTCGGTCTCGCCGCCGGCCGCGAGCGTCCGCGCTCGATCGTTCGTGGAGGAGAGGTCGTCGTGGTACTCGACGGCGTACGGGGCGTCGAGCCCGAACTCGACGCCCGCCGCACAGTACGCGGGGTCGGCCGGCGCGACGTAGCCGTCGTCTCCAGACTCGATCGCGAACCCCTCCTCGCGGAGCGCCTCGACCGCCTTCCAGACGGCCGCGCGGGAGACGCCGAGGTCGTCGGCGAGCGCCGGCCCCGACACCGGTCCCGACTCGAGCGCGGCGAGCAGCGCGCGACGCGTGTCCATGTTCCCGGAATGCGGTCGATCCCCGAAATCCGTTCCGGGTCGCGTCGGGTCATCGCGCGGTCGTCGACCGCCGCGAACACGCCGAGTCGAGCGGACGAACCGCTTTTCTCCGGGGCGTGGCTATCGGATCGCATGTACGGACTCGTCCTCGGCGGGACCGCCTCGGGCGTCGGCAAGACGGTCGCGGCGCTCGCCGTCTCCCGCGCGCTCTCCGAGGCCGGCCACGACCCGGTCCCGGCGAAGGCGGGCCCGGACTACATCGACCCGAGCCACCACGCCGCCGCGCTCGGCCGCCCCTCCCGGACGCTCGACACCTGGATGCAGGGAGTCGAGGGGGTCCGGCGGAACCTCCACCGGGCAGCGGCGGACGTGGACCGGGCCGCTCCCGGCGACCCCGCTACCGACGCCGTCGCCGTCGTCGAGGGGATGATGGGACTGTACGACGGCTCCGCGACGTCGACGGCGGCGACCGCGGCGGCGCTCGACGTCCCCGTCGTTCTCGTCGTCGACGCGGGCGCGGGGATGCAGAGCGTCGGCGCGACCGCCCTCGGGTTCCGCGAGTACGCGGCCCACGCCGACCTCCCGGCCCACGTGCGGGACGCCGTCGACGACCCCCGCGTCGACGTGGTCGGCGTGGTCGCCCAGAAGGCGCACACGGGGCGTCACGCCGACGGGATCCGTGAGGCGCTGCCCGACGACATCGCCTGGCTGGGACACGTCCCGCCGGCGGACGATCTGATGGTCCCCGACCGGCACCTCGGACTGGAGATGGGCGACGAGGCGCCGGTGCCCGAGGCCGCGATCGCGGAGGCTGCGGAGACGGTCGACGGCGAGGCGGCGGCGCGTGCGGCCCGGCCCGTCGCGCCGCCCTCGGCGGCCGAGGGAAGCGGTCGCGGGGGCGGGGTCGCCGGGACCGACACGCCCGGCGGACGCGGCGCGGCCGGCGGAACCGACGGGGACCGCCCGACCGTCGCGGTCGCCGCGGACGACGCGTTCCGGTTCGTCTATCCCGCCACCCGCGAGCGGCTTCGCGAGCTGGCGACCGTCGAGCCGTTCGCCCCGGCGGCGGGCGACGACCTCCCGGACTGCGACGCCGTCTACCTCCCCGGCGGCTATCCCGAGAACCACGCCGCCGCGCTCTCGTCGTCGCCGGCGCTGTCGACGCTCGCCGACCGGGCCGCGGACGGGCTTCCGGTCCTCGGCGAGTGCGGCGGGCTGATGGCGCTGTCGGCGTCGCTGACGACGGTCGACGGCGAGACGCACCGGATGGCGGGGATCCTCCCCGGCGGCGTCCGAATGCACGACCGGTACCGCGCGCTCGACCACGTCGAACTCCGCGCGACGGGCGACGGCGTCACCGCGGCCGCGGGCGAGCGCCACCGCGGCCACGAGTTCCACTACTCGAGCCACGCGCTCGGCGAGGCCGGCGACGCCAGCGTCTCGCCCGACGCGGACGCCCGGTTCGCCTTCGACGTCGAGCGCGGCGAGGGGATCGACGGCGACCGTGACGGCCTCGTCGCCCACCGGACCGTCGGGACATACGCACATCGGCACCCCGCGAGCGGCGCGTTCGACCGCCTCGTGGCCGCGGCCGACGAGTACGCGAGGGGGCCGTAGCGACCATGTCGGACGGCGAGGAGGACTCCCGCGGCCCCGACGGTCCCGGCGAGGACGCCGTTCGCGTCGTCGTGATCGGAGCCGACGGCGCCGCCGGGGACGGCGGCGACCGGACCGAACTCGTCGTCGAGCGGGGGCGGCCCCTCCGCGACGTCCTGCTCGAGGCGGACCGCTCGCCGTACGCGACCGCGACGGAGCGACTCAACTGTGGCGGCCGCGGGATCTGTGCGACCTGCGGCGTGCGGATCCGGAAGGGTCCCGCGCCGAGCCACTGGCACGACCGGCTCGCCGATCGGTTCGGCTACCCCAGACTCTCCTGTCAGGTGGTCGTCGACCGCCCGATGACCGTCGAGCTCGTCGACAAGCGGGTCTGGGGCGGTCGCGAGCCGGCCCCTCGGTGACCGGACCGCCGACGGGGCGACCGGACGCCGGTCCGCCCCCGGCGACACCGCGTTTCCGGTGAACCCGCCGCCGACGCTCGCCGCGAGCTTCGGCCGTCCGGCCGTCTCGACCCGCGTTCGGTCGCGTGAGCACAAGACACAAGACGTCGCGGGCTGGATCCGAAGGTATGCAACCCTCCAAGCAGCGGGACGCCGACGAGTCCGGAACCGAGCCGGACGGCGACCCGCTCGAGGACCTCGACGACCTCCTCGACGACGACCTCGCCGGCGAGGGGTCGGGCGTCGCGGGCGACTCCGGCGGCGACGAGGTGACCGCCGCCTCCGGCCCCGGCGGCTCCGGGCGGGTCGGGATCGACGGCCGCTGGTTCTCGCTCAAGACCTTCGCGGCCGCCGTCGTCGCCGTCGCGGTCGGGACCGTCCTCGTCGGGCTGATCCCGCTCGTCGGCGGGACGATCGGGGGCGTGGCCGGCGTGTTGCTCGGGACGTTCCTCGTCGGTCTAGCCCTCCCCTCGTCCAACTACGTCGAGACGGGCCTCGCCGGAGCGATCGTGGGTGCCGGAACCGCCGTCTCGAGCGTGCTCGGCGTCGGGTTCCTCCCGATCGGGATCGACTACCTCGGGCAGTGGGGGCTCCCGCTTCTCGCGGTCGGCGGCGGGGTGGGCCTCCTCTGCGGGGTCGTCGGCCACTACTTCGGACGCGACCTCCGGGCCGGCGTCACCGGCGAACTCCCGGAGTGAGACGACCGCCACGGCCCGGCCGGATCCGGACGACGGGCGAGGGGTCCCGCGCGGCCGCGAACGCCGATCGGCCGCTACGACCGGAACGATCCGAGCTCCGGGCGTGTCGAGACGTAGGCGGCGATCTCGCGGCGTTCCAGCGCCGCGAAGCCGACGAGGATGGCGACGAACCCGAGCACCGCCTCGCCGCCGATCAGGTGTCCGAGCACGATCCAGCTGCCGACCGCGGCGACGACGGGCTCGACGTAGCTCACGAGGTGGAGCTGCGTCGGGCCGACCGCGTCCAGAAGCGCGAAGTAGAGCAGGAACCCGACGATCCCCGAGAGGACGGTGAGGTACGCCAGCGAGACGATCGAGGTCGTGTTCCACACGACCGCCGCCGGCGACTCGCCGGTGACCGCCGCCCCGCCGAAGAGCAGCCCCGCGCCCACCATCATCGCCCACCCCTGGAGGGCGGCGATCGGGAGGTCGGTCCGAAGCGGCCGCAGGAGGACGGCCCCCGCCGAGAAGGAGACCGCGGCGAGGAACACCAGCGCGACGCCCAGGAGCTCCGGCGAGAGGACGCCGAGGATCCCGTTCCCGCCGCCGGCCCCGACCCCCACGCCGCCGGGATCGGCGATCACGGCGACGCCGACCACGCCGAGGGCGAACCCGGCGGCCTCGAAGGGGCCGAGCCGCTCGTTGGGTAACAACAGCGCGGCGAACGCGGCGGTCAACACCGGCGAGAGGCTGACGATCACGGCGGCGATCGCGCCCGAGACGTGAAGCTCGCCGACGTACAGGAGACCGTGGTACGCCGCGATCACGAAACCGCCGGCGATCCCGACGCCGAGCCACTCCTCGCGACCGCGGGGCACCCAGCGGTCGGAGACGACGGTCGCGTACGCCAACACGGCGACCCCGGCGAGCGCGTACCGAGCGCCCGCGAAGAGCAGCGGCGGGAAGTACGCCAGCCCGGCCTCGATCGCGACGAACGAGCTTCCCCAAAGCGCCGCGAGCAGCAGGAACGCGCCGACCGCGGCAGTGGGGGACGAACGGAGAGATTCCGAATACATTGCCTACCGGATCGACTTTTCCGCACGTGTTTAAATTAATCTCTCAGTATAGCCGGCATCTCGGATTATGAATTATACATATGATCTCAGTCCGAGTCGATTCGAATCGATCGACGAATGTTGAAGACGACTCCGAGTATGTCGGACACAATATATAGGGATCCGTAACTCGAACGCGGGGTATGGACGAGCGCGACGTGCGGCTGTTGAAGGCGATCGCGGACCTCGGCACCGGCAGTCCGGAGTCGCTCCACGAGGAGACCGACATCCCGGTGTCGACGATCCACTACCGGCTCAACAACCTCCGGGAGGCCGGCGTGATCGAGAACGACCTCTACGACTTCGATCACGAGACGCTCGGGCTCGGCGTCACCGTCATCGTGGAGGTGCTCGCCGACTACGACGACTCCCACGAGGCGTTCGGCCGACGACTCCTCGACATCGAGGGCGTCACGGAGGCGTTCTTCACGATGGGCGAGACGGACTTCATCGTCATCGCGCGGCTCTCCTCGTCCGACACCGTCGAGCGGCTCATCAGCGAGTTCGAGTCGATAGAGGGGGTCGAACGCACCAACTCGACGTTCGCGATCTCGACCCTGCGCGACGAGTCGCGCGCGCCGGCGACGTACGACCTCGACACGCTGATCGAGGAGTTGACCGAGTGAACGCCCGATCCGCGGAGCGAACCGCTAGACGGCGAGGGGCCGTTTTCGGAACCGGATCGGTCGCAGGATTTTTAGAGAGTTTGAGAAACTCGGAAACGCCAAATCGAGCGCCGTGGACGGCTCTAGCGGCTAATTTTGTTTTACTGCGCTTCAGGTAATTTTCAGATGGGCGCTGCAGGATTTGAACCCGCGACAACTTGGTCCGAAGCCAAGCACTCTATCCAGACTGAGCTAAGCGCCCGTATCCATCGCTATCCCACAGATGGTTTTAAGTCCCGCGATCCGGACCGATCGGTTCCGCCGATCGTCGCCGTGGACGGGCCCGCGCGCCAGTCGGTTCGCCGGCTCCCGACCGGTCCGATCCGGACTCACGACGGATCGGCCACCGATCAAAAAGAATATTATCGGGACTGGAGATGTTTTCCGTAGTCGATGTATCCCGGTCGGAGACGGTCGTCGAACGAGCGGCCCGTGTCGATCCCCCAGCGATCGAGGTACACTCATGTATGACCTGACACCCCACCTCGACGCCGAGGTGGAGCCGGGGACGAACCTGCTTCTCACGGGTCCCCCGCTCACCGGGAAGCGGTCGCTCGCGATGGACGTTCTCGCGGACGGGACCGAGCGCGGCGACGGCGCCGTCGTCGTCACCACGAAGGACGGGGCGGACCGCGTGTTGAAAGACTACGAGAAGCGGGTTCCCTACGAGGGGAAGCCCGTCGCCGTCGTCGACTGCGTCACCCGACAGCAGGGAGCCGACGTTCGCGAGTCCGACCGGATCAAGTACGCGTCCTCGCCGGTCGACATGACGGGGATCGGGATCAAGCTCTCCGAGTTCCTCCAGGCGTTCGGCGACCGCGGATTCGACCGTAACCGGATCATGCTCCACTCGCTGTCGACGCTTCTGATGTACTCGGACCTCCAGACGGTCTTCCGGTTTCTCCACGTGTTCACCGGTCGCGTCCAGAGCGTCGAGGGTCTCGGCCTGTTCAGCATCGACTCGACCGCCCACGACGACCAGAGCCTGAACACCCTCAAACAGCTGTTCGACGGGATCGTGACGGTCTCAGAGGACGAGGAGATCGAGATCCGGCTGGCCTGACGCTGCCAAGGTTTACTATCCTCGTCGACCGATCTCGACGCATGCCCAGCACCGACGACGCGGGACTCGAGCGTGCGCTCTCGGCCGACACGATCGCCGTGATCGGCTGTTCGACGACCGAGGGAAAGGCGGCCCACGACGTGCCGGCGTACCTCCAGCGACACGGCTACCGGGTGATCCCCGTGAACCCGTTCGCGGACGAGGTGCTCGGCGAGCCGGCCTACGACGACCTCGCGGACGTCGAGGAGGACGTCGACGTGGTGAACGTCTTCCGGCCGAGCGAGGAGGTGCCGGGGATACTCGAGGCGGTCCGCGAGCGACACGCCGAGCGGGGCGACGCGGGGACCGCGTGGCTCCAGTTGGGGATCAGCCACGACAAGGCGGCCGCCGCCGCGGAGGCCGACGGGATCGACGTGATCCAGGACCGGTGTATGAAGGTCGAACACGGTCGGCTGGTCGGGTGAGGTGACACCGACGCGCCCCGTCGGCCGCGTGGCTCCCGACCGCCGGACCGGTCACCCCTCCCACTCCTCGAAGTCGCGGTAGACGCCCTTCGAGAGGTAGCGTTCGGAGGAGTCCGCGAAGACGGTCACGACGTTCCCGTGGGGAGCGTCGACGTCGCCGTCGCGGATCCCGCGGGCGACCCGCTTGGCGGCGAGCGCGTTCGCGGCCGCCGAGGAGGCGACGAGCTGGCCCTCCTCGGCGGCCAGCCGACCCATCTCCTCGTGGACCTCGCGGTCGGGGATCGCGTGGATCTCGTCGACGAGGTCGGGGTCGAACAGCTCGTTGGTCTCGATGTCGTGGGTGCCGATCCCCTCGGTCTTGTACGGCTCGTGCTCGACGTCCTCGCCGAGGAACTCGCGGTACGCCGAGCCGGCGGGCTCGACGGCGACGACGCGGGTGTCGGGGTCGCGTTCGCGGAAGTAGCGGGCCATGCCCATCAGCGTCCCGGCGGTGCCGCAGCCGGCGACGACGGCACCCACCTCGCCGTCGAGCGCCTCGTCGATCTCCGGGGCGGTCGTCTCGTAGTGTGCCTCGGCGTTGAGCGGGTTCGAGAACTGCTGGGGAACCACCGCGCCGTCCAGCTCCTCGGCGATCTCGTGGGCGCGCTCGATCGCGAACCCCATCCCGTCCTCGGTCGGCGTGTTGATCACGTCCGCGCCGAGCGCCCGCATCAGCTGCTGTTTCTCCACGGAGAACCGTTCGGGAACGACGAAGACGGCGTTCACGTCGAGCTGCTCGGCGGCGACCGCGATCCCGATGCCGGTGTTGCCGGCGGTCGGCTCGATCACCGTCCCGCCCGGTTCGAGGTCGCCGCGCTCGAGCATGCGCTCGAGCATGTGTTTCCCGATGCGGTCCTTGATGCTCGCGCCGGGATTGAACGACTCGAGCTTCGCGTACACCGGCGCCTCGGCCGGCGAGTCGTGAACCCGGACCAGCGGCGTCTCGCCGATCGTCTCCAGCACCGACTGGAGGGGCTCGCGATGCGTGGTCATGTAGGGGCAAGGGTTGCCGGTCGGTTTGTGTGTTTCCATCGGCGGGACGCCGCGGTGTCGACGGGCCATCGGCGGGTCGGCGGTTCGTCCGCCCCGAGCGGATCGAACAACACTTATGCCGCTCGTCCGGTTTTCGAGGGTATGAGCGAGACGGACGCGTGTGCCGACGTGACGGTCGTCCTCCCGGACGGGTCGGAGCTCTCCGTGCCGGCCGGATCGACGGTCGAGGACGTCGCCTACGAGATCGGTCCCGGACTCGGGAGCGACACGGTCGCCGGCAAGATCGACGGCGAGCTCGTCGAGAAGCACGCCGAGGTCGGGGACGGCGACCGGATCGAGATCGTCACGGACCAGTCGGACGAGTACCTGACGGTCCTGCGTCACACGGCGGCTCACGTCTTCGCGCAGGCGCTCCAGCGGCTCCATCCCGAGGCGACGCTCACCATCGGCCCCCCGACCGACGAGGGGTTCTACTACGACGTGACCGACGTCGACCTCGACGAGGAGGACCTCGACGCCGTCGAGGCCGAGATGGACGAGATCATCGCGGCCGACTACGACGTCGAGCGCGTCGTCCGTTCGCGCGAGGACGCGATGGAGATCTACGCCGACAACGAGTACAAACGCCAGATCCTCGAGGAGGAGGCCGACGACGACGAGGTCACCTTCTACGTCCAGGACGGCTGGCAGGACCTCTGTCGGGGCCCCCACGTCGAGTCGACCGGCGAGATCGGGGCGGCGGCGTTGCTCGAGGTGTCGGCGGCGTACTGGCGCGGCGACGAGGACAACGACACCCTGACGCGGGTGTACGGGACGGCGTTCGCCTCCGAGTCCGACCTCGAGGAGCACCTCGAGATGCGCGAGCGGGCCAAGGAGCGCGACCACCGCAAGATCGGCCAGGAGATGAACCTCTTCTCGATCCCGACGGTCACGGGACCGGGGCTCCCGCTGTACCATCCGCCGGGCAAGACCGTGTTGAACGAGCTCTCGGCGTTCGCGAACGGGCTCAACCGCGAGAACGGTTACGAGGAGGTCGAGACGCCGCACGTGTTCCGGACCGAGCTGTGGAAGCAGTCGGGCCACTACGAGAACTACAAGGACGACATGTTCCTCCTCGACGTCAACGACGAGGAGTACGGGCTCAAGCCCATGAACTGTCCGGGCCACGCGACGATCTTCGACCAGCAGAACTGGTCGTACCGCGACCTCCCGCAGCGCTACTTCGAGAACGGGAAGGTGTACCGGAAGGAGCAGCGCGGCGAGCTGTCGGGGCTCTCGCGGGTGTGGTCGTTCACCATCGACGACGGCCACCTCTTCGTCCGGCCCGACCAGATCCGGGGAGAGATCGAGTCGGTGATCGAGATGATCTTCGAGGTCGTCGAGACGCTCGATCTGGAGGTCGAGGTCGCGCTGGCGACCCGGCCGGAGAAGTCCGTCGGCGGCGACGAGATCTGGGAGTCGGCGGAGGAACAGCTCCGCGACGTGCTCGAGTCCGGCGGCTACGACTACGACGTCGAGCCCGGCGACGGCGCCTTCTACGGCCCGAAGATCGACTTCGGCTTCGAGGACGCGCTGGGTCGCGTCTGGGACGGCCCGACGGTCCAGCTCGATTTCAACATGCCCGAGCGCTTCGGGCTGACCTACACCGGCGAGGACAACGAGGAACACCGCCCGGTGATGATCCACCGGGCGCTGTACGGGAGCTACGAGCGCTTCTTCATGGTGCTCATCGAGCACTTCGACGGCGACTTCCCGCTGTGGCTCGCGCCCGAACAGGTGCGGATCCTCCCCGTCTCCGACGAGACGCTCGGCTACGCCCACCGCGTGAAGAACGCGCTCGCCGACGCGGGGATCCGCGTCGAAGTGGAGGACCGCGACTGGACGGTCGGCCGCAAGATCCGCCAGGGCCACGACGACCGGCTCCCGTACATGGTCGTCGTCGGCGACGACGAGGCCGAGGCGGGCACCGTCTCGGTGCGCGACCGCTTCGAGAACCAGCGCGGCGACGTCGACCTCGACGTCTTCGTCGACCACCTCGTCGAGGAGTACGAGGAGAAGCGCGTCGAGCCGGACTTCGTGACGGACGCGACGTAGCCGGCACTCGCTGTCGACCGCCCGACCGGCCGCCCCGCCGGTCCCGCTTTCCTCCCGTCCGATCCGGTCGCCGCGCTCCGGGTCGATCGCGTTCGCCGGTCAGGCGCCGTCCCCGCCCGCGAACGCGACGCCCGTGAACTCGAAGCGCGCGCCGCCGGCCGCACCCTCGTCGATCGCGACGGACCAGTCGTGTGCGGCGGCGATCTCCTCGACGATGCTCAACCCGAACCCGGTCCCCTCCTCGCGCGTCGTGTAGCCGGTCTCGAACGCGCGGTCGCGGTCCTCCTCGGGGATCCCCGGCCCGTCGTCCGCGACGAAGAACCCGTTCGCGTCCGCGAGGGGGCCGATCCGAACGGCCACGTCGCTTCCGCCGTGGTCGACGCTGTTGCGGAACAGGTTCTCCAGCAGCTGTCGCAGGCGCGACGCGTCGGCGCGGATCCGGAGCCGATCCGTCTCGACCGTCAGGTCGGCGTCCGCGGTCTCGGCCGTCGACCACGCGCCGTGGGCCGTCTCGACGAGGTCGACGGTCTCGAGCTCCTCGACTCGAACGCCGTCCCGCGCCAGCGTCAGCAGGTCCTCGATGAGGGTCTCCATCCGCCGGAGCGACCGTTGGATCGGGTCGATACGCTCGCTGCCGCTCTCCTCGGCGAGCAGTTCCAGGTGGCCGACGGCGGTGTTCAGCGGGTTTCTGAGGTCGTGGCTCACGACGCTCGCGAACTCCTCGAACCGGTCGCGCTCGTGTTGGAGCTGCGTCCGCGTTCGCTCGCGCTCCAGCTCGTAGCTCACCCACCGGGTCAACAGCTCGACGAACGTCTTCTGGAGGTCGGAGAACGGCTCCCCGCGCGCGTCCGTGTCGGCGAAACAGAGGGTTCCGTACAGCTCCGCGTCGATCTCGACGCGGCCGCCGATGTACGTTCCGAGCCCGAACCGCTCGTAGGCCGGCTCCCCCTCCCAGCCCTCGTTCGCCGCGTCGACCACCGTCAACAGCCGGTCGAGCTCGACCGTCCGCTTACAGTACGCCTCCTCGAGCGGGCAGCTCTCCCCGCGTTCGAGCGCCGAATGCGTCGCCCGTGACGCCTCGATGTGTTGGGTCCCCTCCTCGATGCGGGTGAGAAAGCCGTTCGGCAGGTCGAGATACTCACAGCCCAGCTCGAATATCTCCTCGAGCTTCGCCTCGAAGGAGCGGTCCCCGTCGGAGGAGACCGCGTACAGCCGCTGGATCGCCTGGAGGTTCCGCCGCCGCTGGCGCTCGAGCTCCCGCCGCTCGGTGATGTCGCGGAGGTGTATCGAGAGCCCGGACTCGGAGGGAAACGCTCGCACGTCGAACCACGTGTCGAGCGGCCGGTAGTAGGCGTCGAACGACGCCGGCTCCTGCGTTCGCATCGCCCGGTGGTAGCGGTCGTAGAACTCGGTGTCGGTCGCCTCGGGGATCGCCTCCCACAGGTGTGCCCCCTCGACCGTGGCGTCGTCGTCGGCCATCGCCCCGCGGAGTATCTCGGCGCCCCGCTCGTTCGCGTACGTGATCCGCCAGTCGGTGTCGACGGCGAAGAACCCGTCCGCCATGCGGTCGAGGACCGTCCGAAGGTCGGCATCCGGGTCCGTGACGGACGGCAGATCGGTCATGGCGCGTAGAGAGTACGCCGACCCACTTCAGTTGCGGGGGCGTGTCGATTCGTGCCCGCCCGCGAGCCCCGGACGGCGTGGCGGGTTCCGTCGCGTTTTTTATAATCGCCCCGAGAACGCCCGGTATGAGCGATCGATCACCGGAGACCGCCGCGGACGCCGAGGCTCCCCAGGTCGGGGAGCTCTCGCCGCCGAACAGAACGCTGATGGGGCCGGGACCGAGCGAGGTCCATCCCCGTGTGCTGCGCGGAATGAGCACGCCGCTCGTCGGCCACCTCGACCCCTCGTTCGTCGAGATCATGGACGAGGTCCAGGAGCTGCTGCGGTACACTTTCCGGACCGACAACCGGTGGACGATCCCCGTCTCGGGGACCGGGTCCGCGTCGATGGAGGCCGCGATCGGCAACCTCGTCGAGCCGGGCGACACGATGCTCGTCCCGACGAACGGCTACTTCGGCGGGCGGATGAAGTCGATGGCCGAGCGCGCCGGCGGCGAGGTCGTCGCGGTCGACGCGCCGTGGGGCGAGCCGCTCGACCCCGCGGACGTCGAGGCGGCGTTCGACGCCCACCAGCCGGACGTGTTCGGGTTCGTCCACGCGGAGACCTCCACGGGCGTCCTCCAGCCGCACGTCCCGGAGCTGACGGACATCGCGCACGCCCACGACGCGTACGTCATCGCCGACTGCGTCACCTCGCTCGGCGGCGTCGAGATGCGCGTCGACGAGTGGGACGTCGACGTCGCCTACTCGGGCCCGCAGAAGTGTCTCTCGTGTCCGCCGGGCGCGAGCCCGCTCACGCTCAACGACCGGGCGATGGACAAGGTGCTCGACCGCGAGGAGCGCCCCCGGTCGTGGTACCTCGACCTCTCGCTGCTGGAGGGGTACTGGGGCGACGAGCGTGCCTACCACCACACCGCGCCGATCACCAACGTGTACGCGATCCGCGAGGCGCTCCGGCTCGTCGCCGAGGAGGGCATCGAGAGCCGCTGGGAGCGGCACCGCGCGGTCGCCGGCGAGCTCAAGACCGGTCTCCAAGAGTTGGGCCTCGAGATGAACGCACCCGACGAGTACTGGCTGCCCAGCCTCAACGCGGTCCGCGTGCCCGACGGGGTCGACGACGGCGCGGTCATCGACCACCTGCTCGAGGAGTACGACATCGAGATCGCCTCCGGGCTCGGCGACCTCGCCGGCGACGTCTGGCGCATCGGCTGTATGGGCTACTCCGCGCGCCCGCAGAACGTCGAGTTCCTGCTCGCGGCGCTCGAGGACGCGCTCGCCGAGCAGGGCTTCGAGGGCTGACCGACCGATCCTCCCCACGCCCGCGGCTCCGTCACGGCTCCGGCGGGCGGATCGGCGAGGTGATCAACCCCTCCGGGTCGGCGTCCCCGTCGTCGCCGTCGAACGCCACCCGTATCGTCCACCCGTTGTCGGTCGGTTCGACCCGCGTTCCGGTCGGTCGCCGCTCCGGGGACCGCCGGACGAGTTCGACGGCGATCGGCAGGACCGGAAGCGAGCCGTTCCGCGGCGAGAGCGCGTAGCCGGCGATCCGGGCGGTCTCCGCGACCGCTCCGGCACCGGCGTCGACGTCGCGTCCCTCGGAGACCGTCGGAACGCGAACGAACCCCTCGAGGAGGCCGTGGTCGCGGAGGTCCCCGAGCGTCGCGGAGAGCGGGTCGGCGGGGTCGCCGTCCTCGCCGGCGTCGGTGGAGCCGCCGCCCTCGCCGGAACCGTCCCCGTCGAACGCGTCGACCGACGGGGACTCGAGCCGGTCTGCGGCCCGCGAGAGGACCTCGGCTCGGTCCCCGGCTGCGAGCCGGTCGGCGAGCTCCGCCGCCATCCCCTCGAGCAGGCACAGACAGAGGTCGTCGGGGTCGGGGACGCTCTCGGCGAGCTCGAAGTAGCGGTCCATCACCGCCCTCTCGGCGTCGCGCCAGCCGCCCTCGGAGAGCGCCTCGAAGACGGCGGCCGCGATCCGGTGACAGAACTCCACCAGCCGTCGCCGGCGCTCGTTCCGCCGGCCCCGGCCGTTGACCACGGGCTCCGAGAGGTCCCACCGGTCCTCGTCGTGGATCCGGTCGGGGACGTCGCCCCCGTCGCTCTCGGGGGCCCGAGGTCCGGTTCCGGGTCGACCGGACTCCGGGTCGGGGTGGCCCTCGGCGCGTTCGTACCGTTGACAGACGACGACGTCGTAACGCGGGACCTTCGGATCGTATCGGCGGAGCGCGGCCCGGTACTGCTCGGTCGCTCGAGCGGCCGCCCGCGCCGTCGGTCGGTCCGGGAACCGGAGTCCGGCCGCGGGGACCGGACGGTCGCCGTAGCGCGCACAGACGAGACGGTACTCGCCGTCGTCGCTCGCGAGCCGTTCGATGTGGTCGCGGACCTCCTCGAGCGTGGTGCCGATCACTCGTCTCCCCTCGAGCGGCCGTGGATCCCGTTCACTCGATCAGTCCTCCCGGAGGCTCGGATGCGTCTCCTGGTCGTCTGGGTGGGGCTCCGCGAACCGCCCGCGCATCGCGTCGAGCGAGGCCGCCTCGCGCTCCCGACGCTCCGCCTCGTCGATCTCCTCGCAACCCGGCGGGATCGGTCGATCGCGGTCGGAGAAGTACCCGTCCGGGGCGACCCAATCGTGGTAGAAGGGAGCGTCGTCGTCCTCGAGGATCGTCACCCCGACCTCCGCGCCGTGGCCGGCACACACCGCCGCCTGGTGGGGTTTCTCCGCGAGCCGGCCCGCCGCGTAGAGCCCGTCGACGCCGGTCCGTCCCCGCTCGTCCGTGTCGACGTACGTCTTCCCGCGGTCGAGGATCCCGACGCCGTCGATCCGCTCCAGGTAGCCGACCGCGTTCTTCGTCGCCGCGACGACGTACCGCGTCCGGATCCGGTCGTCGCCGTCGCTCTCGACGACGAACCGGGCGCCGTCGGCGGGAGCGTCGGCATCGCCTGGTTCGACGACCGCGACGCGCGTGGCCCGCGCCGTCAGCCGGTCCGCGCCGGCGGTCTCGGCCTGCTCGCCGAGGAGGTCGAGCAACCGGCGCGCGTTGACGCCGAGGGGGAAGCCGGGGAAGTTCTCCAGGTGGGCGTTCCGCCGGAGGATCGATCCGCCGGGATCGACGACGAGCGTGTCGAGTCCCCGCCGCGCGGTGAAGACCGCCGCCGACAGCCCGGCGACGCCGCCCCCGACGACGACCACGTCGCGATCGGTCGCGGGGTCGGGATCCGCCGCCGATCCCGTCTCCACGGTCATCGTCGCACCTCGACGGGTCGCTCGGCGGCGATGAAGGGAGCGTCGCCGTCCGCGGACGCGAACGCGAGGCCGCCGTCGTCGCCCCGCTCGATCCGCCACGCGGGGAGCGCGGGCACGTCGTAGTCGGTCGGGTCCCCGTAGGTGGCCGCGACCGTCCACTCGCGGGCACGCATCTACGGGTCACCCGTGATGACGTCCGCGACGCGTTCCCTGTCGAACAGCCGTTCGTCCTCGGGGATCTCCGGGTACGGCCCCGCCTCGTAGCGGGGCCACTCGCCGAACGCCTCCGGATAGAGCTGTTTCGCGGTCATCTCCAGCTGGAAGAGGTTGAGCACCGGTCCCTGGTATCGGGCTCCCTGCGGGTGGATGCGGTCGTTCCGGACCGCCGTGACCTCCGAGCCGACGGGGTCGTCCTCGAAGGCGGCCCGCCGCCCGGCCATGTCCGTTCCCGGTTCGAAGCCGCCGAGGTAGAGGATCACGTCGGGATCGGCCTCGAGTATCGTCTCGAAGTCGACGACCGTGCCGGACTCGACGCTCCCCTCGAACGCGTCTCGCGGGCCGAGCGGGCGCGTGTGCGACGTGAGGAAGCCGGGGTTGCTCAGGGTGTACGCGTAGATCTCCTCGATGTCGGCGGCGGCGATCATGACCGCGGTCGGACGCTCTCCTTCCGGCGGCAACCCCGACTCGATCGTCGACAGGAGCTCCTCGCGGACGCTCGCGAGCTCGGCGTATCGCTCGCGCTCGTCGAACGCCTCGGCGACGCGCTCGAACTGCTCCCAGAGCCCGTAGTACTCGTAGTCGTCGGCCCACTCCGGCGTCGGCTCCTGATGGCGGTCGCTGAGGGAGTTGCCGAACCACGGCGAGACGCGCTCGGCGATCTCGTCGACGTCCTCGCGGCCCCAGCTGTCGAGTTGCGTTATCCACGCCGGATCCGCCAGGTGGACGTCGCTGTCCAGCTCGTACAGCGTCTCCTTGTCCGGCTGCCACGAGGAGTAGAGCCCCGACCAGTCGAGCGAGACGCCCGGCAGCCGCTCGACGAACTGGTTCCAGAGCCCGTCGTAGTAGTCGGGCGCGTGCATCGCGGTGATCCCGTCGCCGCGACCCAGCGCGAACGCCATGTCGGCGTGGTGCGTGAGCCGCGTGAACACCGTCTCCGGCGGCGACTCGAACGTCACCTCGCCGATCGGCGCGATCGACGCGGTGTAGCTCCCGTCGCCGGCGTCGTCCCCCTCCGTCGCGGAGCCGCCCGAGTCCCCCGACCCGCCGTCGGTCGAGTCGGTTTCGTTCCCGTCGGATCTCGACGGAGCGGACTCGGCGTTTCCGCCGGTACAGCCGGCGAGCAGGCCGCCGAGAGCGACCGCGCCGCCGTACGTCAGGTAGTCGCGCCGCGTCCGTTTCGTCGCCGATTCGTCCGGTTCGATGGCGTCGGTGTTGCTCGTCATGGTTCAGAACTCTCCGTTGATGACATCCGCGACGCGCTGGCGGTCGAACAGTCGCTCGTCCGCCGACGTGTTTCCGATCCCGTGCCACTCGCCGAACGCGTCCGGGTAGAACTGTTTGGCGGCCGCCTCAGTCTGGAACAGGTTGACGATCGGCCCCTGATACGACGAGCCGCCGCGGTAGAGGCGGCCGTTCCGGACGGCCGTCAGTTGGCCTCCGACGGGATCCTCCCGGAGCGCGTCCATCCGGTTCTCGAACTCCGCCGCCGAGACGTGTGAGAAGCCGTACTGGAACAGGAGGGCGTCGGGGTCGACGTCCAGGAGCCGCTCGTAGTCCCACTGCGCGTAGCCGCCGTCGATGTGGTCGTCGAACGCGCCGTTCATCTCGAGGTCGCGGTACTGCTTGTGGTTGTTCCCGTCCTGTACCGGATACACGTAGAACGAACCGTCCTCGAAGTCGGAGTTCACCGAGACGAGCCCGATCGACGGGCGATCCTCGCTCTCGGGCAGCGACGCCCGGACCGTCGACAGCAGGTCGTCGTGGATCGCCGCGAACGCCTCGTACCGCTCGGGCTCGCCGAACGCGTCCGCGACGATCCCGAACGCCTCGTATAGCGAGTAATACCGGTAGTCGTGCCAGTCGTCGCCCCGTCGTCGGATGTAGTTCCCGAGGAACGGACCGACTCGGTCCGCTATCTCCTCCGTGTCGGACTCCGTCCACTCGTCGGCGATCACCCCGAGCCAGTTCGGGTCCAACAGGTGGAGATCGCAGTCCAACTGATAGAGCGTCTCCTTGTCGAGCCCCTCGATCGCGGCCACGTCGTCGAACGGAATGTCGACGCCCGGGAGCTGACCGTAGAACTCGGTCGGAACGGTAGCGGGGTCCCAGATCCCCCGGAGCCCGTCCGCTTGCCCGAGGGCGATCCCCATGTCCCCGTACGTGCTCAGGAACGCGAGCCAGGTCCCCGGCGGCGAGTCGAACGTGACCTCGCCCATCGGAGCCATCGTGACCGAGTACGACTCGTCCTCCGTCGGTTCCTCGCCTTCCGGAGTCTCATCCGTCGAGTCGGTTCCGTTCCCGTCGGACCCCGACGGAGCCGATTCGGCGTTTCCGCCGGTACAGCCGGCGAGCAGGCCGCCGAGGCCCACCGTACCGCCGTACTTCGCGAACGCTCTGCGGGTCGGTCCGCCGGGTGTGTCGTCGCCGTTGGGCATGTTTTTAGGCTAGCCTAAAGAATTAAAACCGTTCCGATTTTTAGGACTGCCTAAATAAGGTGTCGCCCGATCGCCGCCCGGCGCGGGATCTACTTCCCGTGGCGCGCCCGGATCGGCGTCACTCGCGGTCCGCGGTCCGTGGCCACGACCTCGGCGTCGACCCGGAACACGTCCGCGAGCAGCTCCTCCGTGACGACCGCCTCGGGCGGGCCACGGGCCCGGATCTCGCCGTCCTTGAGCGCCACCATGCGGTCCGCGAGCCGCGCCGCCTGCTCGATGTCGTGGAGGACGACGACCACCGTGACGTCGCTCTCGTCGCGCAGGGTCTCGATGATCTCCATCACCTCCATCTGGTGGTGGAGGTCGAGGAACGTCGTGGGCTCGTCGAGGAGGAGCACGTCGGTGTCCTGTGCGAGCACCATCGCGATCCACGCCAACTGTTTCTGCCCCCCGCTGAGGCTGCCGACCTCGCGGTCGCGCAGGTGGTCACAGCCGGCTAATTCGACGGCGCGCTCGACGGCGCTCACGTCCTCCTCCGTCGTCCGCTCGAAAAAGCCACGGTGGGGATACCGTCCGTGATACACCAGGTCCTCGACCGTGATGCCGTTCGGCGAGGTGCTCTCCTGTGAGAGCAGCCCCAGCTTCCGGGCGAGCGCCTTCGTGTCCATCGCGTGGACGTCCCGCCCGTCGAGCACCACCGAGCCGGCCTCGGGCGCGAGCTGGTTCGCGAGCCCCTTCAACAGGGTGCTCTTGCCCGACCCGTTCGGCCCGACCAAGGCGGTGACCGCGCCGGGCTCCGCGGCGATCGACTCGCCGTCGACCACCGGCTCCTCCGCGTTCGGGTACCCCAACACGAGTCCCTCGCCGCCGAGGTCGCTCGCGTCGCCGGTCCCACCGTTGCCGTCGTCGACGCGTCCGGCGGCAGCCGACTCGTCGCTCTCGTCGATCGATCCGTCCGTTCGCGTCGGTTCCACTCCGTCCATCGACATTCAGATCTCACCCATGTGCTGTTGTTTCCGCATCAGGTACAGGAAGTACGGGCCGCCGACGAGCCCCGTCACGATCCCGACCGGAACCTGCGCGTCCGCCCCGGTGATCACGCTCATGCCGAGGCGCGCGCCCACGTCGGCACCGACCATCAGCGCCGGGCCGACGAAGAGACAGCCGACGATCAGCCGCTTGTAGTCGCTGCCGACGAGGTTGCGGACCATGTGGGGGACGATGAGGCCCACGAAGCCGACGATCCCCGCCACCGCTATGCTGGCGGCCGCCGCGAGCACCGCGACGCCCGACAGCGCGAACCGTACCTTCTCGATAGACATCCCGAGGGACTTCGCCGTCCCCTCGCCGAGCAGCAGGAGGTTCAGCTGCCGCGAGCCCGCGACCGAGAGCGTCACCGCCACGAGCGTCCACGGGAGCGCCAGCCGGACCTGCTCCCAGTCGGTTCCGGTGAGCGAGCCGGTGGTCCACGCGATCGCCGACTGGACGACGCCGATGTCGTCGGCGAAGAAGAACAGCGCCGTCTGGAGGCTCCCGAAGACGGTCCCGACGATCACGCCCGCGAGCACGAGCCGGACCGGGCTCGTCCCGTTCTTCCAGGCGATCGCGTACACGATCAGGAAGGCCATCGACCCGCCGAACGCGGCGATGAGCGGGAGGAACGCCGAGAGGCTCCCGAAGACGACGAGCGTCAACAGGATGGCCAGCCCGGCGCCCGAGGAGACGCCGAGGATGAACGGGCTCGCGAGCTCGTTCCGCGTCACCGCCTGGAAGATCGCCCCGGAGACCGCGAGGTTCGCGCCGACGAGCACGCCGACGAGGACCCGCGGCAGCCGGATGTTCCAGACGATGAGCGTCTCGCTGGTCAGCTCGGGAAGCTCCCCGTGAAAGCCGGTGATCGCCCGCATCAGCTCCTCGCCGACGACGAAGTTGAGCAGCCACCGCGGGTCGAGCAGGACGGCGGGGTCGAGGACCGCGCGCCACGCCTGGCCGACCGTCATCGAGTACGCCCCGAAGCTCACCTGGACGAGCCCGGCGGCGGCGACCACCGCCAGACTGCCGAGCGCGACGGTGACGAGCTTCGCGTCCAGGAGCCACCCGATCGGGCTCCGGTCCGTCGACCGTCCCCTCGCGGCCTCGCCGCCGACCGTCGACTCCCCGTCGACGGCCGACCCCTCGCCGCTCATCCGGACCCCCCCTCGGCCGGTTCGGAGGGAGCCTCATCGCCGTCCCCGGCCGCGTAGTCGGCGATCGCCTCGTCGTCCATCGCGTCGAGCAGCGTCTCGGTCCCGTGCGCGTCGACGACGGCGCTCGGGTCCAGCCGCTCCGCCACGGCGCGCTCGCCGGCCGCCGCCCGCGACGCTACCGCCTCGGCGTCGACGTACGCCGACAGCGCGTCGTCGATCGCCGCCTCCCGAACCCGCGCGTACCGCTCGGAGCCCGGATCGACCGGCGCGTCGGCGTGATGGGCGTCGAACCACTCGACCCAGCGGTCGCGGTCGGCCCACTCGTCGTCGAGTTCTGCCTCGCGTCGGAGCCAGTCGACCCCCTCGGCGGCCGCGGGCCACCACCCGTCGTCGATCCGGGCGTCGGCGACGACGCGCTTGCCGACGCGGGCCCCGCGAGCGGCGGCCGTGATCGCCTGTCGATCGGCCCCGGATGGGGTCGCGACGTAGAGTCCGTCGATCGGCGTCGTCCCGTCGCGGTCGGCGTACTCGCGGTCGAAGCGCTCGGTCGTCTCCCCGCCGTGTTCGCGGGTCTCGAACATCGCCCCGTCGTCGAGGGAGCGCAGGTACTCGCCGCCGTACCGCGTGGCCGCGACGACGCGTCGGGCCGTGACGGGCTCGCCCTCCTGGGGCGTGACGCGGAAGCCGCCGGGGGTGTCGTCGTCGCCCTCCGTGCCCCGGTCGGCGACCGAGTCGCTTCCCTCTGCTCGCCGTTCGACCGACTCGACCAGGTCGTCGACGACCGTACAGCCCGCACGCCGGAGCTGCTCGCGTGCGAGGTCGGCGAACGTCCCGACGTCGATCCCCGCGGGGAAGCCGAGGTAGTTCTCCAGGTGGGCACACCGGGCGAGCGAGGACCGGCCGCGGTCGAACACCGCCACGTCGAGTCCGCCGCGCGCCAGGAAGACGCCGGCGGACGAGCCGGCCGGACCGCCGCCCACCACGACGACGTCGCGGTCGAACGGCGGGGTCACGCCTCGCCTCCGGTCCGGGCGATCGCGAGTCCCTCGCGGTCGAACGGCTCCTCGCCGGCGCGGCCTCTGGGGATTCCGACTTCGACGACCCCGCCGCCGTGCCGGGTCGTCTCCTCCTCGTCCGTCCGTCCCATCATGTGTTTTAGGCTTCCCTAAAGGATTAAATCGCTTTCGGATCTTAGGTCACCCTAAATCGATCGCGGTGGGACATCCCGTGGCCGTTCGACGTACCAACCAGCGCGCATCGAACCGGTCGCCAACGGATCGGTCAATACAGCCGAAGCAACGACCG
>NZ_NHPJ01000038.1 GCF_002252985.1 Halorubrum halodurans | reverse complement strand
CCCCCGCGACGCCCCGCCGATCGCGTGTTCCCGCTGGAACGACGGCCCTCCACTCCCGTCGAGCGGTCGAGTCCGTCCTCGCCGATCCCCCCACGGGCGGAGTCGCACCCGGCGAGAGTCCGACCCGTCTCCTTCCCCGCGGACGCGTTCCGTCCGGGACGCACGCCCGTCGAGTGGAGAGACCATAGCCGGGAGCCGGCGTCGTCCGACGCGCGTTCTATTAGTATCCACAGCCAAAAGGTGGCGCTGAATGGACCTCGGAGGACGTCTGCCGGAGCGGATCCGCTCGCGGTACGCGGCGAAGCTCTTCGTCGTCTCATTGCTCATAACGGCCGTCATCGTCGCCGGCGGGACGGCCGTCGCGGGCCAAGTGTCCGACAGAGTCACCGAAGAGCAGCTGGACTCGGTCGAGGCCAACGCCGAACTCGAGGCCGAGAACCTCGCCAGGTGGTTCGAGGGTGAACAGGAGTCCGTTCGACTGCTCTCCTCACATCGCGGCGTCGACCCGTCGAACCGGACGCGAACGGAGGCTACCCTCGCCAGGGAACTCGATCGGACGTCGAACGAACTCGTCAGTCTCCACGTCGTCGAGCGGCCGACGGAGCAGCCGTCGAACGGCACGACGGAGCGGATAGTCGCGAGCAGTGACGGACTGGCCGGCGAGCCGCTGGCCGCGACCGGGATCGACTGGGGACAAACCGCCTCCGGCGAGGAGGTGACGTTCCGGTTCACCGACACGGCGGACACGCTCGTCTCGTGGGTGTATCTCGATGACGGGAACATGTCCGTCGCGATCGCCTCGCCGACGCCCGGCGGCGACCACGTGTTGGTCGGCGAGTACCACCCCAGCACGCGGGTCGCGGCGACGGCCGACGCGACCAACGGTTCGAGCACCGTCGTTCTCGGCGGCGTGAGCGGATACGTCATGTTCGAGAAGAACGGTCCGAACGAGTTCCATCCGTACAAGGGCGACGCGACCGTGACCGAGGTCGAGTCCCGGATCGAGGAGCGACCGGACCAGTTCGCACCGATCAGCGGGGCAGAACTGGACGACGCGGAGGTGAGAGGATACCACAGCGTCCCGAGCGACGGCGTCAACTGGGTGGTCGTCAAGGAGGTTCCGAGGTCGACGGCGCTGGCCGTGACCAACCAGGTCAGGACCGACCTGATGGGACTGATCGGCCTCACGACCGTCGGGTTCGTACTGATCAGCGCCATGATCCACTTCGGTCCGATCCGCGCGATCAGACGCCTGTCGCGTCAGGCGGAAGCCGTCGCCGAGGGGGACCTGACGGCCGAGTTCCGGACCGGGAACCGGATCGACGAGGTCGGCCAGCTCAGAACGAGCCTCGACAGAACGAAGGCGTACATCGAGACGATCACCGAGCAGGCCGAGAAGATCGCCCGCCGGGAGTTCGACGATACGGCCCTGGACGAGGAGGTTCCGGGGCCCGTCGGGGAGGCCATGATCGACATGCGTGACGACTTAGAGCAGTTCATCGAGGAACGCGACCGGCGCGAACAGCGTCTCGAGGTGTTCAACCGGCTGCTCAGACACAACCTCCGGAATCGTCTCGACGTGATCCGGAGCCACGCGGAGCAGTTGGCCGACAGAACGGACGGCGATGACGCGGAGGCCGTGTTGAAGGCGACGGACCGGCTGGCGTCGATCGGCACTCGCGCCCGACGCATAGACCGTCTGATGGCTCGCGATCCCGACCCGGAGCCGGTCGATCTCACCTCCGTCGTTCGCGATCTGCTCTCGGGGATCGAGTCCGACGACGTCGAGGTCGCCACGGAGTTCCCGTCGACGGCGACGCTGCGGACCGACGCCGAGATACTACGGACGACGCTGACGAGTCCGTTGGAGAACGCGGTCAGGTACGCGGAGTCGACGGTCACCGTCTCGATAACGCCGACGGCCGACGGGTACAGGATCGCCATCAGCGACGACGGACCCGGCATTCCGGCGGTCGAGCTCGAATCGCTGGCGGCCGGAACCGAAACCCCGCTCCGACACGGACGCGGGCTCGGGCTCTGGCAACTCAAGTGGGGCACCGACACGCTGGGCGGTGACCTGTCGTTCGAGACCGGCGTCGGGACGACGGTCAACGTGACGCTCGCCGATCTCACGGATCGAACCGGGGACGAAACCGAGGAGTAGGGACGCGCCCGCCGTTCGCACGGGAGCACCGATCTACCCGAGGGCGGTGGCGGACTGGGCGATGCGCCTCCGTATCGGTCACGATACCGCCCTGTCCCTTCTTTCAGTGGGTGATGCCGACTCATCTCGACTCGCCTTCGGATCAGGCGGCGTCCGGCTGCCTCCCATTCCTGTCCGGGAGGCCGTGAGTGACTCGCGAGGGATGGTGGGGGCTCCTTCGCGGTGTGCGATGTGGGTACACGTGACTCCCATGGACTGATCGGATCCGTGACCTGCTGATCGCTCGAATTCGGCTAATGCTGTGGCCGGCGTTGCCGTCTTTCGGCGGTCACGGGGTTACGACGAGCTTCCCCACGTAGCCGCCGGCAAGTATCTCTTGGTGGGCGCGAGCGGTGTCCTTGAGCGGGTACGTGTCGGCGACGACGGGCGTCAGGACGTCCCGTCTCATCAGGCGGGCGAGTCGGTCCAGCGTCGGCCGTCGAGTCGGATGGTTATCCATCTTGAGCGGCTGAACGGTCACTTCTTTGTCGTAGAGGGGCCGACCGTTCGTCTCGGGAATGTGGCCCATCGTGCTGATGATCGTCCCGCCCTCGGCGACGACCGACAGATCGAGGTTGAGATACTCCTCGAGCCGATGATCCAGCACCGTCTCGACGCCAGCACCGTCGGTTGCGGCGAGAACGTCTTCTGCGAGCGAGTCGCCGTCGTAGTCCAACGCGACGGACGCTCCGAGATCCGTTAATCGGTCCCGAGCAGCATCCGACCCGGCCGTCGTGATGACCTCCGCCCCGCCGTGTGCGGCGATCTGGACCGCGGCGTGACCGACACCGCCGGAGCCGCCGTGGACGAGGACGCGGTCACCAGCCTGGACGTCGGCGAGTTCCTCCAGTGCCGTCCAGGCAGTGGCCCCGACGTTGCCGATAGCACCCCCGGCGGTCCAGGACACGTTTTCTGGCAGACGCGCCAGTTTCTCCGCCGGGATCGCGGCGTACTCGGCGAAGGTGCCGCCCTCACTACGGTCCATGCCCGATGCGAAGACCCGGTCACCGGGTTCGAACGCCTCGACGTCCTCGCCGACCGCCGCAACGACTCCCGCCCCGTCACCGCCGGGAATCGACGGGAGCGGGAGGTCGCCGTACTGGCCGGAACGGAGCATCACGTCGACGCGATTGACGCTGGCAGCTCGTATGTCGACGAGGACGTCGTCGCGGCCGGGCGTCGGCCGGTCCACCTCGTCGACTTGGAGCACGTCTGCGCTGCCGTGGTCGTGGTAGCGAACGGCTCTCATGCCCCGATCACCTCAGACCGATCGGTCGTCGAGACGGTACTCGCCGGCACGGTGCGTCCTCGCGCGTCCTCCGTGAGTGGGGTCGTCGCCATCACGGCTACCACATGCGGGGCATCCGGAGTAGCGGTTATGTGGATGATACTCCAGGGGTTTACGTCGGAGGCGCACGGCAGCGTATAGCTCCGGAGGGTGACCGGAGGCGTCGCATCCACAGAAGCGCGCAGTAGAGGGGATGAGTTTTAGCCGTGACGGCGTCTCACAGAACGCCGTCAGTAGCTATGAAGCACATTCGGATCACGGTCCGTCCGGACCTCGACCGTGCGCCCCCGTTCCTGCGGTACTTGCTGGATACGGGAGCTCACGACGAAGCACGGGCCATCGACTGGAACCGTGGCGATTCGGAGCTGTCGACCCACATCTACGGAATCGCCGGCGATGGAGGCCGGTTCGCTGACTTGGCACGCGAGACGCCCGGTGTCGAATCGGTCGAACTTACGGCCGTCGGCGCCCAGGTATCGTATACGCTCATAGAGCTACGTGACGCCGAACTCCCCGTATTCGGGGGGTCCGCGACCGCGATCGACCGCCCTGGACTGGTCGTTCGGCGCCCGCTCGTCTACCGTGATGGCCGTATACACGGCCACATTGTCGGGGATCCGGCGACGTTACAGTCGACGATCGATGGCCTCCCGGAGAGTGTTTCGGTCCAGATCGACGCGATTCAACAGTTCCCAAGCCCCGACGTGAATCCGGCAACGACGTTGAGCGACCGACAACGGGAGGCGCTCCGAGCGGCCGTCGAGTTGGGATACTACGACACGCCGCGCGAAGCCACCCACGCCGACATCGCCGAAGCGTTAGGCTGTGCGCCAAACACGGCGAGCGATCACCTTCAGAAAGGCGAGGCAAAACTCGTCAGGGCCGGACTGGCTGCGTTCACGGCCGACCTCACCCGATGACGCTCGTAGCTCGGTCGAACCACGGGGAGCGCATTCCCTGAATACGGGGTCGTCGGTCGCACCGATCTCCTGACGAACGAGGTGTACGTCTCACCGGGAGTACAGCCGGACGCCCGCTCGGCGACGCGGCCCGCCCGCCCGTTACAGGTTTTGATAGGGCCCATCTCGTCGTGTGGGACGTGTCCGGGATACGGAGCGAGCTCCGGTCTCGTCCCCTTTCGACGGACTTCGAGGCGTGGAACGATCCGCGACGAGCGAAGTCGCCCCTCCCGGTTTTCGTCGTCGGTGGCGCGCTGGGGACGCTCGTCCGGTCGTACGGGGTACTGGATCAGGTCCCCCTGCCCGTCCTCTGGACGACGGTTGCGATCCTCGGCGTTACCGTCCTGGCCGTCGTTGACTGAGCCACGCGGGGCGGGTGGCCGCTTCGACGGCGCGTCTCCGAAGGCGGTGTCCCCCGATGTCGACGCCGGGATCGCTCGGTCGGGCTGCTCGGACACCAGTACGGGAGAGGGTCTCTCGCGGCGACGGCACAGCCTCACGAGGTCGTCACGGAGTCGCGACGGTGGTCCAACGCGTCAGCCAGCCACGCCCCGGCTCGGACGCCCACCTCGCCGGCGAGCGCGGCGATCCCGAACCCAGCGACGGCAGCCCCGACCAGGAGCACGCCTCCCGCGAGTTTGAACCACGCCGGCTCGGTGAACCCCGCCGTGACGGCGTACGTGTCGAGGAGGGCCCAGAGGAGGGGGAGTCCGCCGACGATCCCGACGTGGAGCCCCGCACGACCGGTCTCGACGTTCGACCGGGCGAGCAGGTAGCCCGTCAGGAGCCCGCCGACCGCCACCGCTCCCAGCGACACCTCGGACCCCGTCCGCCAATAGCTGAACGCGGTACACGGGAGCGCCGCTCCACCGCCGAGGAGTACGCATCGCCACCGCATCGAGAGGTTCCGAACCCGGATATCGGGGCGTGGCAGCATCGGTACGGGCTCCTTGCGACCCGGACCGTATAAACGTCCGAATGGCTGAAACCGAGATTACAGCCACGCCCGTGTTTCACGCCCCGAGACGGGGGACACACGTTTAGGAGGACTCGACCGCCACGTCGGGACGTCCTCCAGTCATGAGTTCGAGGTTCGACGCCGTTACGAGACGTCACGCCCTCGCGGTCGGCGGGAGCGCCGTCCTCGCATCGACCGCCGGCTGCGCGACCGTACTGAACGCGATCGGGGACCACGTCTTCGAGGAAGTGAACCTCCTCAACCAACTCGGTCAGGAGGTCAGCGGATCCATCGAGATAACCGATCCCGCCGGCGAGACCGTGCTCGAGACGTCGTTCGACGTGCCCTCGAGGGAATCGGACGACAGCAGTAACGTCGTCGCGTACGCGGACGTCTGGACCAGCGCGGGGAGCTATCGGGTCGAGATGGAGCTCACGGACACCCGAGTCGGCGGCGTCTCGCGGATCGATCGCCGAGTGCGGATCGGCGATACCGAGGAGGAGATGGTCGCGATCTCCATCGGCACCGGCGACGAGAGCGAACCGATCGCCGTCCGGGTCGGCGAGTCGTTCTCCGAGTTGGGCCGGACGGATCAGACCGCTGGTTGAACGTCGGCCGGCCGCTCCCGCCGAACCGACGCTCCCGCCGAACCGACGCTCTCGCCGAACCGACGCTCTCGCCGAACCGACGCTCCGCCGGCGGCGGCACGGCCACGGCGGGTCACGCGACGGGCGCGTCACGGGACGTGCTCACGCCCCAACGTTTGAGTGGCGTCCAGGCCGACCCTCGAACGTGAACCTCCCGCGAACCGGGCTACTCGGACTTCAGGTCACGCTCGTCGGCGTGCTTCTCGGGACGTTGTGGGGCGACGTCCCGCCCTACGACGTCGTCGCGTTCGTGCTCGGGGTCGTCGGTACGACTCTCGTCTCGGTCGCCGTGGTGACGTCCGGGTGAGGGAACGCTCGAAACGGCCACCCGCCTCTCCGGGCATCGCCGAACGCCGCATGTCCGTTGGACGACGCGAGTGAACCGGATCGCGCCGGGATCACGGGACGGTCGCATAAAGACGCACGCCGCGGTGCGCTACGGGAAACGGGACCCCCACCGTTTTCTACCTCGATCGGGTAGTGGTCGTCATGTCCGAGAGGGCCCTCCAGGACGGTTCCCCGGAACGTTCCACGGACCCGGCCGAGATGGATCTCGACTGGCTCACGCTCGAAGAGGGAGAGTCGATCCGATGGGCGAGCACGCCACACAGGTACAGTGTCCTGCCCGCGTTTCTCGTCGGGATCCCGCTCTCGATCGTTCTCGTCGGGATCCCGATCCTCGTCGCGTCGTACCTCCAGTACACCAACACGAACTACGTCGTGACGGACCGGGGGCTCTACAGCAAGCGCGGCGTCCTCTCGCGGGACGTCCAACAGATCGGGTTCGACAAGATACAGAACATCTCGTACTCGCAGTCGGCGCTCGGCTCGTCGTTCGGCTACGGCTCCGTCGACATCAGCACGGCCGGCGGCGCAGGAGTCGAGCTTCAGTTGCGGAACATCCCCGATCCGGCGTCGGTTCAGGAGCTGATCACGCGCGAGGTCGACGCTCGACAGCAGGGCGACTCCGCTTCCGAAAAGGAGGACGTGCTCGAGGAGATCCTCGGCGAACTTCGGGCGATCCGGCGGGCGGTCGCGGGAGACCGGGACGTCGACGACGATATCGTCGATCCCGACGACGGTACCGTCGACGCCGTCGCCGACGCCACACAGACGGAGCCGATGGAGACCGATGAGTGACGGCTGGTGGTTCCAGCGCGACGGCGAACGCGTCGTGTGGCGGGGGACGCCGCGGCTCTCGGCCGCCCTGCCGGGCGTCGGTCTCGGCGTTCTCGTCTGCGTGGCGGCTGCCGCCGCCGCGATAACCGTCGACGTCAGACTGGCGGCGGGCGTCCTGCCCGGCGGCGGCGTCGCCGTCTGGAGCGTGCTCGGCGTGAAGCGGACGGAGTTCGTGTTGACCACGCGCGCGCTGTGGGCGAAGAGGGGCGTCCTCGGGCGGAGCGTCCGGCGGGTCGGCACTCGAAAGATCCAAAACACCGCGTTCACGCAGTCGCCGACCGGATCCGTGTTCGGGTACGGGACGGTCACCGTCGAGGTCGCGGGCGGGGAGGAGCTCGAGCTGCGCCGAGTCGACGACCCGGAGACCGTCCAGACGACGCTCAGAGAGCGGATGGCCGGGACGGACGGTGTGATTCCCGGATCGAGCGACCAGTGGCGATCGGTGTTACGGCTGACGCGTGCCATCCGCGCGAGCGTCGCGCACGCGGACTCGGCCCGAGGTGACGATGACGCGTCCTGAATCGCGACGCGCTCCGCGACGAATCGACGCCGCCGTGAGGGGACCCGGAACGCGCGTCCGCTCGTGGACAGCCGTTAAACCGGAGGGCGGTGTACGCCGACGTCGATGAGCGATCCCGAACCGACCGTGGAGGTCACCGCGTGAATGAGGATGGAACGACGCCTTGCGGAGGCGCCGATCGGCATCATCACGGTCCGCGACGGGACGGTGCGGGCGTGGAACGAGTCCGCGGCCGACGTCCTGGGGGCCGACACAGCCGTCGGCGAGCCGGTCACCGACGTGTTTCCGCGGTCGGTGGAGCGGTCGCTCCCGCGGGCGTTCGACGGCACGACGGTCTCTGACGCGGCGTTCGAGGAGTACTACCCGTCGATCGATCGCTGGCTGTCCGTGTCCGTCGTTCCCGGCGACGACGAGACGACCGTCTACGTGACCGACGTCACCGAGGAGAAGGACAACGAGCGGACGATCGACCGGCTTCGCGCGGAGGCCGAACGGGCCGAGACGGTTGATACGCTGATCGCGGACGTGCTCGAGGGGCTCGTCGGGGCGACGTCACAGGACGCGATCATGGGGACGATCCGGGACCGGCTGGGAGGATCGGACCAGTATCGGTTCGCGTGGACCGGCGAGTACGTCGCCGACAGTGACGAGCTCGCGGTCGGCGGCGTCGCGGGTGAGCGGGGGGAGCTGTTCCCGGCGGTCCGCGAGGCGGTCGAGGAGGGGCTCGCCACGCCGGAACGCCGGGCGGTCGAGCAGCGGCGTCCCACGCTGATCCGGTCGCTGAGCGAGAACGCCTCGGTTCCGGAGGCGGTGCGTGCCGCCGGATTCGCCGACGGGGTCCAGTCCGTGTTCGCGCTCCCGTTGGTGTATGACGCCAGCGTCTACGGCGTCGTCGGCGTCTATGCGGGAACCGAGGCGGCGTTCAGCGATCACGTCCAGTCGAGCTTCGAGGTCCTCGGCGAACTGGCCGGCTACGCGATCAACGCGACGCGGAACCGGCAGCTGTTGTTTGCCGATACCGTCACCGAGGTGTCGTTCGGGCTCGCGGGGAACTCCCCGCTGGTACGTGTGAGCAGCACCTGCGACGCGGAACTCACGCTGGACGGCATCGTGGCCCCGGACGACGTCGGCCTCACCTGTTTCCTGACGGTGTCCGGAGCCGATCCGGAGAGCGTCCTCGGATCGGTCGAGGCGCTCCCGGCCGCGCGGGACGGACGGCTGATCCGGCGATCCGATGCGGAGCGTGGCCGGATCCAGGCGACGCTGTCCGAGACGGTCCCGCTCGTTGCGGCGATCAATCACGGCGCCACGATACGGACGGCGGTGTTCGACGGCGACGACAGCCGGCTGGTCGTCGAACTGCCTCCGGAGGCGAACGTCCGTCGGCTGGCGAACCTGCTCGGCGACGACGGACCGGCGCCCGTTCTCGCACGGCGGGACAGGACTCGCTCTCCGACGACGAAACAGGAGTTCCGGACCGACCTGAACGAGCGGCTCACCGACCGACAGGCGACCGTCCTGCGAACGGCGTACCTCGCGGACTACTTCACGTCGCCGCGCGGAAGTACGGCCGAGGAGGTTGCGACGTCGCTCGGGATCACCGGGTCGACGCTGCTGTATCACCTCAGAGCGAGCCAGCGAAAGCTGTTGGACGCGTTCTACGACGAGCACGACGACGGGAGCGGATAGCGGACGCCCCCCTCCGTGTGCCGACGACCCGCGAGCTTTCGCGCCGATCGAACGGCAAGGGTCTGGATAGTTAGATGGTCGCTCCGAACGGACTCTGTATAGTGAGCCCGTCCCACCAAGGGCGTCCCGCGACGTGGATCAGGCATGGCAGTGCGACACCGCTCGCGCGGCGACCAGACGGACGAACCGACCGAGGAGCCGTCGACCGGGAAGCTGCTCGACCTCTTCGGCGACGAGTATACTCGACGGGTGTTCGAGGCGGTCTCCGAGCAGCCCCGTGGCGGCCGTGCCGTGGCGCAGGCGGCCGACGTCTCCCGGCCGACGGCCTACCGGCGTCTCAACGAACTCCAGGAGGCCGGACTGGTCACGAGCGAGTGTTACGTCTCGCCGGACGGCCATCACCGCGAGCGGTTCGCCGCCTCCGCACGCCACCTCTCCGTGTCGTTGGACGACGGCGACATCGAGGCGACGGTCGATCTGGGTTGCTGACGGCGGAACGCGCGTGCTCTCCGAGACCCTCGAGACGGGCTTCGCCTGATCTCGCCCGTGTCTCGGCTCGCGCGGCGCCCGAAACGTGACCGCCCACGGTTCGATCCGCCCGTCCCGTGCCGCTGCTTCCGAGCCGGAAACACGCCAGCACGGATATATGAGCGCGTTCCGATCGACCGACATGGCGCAATCAGCGAACGCCCTTCAGAGTCCGATCGTCCGGTGGGGAATGCCCGCGATGACGGCCGCCATCATCGTGGCCCTCGCGTTCCTCGTCGTCGAGGACCAGACGCTCAGATTGGCGATGCTGGGCGTCGCCGCGGCCGACCTCCTCGTTACGCCACAGGTATTGAAACGGGCCGCCCGAAACGGCTAACCGGTCGTCGATCGGGGTCTCGGGACGGTACGGGTTCCGACCGACCGGGTGTTTCCGGGCCGGAAACGAGAACGAATCTTAAACACGCCCCCGAGCCAACGCGGTCCCATGTGCCGTGTCGGACAGCGGGTCGAGCGGGTGGCCTCGGCACTACGGAGGAACGGGCTCCGCAGGCGTGCCGGACGGGGGCGCACGTGACCGATGAGCGACGATCGTCACGCAGCGATCCCGCTACGGAACCTCCCGGACCCCGCCCTCGCGTACGCGGTCGACGGCGACGACGCCCACGTGACGGCCACGAACGACGCCTTCGAGCGACGGTTCGGAGGAGCCCCGCCGGACCGGCGGGTGTCGACGGTGTTCGAACGGTGTCGTGACTGCGAGACGCCCGGCGACGACGATCCGTTGACACACCTCGTTCGGGGCGATCAGGCCGGAATTCGTCTCGACGGGTGCGACGGCGAGGACTCGTTCCTCGTTCGGGTGATCCCGTCGAACGACGCCGCCGGGTATCTCGTTTTCACCGACCCGACCGAGTGGCCGGACGGGCCGGACGGCCCGGACGTCGATCAGGTCAGCAGCGTGATCAGCCACGATCTCCGGAACCCCCTCGACGTCGCGAAGGCGCACCTCCGGGCGGCACGGGAGACCGGCGAGCCCGAACACTTCGAGTCGGTCGCCGACGCGCACGACCGGATGGAACGGATCATTCGTGACGTGCTCACCCTCACGCGCGACGGAACCGTCATCCGGCCGTCGGAGGGCGTCTCGATCGAGGCCGCCTCGAGAGAGGCGTGGGAGTCGATAGACGCCGACGGGGCCGATCTCACCGTCTCGGAGTCGCTTCCGACCGTCACGGCGGACCCCGACCGTCTCCGGCGGCTGCTCGAGAACCTGTTCCGGAACAGCGTCGAGCATGGCTCGACCGGCGGCCGGGATCCTTCGGAGCCCGGCGACAGCGCCGAACACGGCGTGTCCGACGGCCGGACGGAGGACGGGGTGACCGTGACCGTCCGGCCGTTCGAGGACGGGTTCTCCGTCGCTGACGACGGACCGGGCATCCCGTCCGGGAAGCGCGACGTCGTCTTCACCCCCGGCTACTCCACGCACGCCGACGGGACCGGACTCGGGCTCGCGATCGTCGAACGGATCGTCGAGGCACACGGGTGGGACGTCACGCTCACGGCCGCGGAAGGCGGCGGCGCGCGGTTCGAGATCAGCATCTGAGAGGACGCCGTCGGGCGTCGGCGACGGGGGTTCCCGTGCGGCGCGTCAGTACGCCTCGCGTTCGATGCCGGTGAACGTGTCCAGTAGCTCGTCGGCGTCGGGCAGCAGTCGACCGATGCGATCCCGCAGGGCGGTGGCCCGCTCGTCGAGCGTCGAGAACTGCTCGTGTTCTTCGAGGCGGTCCTGCGGCAGCTCTGCGGCGATGAGCGCCCGTTTCGACTCGATGCCGAAGTAGTCGCCGAGAAGCTCGTATGCGAGGACCTGACACTGCTGGTCGACCGCGGCCCGAACGTCCTCGCGGTCGACCGGCTTACAGAGGTAGTCGTCGAACGGAAGCTCGAGAAGCTCCAACCCCGGATCGATGGCGGTCACCATGACGACCCGCGTGCGGACGTCGTACTCACGCAACTCCCTGAGCACGTCGTCGCCGGATCGGTTCGGCATGTGCCGGTCCAACAGGACCACGTCCGGAGGGGCGGACTCGTCAACCGCCGACAACGCCTCGGGGCCGCTGTAGGTGACCGTCACGTCGGCCACCGCCTCCAGCCGGAGGGCATACGCGTCGGCGACCTCCTTCTCGTCGTCGACGAGCAGCACTCGGGGACGGTCAACGTACATATCGCCCGTCACGTCGCGGCGATACGGGCTACAGCGATTAATAACCGGGGCTTTCCCGTGGAGCCTCGTGGCGGCTCGCGTCCGAGGGGCGTACCGAGCGACGGCCCACACGAATCGTACGCCGCGCGACTCGATCACGTCCCGATCGATCCGACCGGGGCGGCGTTCCACTACGTATGTCTTCCGGAGAACTGCCGACACTGTAACGCTCGGCCGCTTATATGTGGATCGCGCCACGAGATCGAGCCGCGACATGAGCGAACCCGCTCGGTCCTCCCGTTCAGCGACCGCCGCGCTCGCGCGGTTCGTCCGCGTGCCGTTTCGGCGACAGACGTATCGCAACCTCGCGTACCTCCTGTTGGCGTTCCCGCTCGGCGCTGCGTACTTCGTCGTGATCACGACCGGGCTCTCGACCGGTCTCGGTCTCGTCGTGACGCTTCTCGGCGTCCCGATCGTCGCCGGGACGCTCGCGGCGACGCTCGGCATCGGCTCGCTCGAGGCCCGGTTGGCCGGACGCCTCCTCGACGTCGACGTCGACCGGCCGGCCCCGGACGTCGAGGTGGCGTTCGGCTCGGTCGACGAGATCGTCGCGACGACGAAGCGTGTCGTCACGACGCGGGCGACGTGGACTGGACTGCTACTCGTCGGGGTGAAGTTCGTGTTCGGCATCGTCGCCTTCACGGCCGTCGTCGCCGCGGGCACGACGTCGGCGGCGCTGCTGGCGCTGCCGGTGCTCTACGACGCGTCCGGCGTGTCCTACACGCTCGGGCCGTACGTCGTCGACACGCTCGCCGAGGCGGCGGTCGGTGCGGGCTGTGGCGTCGTCTTTCTCCTCGGGTCGCTCCACGCGCTCAACGGGCTCGCCCGCGTCGGCGGAGCGCTCACGAGCGCGCTGCTCGGCGGACCGACGACCGCCGCGACCGGCGATGCCGACGCCTGACCGCGACGCGGCCGGACCGGCGCGTCGGCCGCGTTCCTCCCCGCCGTCGGACGGCGTCCCGTCTGAAGGCGGGCGGAGCTGACGCTCAGTTCGGGTGGGACGAAGGCGTCACGACGGGCTCGAGACGACGTCGACCGAACCGAGCGCCGAAGGGGCGTCTCCGGCTCACGCCGACCGGTCCGACTCGACTCCGCCGTCGTCGGCGCCGAGATCGATCACCAGCTTCTCGGATTCGACCCCGTACACCGTCATCTCCCTTCCCTTCCTCGAATACCACGTCTCCACGGGACCGATCACTCCGGCGTCGACCAACCTATCGAGGTGGTAGGTGACGCTCTGGACGGACGTGTCCATCCGTTCCGCGATCCCCGACGCCGTCTTCGGGTCGTCCGCGAGCTCGGCGAGTATCTCCCGTGCGGTCTCCGACGAGACGACGCTCAAGGCGTCGGCCCCGCCGTCCGGATCGAGCGCGACGTCGATGCGTTCCTTCGGGGCGTACTCCACGGGGGAGCGACGGAGAGACGATTCCCGCCTCCCCGCACCCCCGGTCGACTGCGACATGGTCGATCCTCGTCCCGACTCCCACATAAACACGGATCGCGAGTTTCCACCTCGGAAACCCGCGGGAGACGGGGCGACGCCGGGAGACGGGACGACGCCGCGGGAGTCGGTCGCCGATCCGGCTCACGACCCGCGTTCGCGGCGTCCGTGGTGCGCGGTCACACCTAGCCAGCCAGCGCCCCGGCGGTCTCCGCGCCGGCGGTGCCGTTCGCCGGCGTCCGGATCGCGATCGACTCGTCGTCGTACACGGTCATGGTCTCGATCACGGTACCGTTCTCCGCGACCCGTTGGACGACGACCGTCGGCGCCTCCCCGGTCGTCCCGCCCGGATCCGTCTCCGAAGGCGTCTCCGCCGGGGTCTCGCCCGCGAGGAACCGCGTGATCGCGTCGGTCCGTTCGAACGAGTCGACGTCACCGGACCGTGCGTCGACGAACGCGACGTACGCGATCCCGCTGTTGTCCTCGGGGACGACGCGTACCTGCCAGTACTCGCGTTCGTCGACGACGGTGAGGATCGGCTCGGCCGGCGAGAAGCGATCCCAGTCCGTCTGGGGCGCCGATTGCCTCACGAGGTCCGCCGCTCGCTGTGGACCGAACAGCGAGTCGCCCGGCGCGTACCGTTCGAAGGTTCCGTTCTGACCGTCGATGGTCCACAGCTCCTGGAGTCCCTGTGCGTCGCCGTACGGTTCGACGGCGACGACGTACTGCGGGCCCGACTCGGTGAGCACGAAGAACGGCTGGTCGTTTCCGTCGCCGGGAAGCGGCGCGACCTCGATCTCGTCCTCGTGGCTCGTGTACGTGTTGAGGATCCCGTTGCGGTACTTCGTCGCTGCGACCGACCGGAGCGCGAGGTCCTCCGGGTACAGCTGCTGGTCGTCGAGCATCGGGCTGGCCGCGGCCTCGGAGGGCGAGAGCGTGTCGATCGAACCGCTCGGATCGATGACGGCGACGCCGCCCCACCGCGGCGTCGAGTGCGGAAGCGGCGTCGGATGGAACTGCGGCTCCGAGTACGGGACGACGATGTACTGGGTACCGTCGTGAACGACCATCTTCGGGTCGCCGTAGTCGACGAGATATCTATGTGATTTGAGGAGTTCCCACCGGTAGTTTCGGTGGAAGATCGTTCCGACGCCGGTCGCGAGCTCGCCGTCGACGGACCGTACGCTCGCCTGCTGGGTCGTCATGTCGACGAGCACGGTCCCGGCCTGCCGTTCGGTGATCCGGTTGAACAGACCGTCCGGAGCCAGCGGCGCCGCCCAGTAGGGCGTTCCGTTCACCACGCTGATGTCCGTGTCGCCGACCCGATACTGCGGCCGGCTGAGCGTGTTCGACGCGTACCGATCGGCGACCGCCCGCGTGACGATCCGCGGCTGGTCGGCGTCGACGTCGTCGAGCCGTTCGACCGTGGTCGTCCGGCTCAGCGTCTGGTCGCTCAGCGTGACGCCGGCGACCGCGTTGGCGACGGGCAGCAGTGCGAACGCGGCGATCACGAGCACGACCACCCCGACGCGAAGCGGGGTGATCGCGTAGTCGTCGTCGGAGAGCGCGTCCACGACGGTCGCGACGCGGTCTCCCGACCGTGCGGTGACCCACGCGGCGACGGCCCCGGCGACGACGCCGAGCAACAGTAGCGGCGTCGTGTACACGGTGTAGACGAGTCCGTGGAGCCACGGCCGGAAGAACCAGCCGAGGGCGATCACGGCGAGTCCGCCGACGCCGAGCGGGAGCCACGGCGAGGTCGACCCGTGCGGACCCGAGTCGGCCGGCGGCGGGCCGGTGCGGTCGTCGGCTGCGCGATCGTCCGAGTCGTCGGATGGAGGGCGCGTTGACATCGATCGGGCTGTGGAACGTGGCTCGGTAACTTGTATGTGTCTGCTGGAGGTCGGCTCGGGGGGCGGACGCGACGGACTCGTCGGTCTCGTCGCGGGGAGCGGCACGTTCGGCAGGCCGACGCCCGCGCTCCGACGGGGAGACGCCGACGCTCACGCCATCGAGGGCGGCCGGGGCGGGCCGGCGACTCCACGCTCGGGACTAGCCGGCGTCGCCGAGGCTCCGTTCGACCGCTCGTTCGACGTGGAGGGCGGTCGTGTCGAACAGCGGCACGTCCGGCCGGTCGGTCTGGTCCACGAGCAGCTCGATCTCCGTACAGCCCAACACGACGCCCTCAGCGCCCGCCTCCACCATGCGGTCGAGGACCTCCAGATACCGCTCGCGGGAGGCGTCCCGCACGATCCCGTCGGTCAGCTCCTCGAAGACGATCCTATCGACCGCTTCCCGGTCCGCGGGGTCGGGAACCACCACGTCGACGCCGTGTTCGGCCAGCCGCTCCCGATAGAACGGCTTCTCCATCGTGGCCCGAGTACCCAGAACGCCGACCGTCTCGACGCCCGCGTCCCGGACGGCGTCCGCCGTCACGTCGACGATGTGAACGAACGGGATCGAGATCGCGCTCACGATGGCGGGAGCGACCTTGTGCATGGTGTTCGTGGCCATCACGATGAACTCGGCGCCGCCCGCCTCGAGGTCCCGTGCCGCCTCCGCGAGATACTCCCCCGCCTGCTCCCACCGATCGGTCCGGATGAACCGCTCGACGTCCCCGAAGTTGACGCTCCGGATCAGCAGGTCTCCGGCCGCGTGACCTCCCAACGCGTCGTTGATTCCCCGATCGATCCGCCGGTAGTAGGTGACGGTCGATTCGCTACTCATCCCACCGAGCACGCCGATCGTCCGTGGATCGCCGGAGTCACGCATCGGCTACCGTCTGGCGGCGTGACCTGAAACGTCCACCGGTCGCGGACGTCCCCGCCTGTGCGCGGGAAGGGTCGGCGGCGAGGTCGATCGACGGTCCGGTCGCAACGATCTCTGCCGGAAGACGTAGCCCCATGTACGCCACTCCCTTCCGGGAGAGTGTTCGTGGTCTCGACGCCGTCGATAGCGGGGAGCGATTCGGGGATCGTCCGGGAGCGCCCCTTCCAGCTGTTGCTCCTCATCAACGTCCTCCCGCCGCTCGGGACCGCGCTCCTCTCGCCGGTGCTGGGATCGCTCGTCGAGCCGCTCGGGGCGTCCGCGGCGAACGTCGGCCTGTTGATGTCGGCGTTCACCGGGCCGGCCGTGGTCGTCATCCCCGTCGCCGGGGTGATAGCCGACCGGTACGGCCGGCGCCCGGTCCTCGTCTTCGGACTGGTGTGGTTCGGCCTGACCGGGACCGCGATCGCGTTCGTCTCGACGTTTCACGCGGCGATCGCCCTCCGGCTCCTCCAGGGGATCGGCTTCGCCGCGCTCACGCCGATCATCATCACGAGCCTCGGCGACCTCTACACGGGGACGAAGGAGGCGACCGCACAGGGACTTCGATTCAGCGGATCCGGTCTCTCACAGACCGTGTTCCCGCTCATCGCGGGCGTGCTCGTCGGGTTCGCGTGGCAGTACCCGTTCCTCCTGTACGCGATCGCGTTCCCCATCGCCGCGGTCGTCTACCTCCGGTTCGAGGAGCCGATGGACGAGGAGGCGAAGGGCGGGTCGGACGCGGACCTCCGGGCGCAGCTCGGCGACCTCCGGACGCTCGTCGCGCACCGGCGCGCGTGGACGATCGTGGTCGCCCGCGGGACCGCGAACCTGGCGTGGTTCGGCTTCCTCACCTACAACTCGATCGTCGTCGTCGACGTCCTCGGCGGCACGCCCGCACAGGCGGGGATCCTCGCCGCGCTCGCCAGCCTCTCGTACGCGCTGGCGGCGACCCAGACCGGGCGGATCTCCGCGGCCTTCGAGGACCGGCTCTACCCGCTGGTCGCGGCGAACGTCTCGATAGGCGTCGGGCTGGGGCTCGTCTTCCTCGCGACGGCGCTTCCGATCGCGGCCCTCGGAGTGGTACTGATGGGAGTCGGCTTCGGTCTCGTGTTGTCGATCTACCGGAGCATCGTCACGGATCTCGCGCCGACCGCGCTCCGCGGCGGACTCGTGAGCCTGAGCGAGGGGACCGGTCGCGCGAGCGCGACGCTGACGCCGATCCTCATGGGCGGGGCCATCGCGGTCGCGAGCGCGCGGATCGGGTTCGTGCCCGCGCTCAGGCTCGTGGGCGTCGCGACCGGCGTCGTCGGCGCGGTCGTCGGGATCGGCTGTCTGGTGTTGATGAGCCGAGCGCCGCCGATCCGGATGGACGCCTGACCGCCCCTCGTCGTGCCCCGACCGTTCCTCGTCCTACCTCCCCGCCGCGACCGCGGGTACTTTGTCTCCCCGCGTCGACGCCCGGACGATGAGCACGGAGCCGACCGCCACCGACATCGCGGTGCTCGATCACGACGCACACGGGATCCCCGCCGCCGACTACGCGGAGATCCTTCGGGACCGCCTCCCCGACCACACGGTCCGGCTCGCCCGGACCGCCGAGGAGCGACGACGGTACCTCGCGGAGGCGACGGTCGTCGCCGGGAAGTGGCTGAGCGCCGACGAGCTCGACGCCGCCGAGAACCTGCGGCTGTTCGCGTGTAACTCCGCGGGCGTCGACCACCTCCCGCTCGAGGCGCTCGCCGACCGGGGGATCGCCGTCACGAACGCCTCGGGCGTCCACGGCCCCAACATCGCCGAACACGTGCTCGGGTGGGTGCTCACCTTCGCCCGCCGGCTGGACGAGGGGATGCGACGACAGGAGCGCCGGGAGTGGCGGCGGTTCAAGTCGTTCACGGAGCTGGCTGGCAGCACCGTCACGGTCGTCGGGCTCGGCTCCATCGGCGAGGCGGTCGTCGAGCGCTTCGGCGGGTTCGACGTGGAGACGATCGGCGTCCGCCACACGCCGGAGAAGGACTCCCCGACCGACGAGGTGGTCGGCTACGACGACCTCCAGGAGGCGCTGGTCCGGACCGATGTGCTCGTCATCTCGTGTCCGCTCACCGAGACCACGGAGGGGCTGATCGGCGAAGCCGAACTCGACGCGCTCCCGACGGACGCGATCGTGGTCAACGTCGCCCGCGGCGGCGTCATCGACACGCCCGCGCTCGTCTCCGCGCTCCGGTCGAACGTGATCCACGGGGCCGCCCTCGACGTGACCGACCCCGAACCGCTCCCGAGCGACCACGACCTGTGGGGGTTCGAGAACGTCCTCCTCACGCCGCACGTTTCCGGACATACCCCGAAGTACTGGGAGCGCCGGGCCGACATCCTCGTGGAGAACGTCGAGCGGGCCGCCGAGACGGGCGAGTACGACGACCTCCGGAACCGGGTCGCCTGAGGGGAGGCGGTCTCGAATCCGGGAGAACCACTCCGAGCATCGAGACGTGTCCAACCGGCCGATAGTGACGGGGCGCGGAGGCGAAACGTGACTACGGAGACAGATTTAAAAAGTGAACGTGTTACTCGATGATGTATGAATCGGAGGGGGATGTTGAGAGGTGTCGCCGGTGTCGGTTTCGGAGTCGGCTTTTCCACTACGCTCGTCGATACGGTCCGAGCGGACACGGAGGTCGCCTCCGAGGTAACGCTCCCGGAGGGGGAAGCGAGAGGGCTCGGGGCCGTCATGTACGACGGGACGCCGCTTCTGCTCACGGCTCACTTGAGCGGGACGACGTACACGCTTCGGTTGAACGGCTCGGTTACCGGTTCCACGGACGTCGATTCCAGGATGTACGCCTGCGCGGTCGATTCCAACGCGTCCTATTCCGGATCCGGACGGACGTTGACGAAATATCCGTACGGCGGTGGAGAGTGGACGACCAAGGAGATGCCGGCGAACGTTCAGTCCCTGGCCACGGATAAGTCGACAAACGACCTCTGGGTCGGCGGCGAGAACGGTCGTATCTGGAATCTCGACGCCGATACCCTCTCGATCGGGCGGTCGTTCGAGACGGAAACGGCGGTTTTCGGATTGGCCCACGACGGCGAGAACCTGTGGGTCGGAGAGGAGGGGTCGGATAGCATCCAGCAGTACGACCCCGAGAGCGGAGAGACGACCGCGACCTACGCGTATCCGAACGCCCAGACGATCTACGACTACGGGTACGTGGACGGGTCCCTCTGGCTCGAGGGCGACGGGACGGTGTACCGGACCAACATCGACGAGACCCCGCCGAACCGAGCGCCGTCGGCGACGTTCACGGCGTCGCCCACGACGCCTGAAGTCGGTCAGACCGTCTCGTTCGACGCGACGGCGTCTGACGACCCGGACGAGAACGTCTCGTCGTACGAGTGGGACTTCAACGACGACGGAACCACGGACGCCTCCGGCGAGACCGTTTCCCACGAGTTCTCCGCCGGCGGAGACTACACCGTCTCGCTGACGGTCACGGACGCCGAGGGCGCGACGGACACGACGACGCAGTCGCTGACCGTCGTCGAACCACCTACTGCCGACCTGTCGATTTCGGCGAGCGAGGTCACGGCGGGCGAGGAGATCGAACTGGTTGCCACCGGATCATCGGACCCCGACGGGACGATCGCCGAGTACAGGTGGGACGTCAACGGGGACGGAACCGTCGAGACGACGGGCGAGCGGGTCACCCACGCGTACGAGTCGCCGGGAGAGTACGAGGTTCGGCTGACCGTGGTCGACGGCGACGAACTGACCGATGAAGCCCGTTCGACGGTGACCGTCGAATCGAGTCCGGAGGAGCCTGAGGAGCCGGAAGAGCCGGAAGAGCCGGAAGAGCCGGAAGAATCGGAAGAGTCGGAGGAGCCCGAAAGCGACACCGACCAGTCGACCGACGACGGGTCCGGATCGGACGACATGAACCAGGAAGGCGACTCCGGGGAGTCGAGCGATAGCGTCCCCGGATTCAGTCTCGTGAACGGGATCGTCGGCGTCGGCGGAGCCGCGTACGCCCTGAAACGACGGCTGAACGGGAACGACGGTTCGGACTGATCGCGCCCCATCGGGGCGATCGTCGACTGGATTACCCTACTGGTACGCCTGCATCCCGGTCAGGTCCTCGCCGAGGATGAGCGTGTGGATGTCGTGGGTGCCCTCGTAGGTGTAGACGGTCTCCATGTTCGTCATGTGGCGCATCGGGGAGTAGTCGGCCGTGATCCCGTTGCCGCCGAGCATCTCGCGGGCGATCCGCGACTGGTCGCGGGCCATCCGGACGTTGTTCCGCTTGGCCATCGAGACGTGCTGCGGGCGCATCTCGCCGGACTCCTTGAGCTCGGCGAGGCGGTGGGCGAGCAGCTGGGCGAGCGTGATCTGGGTCGCCATCTCAGCGAGCTTGCGCTGCTGGAGCTGGAAGCCGCCGATGGGCTTGCCGAACTGCTCGCGGTCGGTGGCGTACTGGCGGGCGGTCTCGAAGCAGTCCTGGGCCGCGCCGACCGCGCCCCACGCGATGCCGTAGCGCGCCTGGGTCAGACACGACAGCGGCCCCTTCATACCCGAGACGCCCGGCAGACGGTTCTCCTCGGGGATCTCGACGTTCTGGAGCGCGATCTCGCCGGTGATCGACGCGCGGAGGCTGAGCTTCTCGTCGATCTTGTTGGTCGTCACGCCGTCGCGGTCGGTCTCGACGAGGAACCCGCGGACCGGGTCGTCCTCCTCGCTCCGGTCGCGCGCCCAGACGACGGCGACGTCCGAGATGGGGGAGTTCGTGATCCACGTCTTCGAGCCGTTCAGGACGTACTCGTCGCCCTCCTTCTCGGCGTGCGTCTCCATCGCCGAGGGGTTCGACCCGTGCTCGGGCTCGGTCAGGCCGAAGCAGCCGACGGCCTCGCCCTCGCCGAGCGCGGGCAGCCACTCCTCCTTCTGCTCGTCGCTGCCGAACGCGTGGATCGGGTACATCACGAGCGCGCCCTGGACGCTCGCCATCGACCGGAGTCCCGAGTCACACGCCTCCAGCTCGCGCATCAGGAGGCCGTACGACGTCTCGCTTACGCCCGGCAGGCCGTACCCCTCGAGGTTCGGCGCGTAAAAGCCCATCTCGCCCATCTTGGGGATGACCTCGGTCGGGAAGGTACCCTCGATCCAGTGGTCACCCATGTCGTCGATCTCCCCCTCGACGAACGACCGCGCCGAGTCGACGAGCAGTCGTTCCTCCTGGGAGAGCGACGCCTCCAAATCGAAATAATCGATCATGTACGGGGTTACGTATCCACGAATAATAACCCTCCGGGACGGCGCGGCCGCGGCCGGCACCGCGCGCGAGAACCCGACCGTTGCGGGCACCTCCCGGCGGTAGCGGCCGGCTCAGAAGCCGTCGGTTCCCGCGAGGAGGTGCTCGTCGACGACGTCCATGTCGAGGTCGATCCCGAGCCCCGGCGCCTCCGGAACCGCGATCCGGCCGTCCTCGATGATCGGCTCCTCCCGGACCAGGAGGTCGTCCCACCAGTCGACCTCCAGCGCGTGGAACTCGAGGAGATCGAAGTTCGGGGTCGCCGCGCCGAGGTGGACGCACGCCATCGTCCCGACCGGGCTACAGACGTTGTGCGGCGACATCGGCATGTAGTTCTCCTCGGCGCGGTCGGCGATCCGCATCGTCTCCGTGAGCCCCCCGACGGTGGTCGGGTCGGGCGTGACGACGTCGACGCCGTGGTCGTAGATGAGATCCGAGAGCTCGAAGACGCGGAAGCGGTTCTCCCCGGTCGCGACCGGGGTCCGCGTCGCCTTGGTCACCTCCTTCTGTGCGTCCATGTTCTCCGGCGGCACGAGGTCCTCGAGCCACATCAGGTCGAACTCCTCCAGCTCGTAGGCGAGCCGCTTCGCGCTCTCGACGGAGTAGTCCCAGTGGCAGTCGAACGCGAGGTCGACGTCGTAGCCGATCTCCTCGCGAACCGCCGCCACGATCTCGCGTTTCTCGCGGATCGCCGCGTTCGTCAGCCGGCCGTTGTACGGGTCGTTCTCGTTGTCGGCGGGCAGGTCGAGGTCGAACTTCAGCGCCGAAAAGCCCATGTCGACGACGCGGGCCGCCTCCGCGGCGTACGCCTCCGGGGAGTACGCCTCGGCCTCCGCGTACGCGGTCGCGCCGTCCTCGACCGCGTACGCCTCGCCGGCGTGACAGTCGCAGTAGATCCGCACCTCGTCGCGGTACTTCGACCCGAGGAGCTGGTAGACGGGGAGATCGAGGATCTTCCCGGCGGCGTCCAGGAGCGCGATCTCGATGCCGGAGGCGGCGGTGACGACCTTCCCGGTCGTGCCGCCGTGGCCCGACATCTCCTGGAAGATGTACCGGACGAGCCGCTCGACGTCGAGCGGGTTCTCGCCGACCAGAAAGCGGTTCGTGTACTCGACGATCTCCGGGATCCCGCCGCCCCGATACGACTCGCCGATGCCGGCCACGCCGGCGTCGGTCTCCACCTTGATCAGGTTCCACTCGAAGTTGCCCTCGACGACGCAGGCGTCGACGCTCGTGATCTGTACGTCCCTGTCCGCGTCGCGGACGTCGATCTGATCCGAGTAGTCCCTCATGCGCTGAACTCCTCTAAGGCGTCCTTGTCGAGCGTCACGCCGTGGCCCGGCTCCTCGGGCATCGCGATCCGGCCGTCGTCGCCGGGGGCGAGCGGCTCCGCGACGACGTCGTCGAACGCCTTCACGTCCATGTCGCGGTAGAAGTACTCGATCCACAGCCCGTTGTCGATCGCCCCGAGCAGCGAGGTGTGGACGTTCCAGTTGTAGTGGGGCGCGATCGGCACGTCGTAGGCCGCGGCGTAGTTCGCGATGCGGAGCCACTCCGTGATCCCGCCACAGACCGTCACGTCGGGCTGGAGGATCGTCGCCGCGCCCGTGTCGTGGAGCCGCGCGAAGTTGTGGCGGGTGCCCTCCAGTTCGCCGGTGGCGACCGGGTAGTCGATGGCGTCGTTCACTTCGGCCATCGTCTCCACGCGGTCGATCATCACCGGCTCCTCGATGAAGTACGGGTCGTACGGCTCGAACGCGCGGCAGGCGCGGACCGCCTCGGTCGTCGACTCCCAGACGCCGTTGGCGTCGAGGAGCAGCGTCGTCTCCGGACCAACCTCGTCGCGGACGGCCGCGACCCGCTCGACCTCGTCGTCGACCGAGAGCCGGCCGACCTTCATCTTCACGACGTCGTGTCCCTCCTCGACGTAGCGGCGCACCTCGCCGCGGAGCGCCTCGTGGCCCTTCTCGTCGCGGTAGTAGCCCCCGCTGCCGTAGGAGGGGACCGACTCGCTGTTGCCGCCGAGCAGCTTGTACAGCGGCTGGCCGGCCGCCTTCGCCTTCAGGTCCCACAGCGCCATGTCGACGGTGGAGATGGCGCGCAACATGACACCCATCCGACCGATCTGGACGTTGCCGTCGTACATCTCGCGCCAGAGGCGGGTGGTGTCGCGCGGGTCCTCGCCGCGGACGATCGGCTCGAGCATCGACTCGACCGCGTCGGCGACGAGGTGGGCGCCCTCGTACCCCAGCGAGTAGCCGACGCCCTCGCGACCGTCGGCGGTGCGAACGTACGTTATCGCGTGGTCCCGGTACGTGAGCGTCCGGTTGGAGAAGGAGACGGGCGACTCCAACGGGAGCTCGATCGGGAACGACTCGACCTGTGTGATCTCCATGGGTAAGCGGCTGATCGTGTTCGTAAATAGCTCGTTGTACGGGCAAGATACACTCCCGCAGCGCCGCGGACGATCGTCCGTCTCGAGGTCGAGCGAACGATACTGAAGCCATTCGACAGGTCTCCCGACACGCCGGGGCCGGGAACGGTCGCCGTCCGTCGGGTGCTCGCGGGACGGCCGCTTCGACGCGGCGCCGGGCGAGCGGCCGCGCCGTCGGTCCCCTCGCGCCCGTCCTCGGCGGTACCGAAAGGGTAAAACCCGGAACTGACCATGGTACAGCCATCGTGACCGCGTTCTCGACCGGACTCTCGACGGGGGTGTCGTCGACCCGTGGGTGACGCCGACGTCTCGAACGTCGTCCTCGTCACGGTCGACTCGCTCCGGGCGGACGCGGTCGGAGCCTACGACGAGACGCGACACACGCCGGTCATCGACTCGCTCGCCGACGGGGGGACCGTCTTCGATCACGCCTTCGCGACGGGCAACTGGACTCCCTTCTCGTTCCCGTCGATCCTGGCCTCGAAGGACGTGTTCACCGGCACCGGCGACATCGGCGTCGAGGGGGCCGCGACGCTCGCCGGGACGCTCTCGGAGGCGAACGTGTCGACGGGGGGGTTCAACGCCGCCAACGGCTTTCTCACCTCCCACTGGGGGTACGACGACGGCTTCGACGAGTTCGAACCCTTCGTCGCCAGCGTCGGCTCGAGCATCTACAGCCGATACCTCGCGACCCACCCGACCGTCGAGGCGTGGATCCAGCTCGCAGCGTCGCCGCTCAGGCGTGCCGGGTCGTGGATCCGCGGCGAGACGGACGACCGGCCGTTCCTCGACACCTCCCGGATGTTCGACGTGGAACACGCCGCGGCGGAGTTCATCGAGGGGGCCGACGGCCCGTTCTTCCTCTGGATCCACTACATGGACGCACACACGCCGTACGTCCCGGCACCCAGGTACATCCGCGAGGTGTCCTCGAACTGGCTCGGAACCCACCGGATGCTCCACGCGCACACCCGGACGGGGCTCGGGCTGGACGTCGACGACCGGACCCTCGAGGAGCTCCGGACGCTGTATCAGGCCGCGGTCCGGCAGATCGACGCCAGCGTCGGCCGCCTCCTCGAGACGCTCTCGGCGACGGGCGTCGACGACGACACCGCCGTCGTCCTCGCCGGCGACCACGGCGAGGAGTTCCAGGAGCACGGCCACCTCGCGCACTACCCGAAGCTGTACGACGAGCTGATCCGGGTCCCGCTCGTCGTCGACGTCCCCGGATCGTCGGGAGGCCGGGTCGACCGGCAGGTCGGTCTCGACGCGATCCCGCCGACCGTGACCGACCTGCTCGGCGTCGACGCGCCGGCGGAGTGGACGGGAAGGAGCCTCGTGCCGACCGTGACCGACGGGAAGGAGCCGCCCGACGAGCCCGTGGTCTCGGTCACCGTTCGCGACGAGGAGGTGACCGCACAGCCGATCCCCCGGTCGCTGGAGGACGGCGAGCTGTACGTGAGCGTCCGCGACCGCGAGTGGACCTACATCGAGAACGTCGACGCCGGGACGACCGAGCTGTACCACCGCCCCTCCGACCCGCTCCAGGCGACCGACCGCGCGGCGGATCCCGACGAGGCGGAGCGGACCGTCATCGACCGGTTCGCCCCGCTCGCCGCGGCGCACGCCGAGGCGGTTCGCGCCGGCGGGAGCGGAGCCGACGACGGTGACGGCACGGGCGAGGAGGAGGACGGGTCCGTGGACGAGGACCTCAACGCTCGTCTGGAGGCGCTGGGTTACCGATAGATGGTCCGGTCGTTCCTGCGCGGTCTCGTCTACGGGCCGCTCGCCGTCCAGCTTCGGCGCTTCGTGACGGTCGGACTCCTCGCGTCGGCGGTCCAGATGACGCTCCTGTGGCTCCTCGTCGACGTCGCGGGACTGAACTACCTGCTCGGCGCGACGATCGCCATCGAGATCACGATCGTGTTGTCGTACGTCCTCAACAACGCCTGGACCTTCCGCGCCTCGCGGAACACCGGTCGGGTCGAGTACGTCTCGGGGCTGCTCAAGACGAACCTGGTTCGCGGCACCGCGATCCCGATCCAGCTCGCCATCCTCTTCGCGCTCGTCGAGTGGGGCGGGGTCATGTACCTGATCGCGAACGCGGTCGCGATCTTCCTCAGCGGGCTCTACCGATACGTCCTTGACGCTCGCTGGACGTGGGGTGACACGTGAGCTCCGTGACGCCGCTCGTTCCGCTCGTCTCGCCCCTCCCGCTCGTCCCGCTCGCCGTCGACGGGGTGCTCTCGGCCTTCGGCGGCGGGTTCGAGGCGCTCGTCGAGTCGGCGACGGGCTGGCCCGGCATGGGCATCATCTTCGTGTACTCGTTCCTGATCGCGTTCGCGCTCCCCGGCCCGAGCGAGGTCGTCCTCGTCGCGCCGATCGATCTCGGGCTCCCCGCGTGGGCGCACCTCGGGGGGATCATGCTCGTCAGCGCCACCGGGAAGGCGATCGGCAGCCTGTTCGCGTTCCACATCGGGCAGGAGGTCAAACAGTCGGGGCCGGTCGTCCGGTGGCTCCGGCGCTCGCGGTGGGACGTCATGGAGTGGTCGGAGAAGCGGTCCGTCGAGCTGGCCCAGCGGTACGGCTACGGCGGCCTCGCGATGGCGCTGTCCGTGCCCTTCTTCCCGGACACCATCTCCATCTATGCGTTCGCGGTCCTCGAGCGCGACTACGCCCGGTTCGCCGTGGCGACGTTCCTCGGGAGTCTCGGCCGGCTCGTCGTCACGGTCGCGTTCGTCGGCGGGCTCTTCACGGTGTTTTGATCCGGCGCGTCCGAAGGCCTTCAACCGGATCGAACGAGCGAACTCAGACCGGATCGAACGATCGGAGGATCTCCGCGAGCGCGCTGGCGAGCTCCTCGAACCGGTCGATCTCCATCGAGTCGGTCGTCACCCAGACGCCGTGGCCGTTGGCGATCACGCGGGTGAGGTAGCCGTTCTCGAACACGCGAACCGTGAAGAAGTAGTCGCCGAGCTGCGTGTTCGCGTACAGCGACTGCGCGTGGAAGCCGTGTCGCTCGCTCTCGGCGAACCCGACGAGGTCGGCGGTCCTGCTCAGGTCGCTACGCAGGTAGAGCTGCTCGACCAGCTCCTCCGTGAAGTACGTGAGGCTCCGTAGCTCGTCTCCCGTCGCGGTCCGGGCCGCGCTGAGCAGTTCCTCGGTGTGTTCTTCGAGTGCCTGTGACATGCTAGCACGTACGTCGGAGGGATACATGAGCGTATGGGTCGCCCCGCGTTTTGCGGCCGCGGACTCTCCCGGATCTCGCGATCGGAGGGACAGAGTTTAGCGACTCGGCCGACATCGCCCGGACGATGAGCGACTTCGACGACGTCTGCGTCCTGTTGCCCACCTTCGAGGAGGCCGAGACGGTCGAGACCGTCGTCTCCTCGTTCCGGGAGGCGGGACTCCGCGAGGTCCTCGTGATCGACGGCGGGTCGACCGACGGCACCCGCGAGCTCGCCCGCGAGGCCGGCGCACGCGTCGTCGTCCAGTCGGGCGAGGGCAAGGGCCAGGCGATCCGCGAGGCCGTCCGTGACCACGTCGACGCGCCCTACGTCCTGATGGTCGACGCCGACGACACCTACGACGCGGCGGACGCCGAGGCGATGTTGCGGCCGCTTCTCGAGGGCGAGGCCGACCACGTCGTCGGGAACCGCTTCGCGGACATGCGTCCCGGCGCGATGACGCGGCTGAACCGCCTCGGCAACCGCCTCATCAACGGGGCGTTCCGCGCGATCCACGGCGAGGACTACGGGGACATCCTCTCGGGATACCGCGCGTTCACCCGCGAGTCGTTCCGTCGGCTCAACCTCACCGCCGACGGCTTCGGCGTGGAGACCGAGATGGCCGTCGAGTGCGTGAAACAGCGGCTGACGGTGGCGGTCGTCCCCGTCACCTACCGGCCGCGGCCGGACGGCTCCTCGACGAACCTCCACCCCGTCCGCGACGGCGGCGTGATCTTTCTCGAGCTGTACCGGAAGGCGAAGACCAACAACCCGCTCTTCTACTTCGGGAGCGTCGGCACGGTGTCGACCGCCGCCGGGATCCTCATGGCCGCGTTCGTCCTCTACCGGTGGATCGTCTTCGAGGTCGGTCACGAGATCGTCGCGGTGGCCGCGACCGGCGCGATCATCCTCGGGATGCAGCTGCTCGTGTTCGGCGTGCTCGCCGACATGATCCTCTCCCTCCACCGCGAGCAGCTGGACCGACAGGACCGCGTCGTCGAGGAGCGGCTGGCGTCGTCCGGCGCCGACGGGGGCGCGGAGGACGAGTCCTCCGCCGGGACGACGGACGACCGATCCGGCGGAACGACCGACGGCCTCGCGACGGAGTCGCCGGGAAACTGAAGCGGATCCCGAACCCTCCACATCGTTTATGTTCCGGGTCGAACACGTCCACGCATGGACGAGAAGCGTTTCGTCGTCGCCCTCTTCGGCCTCACGGTCGCGCTCATCGCCGGCTACATCGCCTACCGCTTCGTCGCCGCCCTCACGGTCGCCGTCTTCCTGTACTACTCCACCCGCCGGTTCTACCACGACCTCGAGCGGCTTCGGCTCCCTCCGCGCGTCCGGGCGGTGACCGCGCTCTCGGTGATCGCGGTCCCGCTCATCCTGCTTTTGAGCTCCGCGGTGGTGCTTCTCGTCGTCGAGACGCGGCGGTTCCTCGAGGAGTTCCCGCTCGCGGAGACGCTCGGCGAGGGGAACCAGTGGGTAGAGCGGCTGACGGAGCTGTCGAGCCTCTCTCTCGGGAACGTCGTCGAGGCGTACCGCTCCGGCCAGTTCGACCCGCTGATCGACTTCCTCCTCGACAACGCCACGCTGTTGACGAACACGGTCTCCGGACTCCTCTTGAACCTCCTCATCACCGTCGTGGTCACCTACTACCTGCTCCTCGACGGCTCGAAGTTCCACGAGTGGGTGCTCCGGTTCGACGACGACGCGATCGTCCGGGAGTACTTCGAGGCGGCCGACGCGGAGCTGGAGGCGGTGCTGTACGGGAACCTGCTCAACGTCATCGCGATCTCCATCATCGCGATCGCCACGTACACCGGCTACAACGTGGTCGCCCCCGAGGCCGTCGCCGTTCCGTACCCGACGCTCGCCGGCGCGCTCACCGGCATCGCGAGCCTGATCCCGGTCATCGGCATGAAGATCGTCTATCTGCCGTTGGCGGCGGTGACGGCGGTGCCGACGGTCATGGGAGGTGACACCGCGCTGTTGGCGTACGTCGGAGCGTTCCTCCTCGTGGCGGTCGTCGTCGTCGACACGATCCCGGACGTCGTGTTGCGGCCGTACTTCAGCGGGAAGACGACCCACGTCGGGCTGTTGATGCTCGCGTACATCTTCGGCCCGGTCGTGTTCGGCTTCCACGGCCTCTTCCTCGCCCCGATCGTGTTGGTGCTCGTGTTGACGTTCGGGGACACCGCGCTGCCCCGCCTGCTCGGCGTGGAGCCGACCGAGCCCGCGGAGCGCATCCCCGACGGCCAGCGCCGCCTCGACGAGTTCGCGTGGACGGTCGCCGACGACGACGCGTCGGACGAACCGGAGGCGTCCGGGTCGGCTGGTCCCGACCGGGACGACGACTGGCCCGGCGTCCCCGGCGACCGCGACCGCCCCGCGGGCGGCCGAAGGTCATAAATCCCCGTTCGCCGACCGGGGACGTATGCGCGTACACGTCATCGGCCTCGGCGGGGCGGGCGGCCGGATCGCGGACCGGCTCGCGGCCGACCACGGCGGGGAACCCTTCCTCCACGGCGTCTCCGCGTTCGACACGGACATGGCGGCGCTCGACTCCCTGGCGGCGCTCGGCGAGGAACGGCGGTACCGGTTCGGGGACGCCGCCGGCGGCGACGGGCTCGACGGCGACCTCCACGCCGGCCGGGAGCTCGGCGAGGTCCACGCGAGCGAGCTCGGCCGCGCGCTCGACGACCAGCGCCCGTCGCTCGCGGAGGCGTTCGTCCTCGTCGTCGGGGTCGGCGGCGCGGCCGGCGGCGGCGCGGCCCCGGCG
>NZ_NHPJ01000069.1 GCF_002252985.1 Halorubrum halodurans | reverse complement strand
GCCGCCGGCGACACCGCAGCGAACGAAGTGAGCGAGGAGCGCAGCGAGGCCCTCGACCGGAGCCGGTTGGGGCTTTGGAAGTGTTCACCGCCCCAGCAACGATCCCCTTCTACTCGCCCCAATCTCCATCGAAATACCCGTCCTACAAGCAATCTCTAACGCCCGGGGGGGTTCACCGACCACCGCGTCGAAAGGGATCTCCTCGGGATCGCGTCGCGCCCGGTATCCCGACGACGCCGGCCCCGGATCCCGTTACGAATTTCGTAGTTCACCTTCGAACGACGCATTTAATATGGTTCATCTGTACGTATCTCGTAATGTCGGACGCCTACATCGCGCTGGCCGACGGACGCGTGCTCGAAGCGCGCGCCCGTGCGCCGGGGTGGACCCGTGGTGAACTCGTGTTCACGACCGCGTACACCGGCTACGAGGAGTCGCTGACCGATCCCTCCTACGCCGAGCAAGTGCTGACCTTCTCGTACCCCCTGATCGGGAACTACGGCGTCCGAGAGGAGCGGTTCGAGTCCGACTCCGTCCAGCCGCGCGCGGCCATCGCCCGCGAGCTGACCGACGACGTCGCCGAGTGGCTCGAGAGCGAGGGCGTCCCGGCGATCGACCACCTCGACACCCGCGAGATCGTCACTACCGTCCGCGAGGAGGGCGCGATGGCCTGCGGCATCGCCGCGGGCGAGGACGCGACCCCCGAGGACGCGGTCGCGGAGATGGAGGCCTGTACGCCGATGAGCGACCACACCGACATCGGCGCGCAGGTGTCGGTGACGGAGCCGACCGTCCACGAGGGCGGCGACGAGGCGACCGTCGCCATGCTCGACTGCGGCGCGAAGGGCTCGATCATCTCCTCGCTCACGGAGCGCGGCGCGGACGTCCACGTCCTCCCGTACGACGCGACCCCCGAGGACGTGGCGGCGGTCGAGCCCGACGTGCTGTTCGTCTCGAACGGCCCCGGCGACCCGGAGAACTTCGTCGCCGCCCACGAGGTCGTCGACGCCTTCGCCGGCGAGGTTCCGATGGCCGGAATCTGTCTCGGCCAGCAGGTGATCACGAGCGCGCTCGGCGGCTCGACGGAGAAGATGTCGTTCGGCCACCGCGGCGTCAACCAGCCGGTCAAGGACCTCCGCACCGACCGGGTCGTGATGACCACGCAGAACCACGGCTACACCGTCTCCGACACCGGCCCGCTCGAGGTGACGCAGGTGAACGTCAACGACGACACCGTCGAGGGGCTCGACAGCGACGAACTCGACGTCATCACCCGGCAGTACCACCCCGAGGCGAACCCCGGCCCGCACGACTCGCTCGGCTTCTTCGACGAGGTGCTGGCGCTGGCGGAGTCGCGCCAGCCCGTCGCCGCCGACTGACGACCGTCGACCTCCGTCTCGCCGACCGTCGCCGCGTCCTCCATCCCGACCGCTTCCGGCGGCGTTTTCACCCGTGACCTCCCAGGGACCATCATGACACGCGAGGTCCTCCTCACCAACGACGACGGGATCGACGCGGCCGGGATCCGGGCGCTCTCGGAGGCGCTCTCCGCCGAGTACGACGTGACCGTCGTCGCGCCGGCGACGAACCAGTCGGGCGTGGGCGGCAACCGGTCGTGGTGGGAGACGACGATCGAGTACACCGAGCGCGACCTCGGCTACGCGGTCGAGGGGACGCCCGCCGACTGCGTCGCCGTCGCGGCGGTCGCGCTCGAGTTGGAGCCCGACGTCGTCGTCTCCGGCTGTAACCACGGCCCGAACATCGGCGCGCACGTCCTCGGCCAGTCGGGGACCGTCGGCGCGGCCATGGAGGCGGCGTTCCTCGGGACGCCCGCGATCGCGGTCTCGCTGTACGACCGCGGCAACCTCCCGATCCCGCCGACGGTCTCCCACGACGACTTCGCGCTCGCGGGGCGGGTCGCGGCCGACCTCGTCGCCCGCGTCGACGACGAGGGCCGCCTCCCGTTCGGCGCGGACGTGCTCAACGTCAACGTCCCCGCCGCGGACGACGAGGCCGCCGCGGACCCGACCTACCGGCTGACCGAGCCCGCCCGCGGCTTCGACGTGATCGAGTTCCACCCCGGCACGGAGGCGGCGAGTGAGGAGGAAGAAAACGCGACCGGGACCGCCGGCTCGGGCGACCCCGGCGGCGACGCCTCCGGCTTCGGCGAGCGCCGCGGCGAGATGGGAATGGAGCTTCGCGATCGCTTCTGGCGGGAGTTCCTGCGCGGTGACGTCGCCGACGACCCCGGCTCGGACCGGCGCGCGACGGTCGAGGGCGAGGTGAGCGTCTCGCCGCTGTCATCCTCGCGGTCGGTGGCCGGCGACCGGGTCGGCGAGACGGTCGAGATCGCAGGGGGGACGTTCGCGCTCGACGACGGGACGCTCGAGGCCGCCGGCGAGTGACGCCGTCGGAGCCGGCGGGAGCCCTACCGGAGCCGGCGGGAGCCCGCGGTGAACTCCGAGGCGAGCCGACCCAGGTACCAGACGACGAGCAGTCCGAGCAGCAGCCCGCCGCCGGCCGCGACCGCCAACTGGACGACGGTCGGGTCGCCGAGCAGCGTGATGAGCGGCGGCGAGGCGGCCACTAGGACCAGGAACCCTATCTTTATCTTTCGATTGCCGGCGTCGCGCTCCTCCCGCGACATCGGCTCTACCATCCCGCACCTCCGGGACGTGCGCGTCCCGACTCGATCCAGCGCGTCTCCATGGTTCGTCCTCAGAACCCGAGCGGCTATAATTCCGCGGACCGATCCCCGCGATAGGTCGTCGAGCGTATATAAACGGCCCGACCGTTCACGCCCGACACCCCGTCCCGATCGCGTGAACGGTCTCGACCGTTTATGCCCGCGTGTCCCCGAGGGTCGACGCCCCTACCCGCGGCCCCGACGCCGGGACGGGAGCGGGCGGGTCGCCGGCACCTCGCCGACGCGATCCCCGACTCCCGCCGTGACGCCGACGGTTTCGCGGCGTTTTTGAGTCGCCCCGACGAGCCGACGGTATGGACGACGAACTCCGCGAGCGTGTCGAGACGGCCGGCGAGACGGCCGCGCTCTTCAACGCGCTCAAACACGACGGCGATCCCGACGTGGGCGCGATCATGGGCCCGCTGATGGGCGAGAACCCCGAGTTCCGCCCGCACGGCGACGAGATTCCCGGCGTTCTCGCGCCGATCGTGAACCGCGTCGCGGCGATGGACGAGGCGGAGCGACGCGACCGGCTCGGCGAGGTGGCTCCCGAGCGACTCGCGGAGCTCGAGGCCGACGACGAGGCGGACGAGCACGTCCTCCCCGATCTGCCGAACGCCGAGCCCGGCGAGGTCGTGATGCGCGCCGCGCCGAACCCCAACGGCCCCTGGCACATCGGCCACGCCCGGATGCCCGCCGTGATCGGGACGTACAAGCAGCGGTACGACGGCGAGTTCATCTGCCGGTTCGACGACACCGACCCGGAGACGAAGCGGCCCGACCTCGACGCGTACGACGCGATCCTCGAGGACGTCGCGTACCTCGGCTTCGAGGCCGACCGCGTGCTGAAGGCCTCCGACCGGCTCGAGACCTACTACGAGCACGCCCGCGAGCTGATCGACCGCGGCGGCGCGTACACCTGCTCGTGTGCCGGCGAGGCGTTCTCGGAGCTGAAGAACGACGGCGAGGCCTGCCCGCACCGCGGGAAGGACGCGGCGACCGTCCGCGAGGAGTTCGCGGCCATGGTCGACGGCGAGTACGGCGCCGGCGAGATGGTCCTCCGGGTGCGGACTGACATCGACCACAAGAACCCGGCGCTGCGCGACTGGGTCGCGTTCCGCATGATCGACACGCCGCACCCGCGCGAGGAGGCGGCGGAGTACCGCTGTTGGCCCATGCTCGACTTCCAGTCCGGCGTCGACGACCACCTCACGGGCGTCACCCACATCATCCGCGGCATCGACCTCCAGGACTCCGCGAAGCGCCAGCGGTTCGTCTACGACTACTTCGGCTGGGAGTACCCCGAGGTGCTCCACTGGGGGCACGTCCAGGTCGACGAGTACGACGTGACGCTCTCCACGTCGACGATCAAGGAGCTGATCGCCGACGGCGAGCTGACCGGCTGGGACGACCCGCGCGCGCCGACCATTCGATCGGTCCGCCGGCGCGGGATCCGGGGCGCGGCGCTCGTCGAGTCGATGACCGACCTCGGGATGTCGACCTCCGACGTGGACCTTGCGATGTCGTCGGTGTACGCGAACAACCGCGACCTCGTCGACGACGAGGCGGACCGGTTCTTCCTCGTGCGCGACCGCGAGGACGACCCGGCGGTCGAGCTGCCGGTCGTCGACGGCGACGCCCCCGCGCCGGCCGCCGGTCGGCCCGCGCGACACCCCGACCACCCCGACCGCGGCGACCGGACGATCCCGGCGGGGCGGGTCCTCGTCGAGGAGTCGGACCTCCCGCCGGCCGGCGAGCGCGTCTGGCTGAAGGGGTACGGTCCCGTGCGCCGCGAGGCCGACGAGCTCGTCTACGTCGACGCCGACATCGACGTGGTCCGGGACGGCGACGTCGACGTGGTCCACTGGGTGCCCGCGGCGGAGTCGCTCGGGACGCTCATGCGCACCCTCGAGGGCGACGTACGCGGGTACGCCGAGCCGGCGATCGCCGACGCCGCGGTCGACGACGTGGTCCAGTTCGAGCGGATCGGCTTCGCCCGACTCGACGCGTTCGACCCGACCGGCACCGACGAGCCCGACGGCCCGACCGGCGAGGAGGACCTCGTGGCGTACTTCGCGCATCCCTGAGGTCGAGCGCCGCCGCTCGAGGGGAAGCGTCGCCGATCCGCGTCGCGGAGTTTAACTACCGACGGGCGAAATCCAGAGCAAGATGGGCATCGACCCGAACTTCGAGCGGAACCTGGAGCGGACCGGCGAGGAGCACGACGTCGACGTGTGGGGGCCGGTCGAGCCGCCCGAGAAGCTCGGGGTCCGCGGGACCCACGTCGCCGTCGACTTCGACATCTGTCTGGCCGACGGGGCGTGTCTGGAGGACTGTCCCGTCGACGTCTTCGACTGGGTCGACACGCCCGGCCACCCCGAGTCCGACCGGAAGGCGAACCCGACCGACGAGGACCAGTGTATCGACTGTATGCTGTGTGTCGACGTCTGTCCGGTCGACGCCATCGACGTCGACCCCGGCCGCGAGAACCGGATCTGAGGTCGGGCGTCGCTTCTCTCCCCGCTCTCCTCCCTTCCCGAGGTTACAAGACTCTCCGCCGGGAGCCACGGACATGTTCGGAACCAGCGGGATCCGCGGGCGCGTCGGCGAGGAAGTCACCGCCGCCGTCGCGCTCGACGTCGGGCGCGCCGTCGGCACCGAGACGGACCGGGTCGTCGTGGGTCGCGACGCGAGAGGGACGGGCGAGACGCTCCGCGACGCGTTGGTCGCGGGGCTCCGCGAGACCGGCGCGGACGTGGTCGACGTCGGCCGCGCGGCGACGCCGACGGTCGCGCGGGCGATCGACACGCGGGACGCGGACGCCGGGGTCGTCGTGACCGCCTCGCACAACCCGGCCCCCGACAACGGGCTCAAGCTGTGGACTCCCTCGGGGCAGGCGTACCCCCCGGCCCGACAGGACGTCATCGAGGAGCGGATCCGCGAGGGGGCGTTCGACCTCGCCGACTGGACGGGACAGGGCGGGTACGACCGCTGGAACGCGGCGACCGACCGCCACCGCGACGCGCTCGTCGCGGCCGGCGAGCACGCGGCGGAGACGCGCGGGACCGGAGCTCCCGGTGCCGACCCCCTCGCCGACCTCTCCGTCGTCGTCGACGCCGGAAACGGCATGGGCGGCGTGACCGCCGACGCCCTCCACGACCTCGGCGCCGCCGTCGAGACGCTCAACGCGACGCCGGACGGCCGGTTCCCCGCCCGCCCGAGCGAGCCGACCGCCGAGAACTGCGCGACGCTCGCCGCGACCGTCGAGGCCGTCGACGCCGACCTCGGGATCGCCCACGACGGCGACGCCGACCGCATGATGGCCGTCACGGACGCGGGCGAGTTCGTCCCCGGCGACCTGCTCCTCGCCGTCTTCGGCCGCGCGGCGGCCGGGGAGGGCGACCGGGTCGCTGCGCCGGTCGACACGAGCCTCGCGGCCGCGGACGCGCTCGCGGAGGTCGGCGCGGAACTCGTCTACACCCGCGTCGGCGACGTGTACGTGGCGGAACGCGCCGCGGAGGCGGGGGTCGCCTTCGGCGGCGAGCCGTCCGGCGCGTGGATCTTCCCCGAGGAGACGCTGTGCCCGGACGGGCCGCTCGCGGCGGTCCGGCTCGCCGCGCTGGCGACGTCGACCCCCCTCTCCGAGCGGGTCGCGGCGATGGAGCGGTACCCGATCCGGCGGCGCTCGGTCGAGACCGAGCACAAGGCCGCCGCGATGGAACTGGTCGCGGCGCGCGTGACCGACGAGTTCGACGAGGTCTCGACGCTCGACGGCGTCCGCGTCGACGCCGACGAGGGGTGGTTCCTCCTGCGGGCCTCGGGGACCGAGCCGCTGATCCGGGTCACGGCGGAGGCGCGCGAGGCCGACGCCGCGGACGCCCTGCTGGAGCGCGCGAGCGGGATCGTCGACCGCGCGCTCGCGGACGCGGCCGGCGACTGAGACCGGCCGCTCCGAGCCGGGGCGTCGAGGGCGGAGCCGCGCCGCGCGCCGTCGCAATACCTTTCCCGCCGTCCGTCGAGGTTCAGGTACATGCAGACCGTCGTACTCGCGGCCGGCGAGGGGACGCGGATGCGTCCGCTCACGGCCGACACGCCGAAACCGATGCTGCCGGTCGCCGGGACGCCCCTCGTCGTCCGCTGTCTCGAGGACGCGATCGAGTCGGGCGCGAGCCGGGTCGTCGTCGTCGTCGGCTACGAGGCGGAGGCGGTCCGGACCGCGATCGCCGAGCGCGACTGGCCGGTTCCGGTCGAGACCGTCACGCAGGCCGAACAGCGCGGGACGGCGGACGCCGTTCGCGCCGCCCGAAGCGAGCTCGAGGAGGCGCCGTTCGTCGTGTTGAACGGGGACGCCCTCTACGACCGCGAGTCGCTCGCGGAGCTGTACGACGCGAACGCCGCGGTCGGCTCCTACCGCGTCGAGAATCCCTCGTCGTACGGGGTGTTGCGCGTCGCCGACGGCCGGGTCGAGGGCGTCGTCGAGAAGCCCGCGGACCCGCCGTCGAACCTCGTGAACACCGGGGCGTACGTCTTTCCCGCCGCGGCGCTCGCGTGGCTCGACGTCGACGAAAGCGAGCGCGGCGAGCTGGAGCTCACGGACGTCCTCCAGCGGGCGTGTGAGACGACCGAGGTGCGCTCCGTCCCCTTCGACCGCTGGCTCGACGTCGGCCGGCCGTGGGAGCTGCTCGCGGCCAACGAGTGGGCGCTCGCGGACCTCGACCGCGAGGTCGGCGGCGACGTGAGCGACGACGCGGAGCTCCGGGGCACGGTCGTCGTCGAGAACGGCGCGACGATCGAGCCCGGCGTCGTGATCGAGGGACCGGCGTACGTCGCCGCCGGCAGCCACGTCGGTCCCAACGCGTACGTCCGCGGGGCGACGTACCTGGGTCCCGACACGCGGGTCGGCCACGGCGTCGAGGTGAAAAACAGCGTCGTGATGGCCGACTCGGCGGTGCCGCACCTCACGTACCTCGGCGACAGCGTGCTCGGCGAGGACGTCAACCTCGGCGCGGGGACGACCGTCGCGAACCTCAGACACGACGGCGAGCCGGTCGAGCTCACGGTGAAGGGCGACCGGGTGAGCACGGGCCGGCGGAAGTTCGGGATCGTCTGTGGCGACGGGGTCCGCACCGGGATCAACTGTACGATCAACGTCGGGATCGTCCTCGACGCGGGCGCGACCGTCGCGCCGGGCGAGACGGTGCTGCGGGACCGCTGAAGCGAGGGTGAGCGATCGACCGTGTACAGGAAGGGCCACGTCGGGGCCGCGCTCGCGGCGTACGCGCCGGTCGGGTTCGGGCTCGCCGCCGTCGCCGGGCTCGAGCTCGCGGCGGGAGCCGGGGTCGTCGCCGCCTGGACGGCGATGCTCCCCGACCTGGACACGCGGATCCCGTTCGTGAAACACCGTGGGATCACCCACACCGTCTGGTTCGCGCTCGCGGTCGGCGTCGCGTTCGGGCTCGTCGGCGGGGCCGTCGGACTCGAGGGCGGGTCGGCCGCGGCGCTCGGGTTCGCCGCGCTCGGGTTCGCCCTCGGCGCGGGAACGGTCGTCTCACACCTCCTCGCGGACGCGATCACCCCGATGGGGATCCGGCCGTACGCGCCCGTCAGGGGCGACCACTACACCCTCGATCTGGTGGCGGCGGCGAACCCGGTCGCCAACTACGTCCTGCTCGTCCTCGGCGGCGCGGCCGCCGGGGTCGCGGTGCTCGCCGGGGCGGCCGTCGGCGGGTGAGCCGAGACGGCGACGATCGGCCGGGGCGACGGCGGGTGAGCCGAGACGGCGACGATCAGCGGGTGAGGCGGGCGGTCGGCCGCGTTCAGTTCACGGGGTCGAGCCCGGCGTCCCGGCGAACCGCGTCGACGTACTCCCGCGTGAGTTCTTCGAGCCCGTAGTCGACCTCGTAGCCGAGATCGGACCGAGCGCGGTCGAGCGCGAGCCGCTGAGCCGACCAGTCGTGGTCGGCGTCGTCGGCCACCGCCACCTCCGCGTCGGGGAGGAGCCGCCGGACCGTCTCCGCGGCCGTCGCGACGGTCGCGACCTCGCCGCGGACGTTGTAGACCCCGTGATCGAGGTCGCCGTCGGGCGCCAGCGCGGCGCGCCGGAACGCGTCGGCGGCGTCCCGCACGGAGAGCCAACTCACGGCGGTCCCGCCGCCCTCGACGCGAACGGGGTCGCCGACCGCCGGCCGCTCGAAGAGGTCCGAGAACGCCGTGAAACTCCGCCGGAACGGCCCGAAGACGCCCGTCGGCCGGAGCGCGACCGCGGGGACGCCGTGGTCCGCCCGGTAGCGTCGGGAGAGACACTCTGCGTGGCGCTTCGCGGCGGCGTACGGCGAGTCGGGCGACAACAGCGCGTCCTCGGGGACGGCCCCGTCGTACGCCGATCCGGGACCGTACACCGTCTCGCTCGACGTCACCACGACGCGATCGATCCGGTTCGGGACGATCCGTGCGGCCTCGAGCACGTGGTTCGCGCCGAGCGCGTTCACCCGCGTGGCCGCGAGCTCGTCCGTTCGAACGTCCTCGCTCAGGAGTGCGGCCAGGTGGACGATCCGGGTGGCTCCCGTCTCGCGGACCGCCCGAGCGAGCGCGGCGACGTCCGTCACGTCGCCCCGTCGGACCTCGACCGCGTCCGCGACGCCGAGCCGTTCGAGGAGCGCGGCGTCGGGCGCGGCGTCGACGGCGACGACGTCGTGGCCGTCCGCGACGAGCAGTCGGGCGAGGTGGGAGCCGACGAAGCCCGTCCCGCCGGTCACCAGTACCGTCTCCGTTCCCGAGTCGGTGTCGAAGGGAGTCACGGCCTGATCGGCGTCCGACGCCGGTTGGATGTATCGGTCTCGGCAGTATCGGGAGCCGGGATCGTCGGACGGGACTCGGGACCGTCGATGCGTATCGTCGACGGGAGGAAATATGGCCGGGGTGGGCTCCGAACCCACGATCTCCGCATGTCCCAGGTCCGAGGCTCGGCGGAGCCACGGGAAGGACGCGGACGCTTCCAAGGCGTCACCGCACCGAATCTCCGAACCCTATGAGTGCGGCGCTATGTCCAGCTAAGCCACCCGGCCTCACACTCACGTATCGCGATGACACTCTTTAAGCTTCCCATCCGTCGGGGGAGTGGGAGATCGTCCCACGCTTTCCAGCGGACGTCGCCGCGGCCGGAGCCGCGACCGAGAGCCGGACCCCGCGGATTTATGCCCGACGCCCCGGACGTTCGGCGTATGAGCCTTCCGGAACTACTGTCGGGGGCCGCCGGCGACGAGGAGGTCGTCGCGCGGGTCCCGCTCGGGGGGGACGACCTCCTCGCGGTCACGCCCACGCGAACGCTCGTGTACCGCGCCGACGGCCTGCTCTCCGACGAGACCGTCGAGGAGTACTCACACGACGCGGAGCGGATCGCCGTCTCGACCGGCCGACGGAAGTCGAAGGTGGTCTTCGGTTACGGCCTCGACGGCGAGGAGACGCTTTCCGTCCCGTCGAAACGCCTCGACGACGTGGTCCATCCCGTCCTCGCCGGGGTCCTCTCCGCACGGGGCGTGACCGGCCCCGGCGAGTCGGTCGAGCGCACGTTCCGCTTCTCGGAGCTTACCCTCGTCGTCACCGACAGCCGGCTCGTGAAACACGTCGGCTCGGCGGTCTGGGACGAGGAGTTCGAGGAGTTCCCCTACGCCGACCTGACCGACCTCGACTTCGAGGAGGGAACCGTCGCGACCGCGGTCGTGCTCGCACACGACGGCCGCTCCGAGCGGTTCAAGGCCCCCAACGAGTCGGCACGGGCCGTCAAGGAGAGCCTCGTCGACGCGGTGTGTTCGTTCCACGGGGTCGGCAGCCTCGAGGAGCTCCGGGTGACCGTCGCGGACGACGCCGACGACGCGGCCGAGGAACCGTCGAGCACGACCGACTTCGGCGAGGGACCCGACCCGCTCTCGGCGTCGCCCGCGGCCGACGCGGAGGCGGCGGCCGAGGCGGAGAGGAGGCTCGAGACGAGTTCGGATCCCGACCGGGCGACGGGATCCGATCCGGCGACGGGGACGGACGCCGACCGTCGAGCCGCCACCGACGTCGACCGCGGCGGTGCCGACTCCACGGGCGGACGCGGCGGCGCCGGGGGAACGGCCGGGAACGCGAATACCGCCGGCGGAAACGCCGCCGACGGGAACGACCCGCTCGGCGACGAGTTCGGGACGGCGGAGCCGCACGGCTCGACCGGGGCCGCCGACGGGTCCACGGACCGCTCGAACGCCGCCGGGGCGACGGAGTCGGCCGATCCGGCGGAGCCGGCCGGCGCGTCCGACTCCGCCGACGCCGACGGCTTCGAGGGGTCGCCCTTCGAGAGCGCTGGCGTCGAGGACGACGACCTGGCAGCCGAGGTCGCGGCGCTCCGGCAGACCGTCGAGGCGCAGTCGGCGACGATCGAGCGGCAGTCGGAGCTCATCGAGCGTCTCATCGAGGAGCTGCGACAGGGTCGATAGCGCCGTCGCTTCAGCTCACTCGGCGTCCCGACCGGTGACCTTCCGGACGCACGAGGAGCCGAACGGCCCGAGCTCGCCGGCCTCGAGCCGGACGAAGTGTCCGGTCGTGATCCCCGCGCCGCACCGCCTACACTCGAAGTCCCCCTCGCGGGCGACCACCTGGCTCCCGTACTCCACGTGGGTGCCGCCCCGCCGGATCCGCAGACGGGCGTCCTCCCGGTCGATCACGCCGCGTTTCTCCGCCGTGTCGAGGATCTCGCGGGTGAGCGTGGGGTCCGTCGTCACGGTCTCGATCCGGTCCATCGCCTCGGGAAGCGCCAGCTCCTCGCGTTCGAGGTGTGCGAGGAGCTCGACGGCGAGCTCCAGCTTCTCCGAGCGCGTCACCGGCTCGCTCACGGTCGACCCGACGGCCGTGACGGTCATAAGTCGGTCGGGAGCGGTCGGGGCCGGCAGCGGTCGGGGCCGGCAGCGATCGGGACCGGCGGCGGGCGAGCGCGGAGCCAAGGGCAAGACAGTTACCCCGCGGCCGGTTTCCTCCCGTATGGACGTACTGGAAGTCGCCGCGCGCGCGACCGCGACGGGGCCGGTGTGTGACGCCTGTCTCGGTCGGCTGGTCGCCGACCGGAGCTTCGGCCTCTCGAACGCCGAGCGCGGGTCGGCGCTGCGGGTCTCGCTCGCGCTCCGCGGGGACGACGACCACGAGCCGGTCGCGACCGCGGACTGTTGGGTGTGTGAGGGGCGCTGTGCCGATTTCGGCGCGTGGGCCGAGCGCGCCGCGGAGGCGGTCGAGGAGGTCGAGTTCTCGACGTACAACGTCGGGACGCGGCCGCCGCCGCTGATCGAGGAGAACGAGGCGCTGCTCCGCGAGGAGGCCGGGCTGGAGGCCGACGCCGGCGAGCCGTTCAAGTCCGAGTTCAACCGCGAGGTCGGCAAGCGGGTCGGGCGGCTCACGGACGCCGAGGTCTCCTTCGACCGCCCGGACGTCCAGTTCACGATCGATCTGGCCGAGGACGCCCTCGACGCGAAGGTGAACTCCGCGTTCGTCTACGGGCGCTACCGGAAGCTGGAGCGCGACGTCCCCCAGACCGAGTGGCCCTGCCGGGAGTGTACCGGGTCGGGACGGCAAGGGGCGGACCCCTGTGACCACTGCGGCGGGTCGGGCTACCTCTACGACGACAGCGTCGAGGAGTACACCGCGCCGATCGTCGAGGACGTGATGGACGGCACGGAGGCGACGTTCCACGGCGCGGGCCGAGAGGACGTCGACGCGCTGATGCTCGGCACCGGCCGCCCGTTCGTGGTCGAGGTGGCGGAGCCGCGTCGCCGCCGGGTCGACACCGACCGGCTCGAGGCCGACATCAACGCCTTCGCCGAGGGGGCGGTCGAGGTCGAGGGCCTCCGGCTCGCGACGTACGACATGGTCGAGCGCGTCAAGGAACACGACGCCTCGAAGCGCTACCGCGCGCAGGTGGCCTTCGACGCCGACGTCGACGCCGAGGCGCTGGCGGCCGCGGTCGACGAGTTGGAGGGGACGACGGTGGAGCAGTACACCCCGAAGCGCGTCGACCACCGGCGCGCGAGCCTGACCCGCGAGCGCGACGTGTACGCGGCGACCGCGGAACTCGAGGACGCGCGCCACGCGGTCGTCGAGATCCACGGCGCGGGCGGGCTCTACATCAAGGAGCTGATCTCCGGCGACGAGGGCCGAACCGAGCCGAGCCTCGCCGGGCTCCTCGGCGTCGGCGCCGACGTCACCGCCCTCGACGTGATCGCGGTCGAGGGCGAGGCGGAGCCGTTCGAGGACGAGGCGTACTTCAGGGAGTAGGCGGCCGGGGAATCCCCTCGGAACGGGGCGCGTCGGCCGGCGAGACCCGTCGGACCAACGGGATTTATCATGCGCACGTCTGACGCATGGAGCATGTACGGGAGCGACGCCGACGACGCGACCGGGGACGAGACCGCCGGCGACCGGTTCGCCGGCGCGTCCGAACCCGGCGAACCGGTCGTCGAGCCGGCCGTCGCGGAGGCGCTCGCGGCGACGGGGACGGCCGCGGACGCGCGGGTGGAGGGGACGGACCGTGCGGACCGGCCGGACCGGATCGCCTCGATACTCGTCGCGGTCGGTCCCGGCCCGCACTCGGGCGCGACCGTCGACCTCGCGCGCGCGCTCGCCGAAGTGACCGACGCGTGGCTGGAGCTGTTCCACGTGGTGCCGTCCGAGGACGCGCTCGACGGCGAGACCGGCGAGGACGCGGCGGGGAACGGGGCGGACGCGGCGGAACCCGCGGGCGCCGGATCGGACGGCCGGAACGCGCCCGACGCCACTGCGACCGCCGCCGACGGCGACGCGACGACCGGCGATCCCCTGCTCGCGGCCGCGAGCGACCGTCTCGGCGGCTTCGAGCGGGTCGACCGCTGGCTCGTCGAGGGGCGGACCGCCGCCGGCGCGGTCGTCGAGCAGTCGCCGTACTACGACCTCGTCGTCGTCGGAACGCCGACCACGGGGACGGTCGGCCGGTTCGTCTTCGGCTCCACGACGGACACCGTCGTCGACGAGTCCGCGGTTCCGGTGGTCGTCGTCGAGGCGGACGGCGAGGCGCCGATCGTCGAGGACTGACCGGCCACACTCGGACTCGACCGCGATCCTCCAGCGTCGCCGCCGGACGCACCGGCCGCCCGGCCGCCGCCGACAGCGTTAAATCGGTGTACATACTTGTACATTACAACGCGAACTCATACATCGGTGGACACTATGGACATTCAGCACACGGTCGAACGCGTGACGAACGGGGAGGACCTGTCGCTCGAGGAGGCGCGGGAGACCGCGCGACTCGTCTTCGAGGAGATGACCGAGGCGCAGATCGGGGCGCTGCTCGCCGCGTTGCGCGCGAAGGGCGAGACCGAGGCGGAGATCGCGGGCTTCGCGCAGGGGATGCGCGACGCCGCGCGGACGATCGATCCCGGCCGGTCGCCGCTCGTCGACACCTGCGGGACCGGGGGCGACGAGTACGACACGATCAACGTCTCGACGACCTCGGCGATCGTCGCCGCGGGCGCGGGCGTCCCGATCGCCAAACACGGCAACTACTCCGTCTCCTCGTCGTCCGGCAGCGCCGACGTCCTCGAGGTCGCCGGCGCGGACGTCGAGGCCGAGCCCGCGGCGGTCGAGGCCGCGATCGAGGCCGACGGGATCGGGTTCATGCTCGCGCCCGTCTTCCACCCGGCGATGAAGGCCGTCATCGGCCCGCGCAAGGAGCTCGGGATGCGGACGATCTTCAACGTGCTCGGCCCGCTGACGAACCCAGCAGGGGCGGACGCCCAGCTGCTCGGCGTCTACGACCCCGACCTGGTCGGACCGATCGCCCGCGCGCTCGCGCACATGCCCGTGGAGCGCGCCCTCGTCGTCCACGGCGCGGGGATGGACGAGATCGGGATCCACGACGAGACGGTCGCCGCCGAGGTCGACGGCGACGCGGTCCGCGAGTTCACGATCACGCCGGAGGCGCTCGGCGTGGAGCGAGCGCCGATCGAGGCGGTCGCCGGCGGGACGCCCGAGGAGAACGCGGCGGACCTGCGGGGCATCGTCGACGGCTCCGTGACGGGAGCGAAACGCGACCTGATCCTCGCGAACGCGGGCGCGGCGATCTACGTCGCCGGCGAGGCCGACTCGCTTTCGGCCGGCGTCGAGCTGGCCGCCGAGGCGATCGACTCGGGCGCGGCCGCCGAGAAGTTCGCGGCGCTCTGCGGCGGGGAGACGCCGGAGCCGGCCGCGGCCGGGTCGAGCGTGACCGCCGGATCGGGAACGGCGACGGGTTCCGGATCGGAGGGCGAGTGATGGCGCGGGTGAAGGTGTGCGGGCTCACCGACGACGCGGACCTCCGGGCGGCCGTCGAGGCGGGTGCGGACGCGATCGGCGTGATAACCGAGGTGCCGGTCGACACTCCCCGTGAGGTCGATCCGGCGCGTGCGGCCGACCTGCTCGCCGACGTGCCCCCGTTCGTCACGGCGACGCTCGTCACGATGCCGACCTCGGCCGAGCGCGCGGTCGAGCTGGTCCGGACCATCGGTCCCGACGCGCTCCAGCTACACGGCGAGTGGACCCCCGACGAGATCCGGTTCATCCGCGCGGAGACCGAGCGGAAGGTGCTCGTCGCGATCGACGCGACGGACCCGGCGCGCGCCGAGGAGTTCGACCGCGTCGCCGACGCGCTCGTCGTCGACTCGACGCGGGAATCCGGCGCGGGCGGCACCGGCGAGACCCACGACTGGGCGGCGACCGGCGAGCTGGCCGAGCGGCTGACCGTCCCGGTCGTGCTCGCCGGCGGGCTCACCGCGGAGAACGTCGCCGAGGCGGTGCGGGTCGCCGACCCGTACGCGGTCGACGTGGCCTCCGGAGTGGAGCGGATCGAGGGACGCAAGGACCACAACGCGGTCGCCCGGTTCGTCGCCAACGCGGGCCGCGAGATGGAGGTCGCATGACCGGCGACGCGGACCGCACGGCCGAGGGCGCCCCGTCGACCGCGCTCGACCGCTCGAGGGCCGAGTTCGTCGAGCTGGTCGCGGACGCCGATCGTCCGGTCGTCGTCCGGGCGGCCGCGTCGCTCGACCCTGAGATCACCCCGCTGTCGGCGTACGCCACGCTCGTCGGCGACGAGCCGTACGGGTTCCTCCTCGAGTCCGGCGAGAAGGTGGCCTCGAGCGATCCCGACGGCGCGTTCACGGCCGGCGGGAAGGCCGACAGACACGCCCGCTACTCGTTCGTCGGCTACGATCCGGAGGCGGTCGTCTCGGTCCACCCCGACCGCACCGAGGTGACCGAGCTCGGTCCCGCCGCGGCGTTCGTCGGCGACGTCGACGGCGACGCGACCGGCGAGGACGGTGAGGACGGTGAGGACGGGAAGGACGAAAGCGAGGGCACCGTCGGCGATGCCGACGGCGACGCCATCGACCGGATCCGCGCGGCCTTTCCCGACGTGAGCCGCCGCGGCTTCCCGGAGACCGACCGGCAGATCCTCTCGGGGGGCTTCGTCGGCTTCCTCGCGTACGAGGCGGTGTACGACCTCTGGCTCGAGGAGGTCGGCGTCGACCGCCCCGAGACCGAGTTCCCCGACGCCGAGTTCCTGTTGACGACGCGGACCGTCGTCTTCGACGAGAAGGAGGGAACCGTCGATCTGGTGTTCACGCCGATCGTCGACGTCGACGACGACCCAGGCGAGGTGTACGACGAGCTCGCCGCGGAGGCCGACCGCGTCGCCGCCGACCTCGCGGCGGCCGATCCGCCCGATCCCGGCGGCGTCCGCGTGCGCGAGGAGGCGGCCGACCCGCAGGACGACTACGAGGAGGCCGTTCGGACCGCGAAACGCCACGTCCTCGACGGCGACATCTACCAGGGCGTGATCTCCCGGAGCCGGCGGCTCCGCGGCGACGTCGACCCGCTCGGCCTGTACGCGGCCCTCCGGGAGATCAACCCCTCGCCGTACATGTACGTCCTCAGCCACGACGACCGGACGGTGGTCGGCGCGAGCCCGGAGACCCTCGTCTCGGTGAAGGGCGACCGGGTGGTCTCGAACCCGATCGCGGGCACCTGTCCGCGCGGGACGAGCCCGGTCGAGGATCGCCGGCTCGCCGGCGAGATGCTCGCCGACGGGAAGGAGCGCGCCGAACACACGATGCTCGTCGACCTCGCGCGCAACGACGTGCGCCGGGTGTCGGAGCCGGGGTCGGTCCGCGTCGAGGAGTTCATGAACGTGTTGAAGTACAGCCACGTCCAGCACATCGAGTCGACGGTGACGGGGACGCTCGCGGCCGACCGCGATCCCTTCGACGCCACGCGGGCGGCGTTCCCCGCGGGGACGCTCACCGGCGCGCCGAAGGTGCGCGCGATGGAGGTCATCGACGACCTCGAGACGACGCCGCGGGAGGCGTACGGCGGCGGCGTCGGCTACTACTCGTGGACCGGCGACGCGGACTTCGCGATCGTGATCCGGACGGCGACGATCCGGGAGGGGATCGACGCCGGCGCGGAGAGCGGTGCCGGCGAGGGCGGCACCACGGACGAGATCACCGTTCGCGCCGGCGCGGGGCTCGTCGCCGACTCCGACCCGACCGCGGAGTACGAGGAGACCGAGCGCAAGATGGAGGGGGTCCTCGCCGCCATCGACCGCGTCCGCGAGGACGAACCGGCGCTCGAGGGGGTGGGGCGATGAAGGTGGTCGTCGTCGACAACTTCGATTCGTTCACCTACAACCTCGTCGAGTACGTCTCGGAGCTGTCGATCGGCGGCGGAGCGGGGGACGGCGGCGACGAGGGTGGCGATACCGGCGGCGACGAGGACGGTGGCGACGAGGACACACGCGAGGACGTCGACATCGCGGTGCTCAAAAACACCGCGTCGCTGTCGGCGGTCGAGGCCGAGGACCCGGACGCCGTCGTGATCAGTCCCGGACCGGGGCATCCGAAGAACGAGCGCGACGTGGGCGTCTCGGCGGACGTCCTCCGGGAGCTGTCGACCGAAGTTCCCACGCTCGGGGTGTGTCTCGGGCTGGAGGCGGCCGTCCACGAGTACGGCGGGACCGTCGGACACGCGCCGGAGCCGGTCCACGGCAAGGCGTTCCCGGTCGACCACGACGGCGAGGGCGTCTTCGCCGGGCTCGACCAGGGCTTCCGGGCCGGGCGGTACCACTCGCTCGTCGCGACCGAGGTCCCGGACGCGTTCGCGGTCACGGCGACGACCGACCACGCGGGCGAGCCGGTCGTGATGGGGATCCGGCACCGCGACCACCCGATCGAGGCGGTCCAGTTCCACCCCGAGAGCGTCCTCACCGCGGTCGGCCACGACGTGATCCGCAACTTCCTCGAGTCGGTCGCGTAGGTCGCGTACCCTCACCTCTCCCAGCCCTACCCCCGACCACCCCGTTTCTCAGCGCGCGTCGTGGACGACGTCGCCGTCGACGACCGTCATCGCCACGTCGAGATCGCGGATCGCCTCCGGGTGCTCCCACGGCGACGCCTCGAGGACGACGAAGTCGGCGCGCTTGCCGGGCTCGACGGTGCCCAGCCGGTCCTCGTCGAAGCCGGCGTACGCCGCGCCGCGGGTGTACGCGCGGAGCGCCTCGGTCACGGAGAGCCGCTGGCCCGCCGCGGGGGCGTTGACGGCGTGGTGGATCCCGAGGAGCGGTCCCATCGGCATCCCGTCGGAGCCGAACGCGAGACGAACGCCCGCGTCGAGCAGCTCGCGGTAGCGGTTGGTCTCGGCGGTGCGCTCCTCGCCGAGGCGCGCCTCGTAGAGTCCGTCGGACTGCGCCCACTTCAGGAAGTTCGGCTGGACGCTCGCGACGACGCCGGTCTCCGCGAGCCGGTCGACGATCCCGTCGTCGGCGAGTTCGACGTGCTCGATCCGGTGGCGGTCCGCGCCCGGATCCCCGACGGCCGCCCCCTCGTAGGCGTCGAGGGTCGCCCGGATCGCCTCGTCGCCGATGGCGTGGGCCGTGAACTGGTAGCCGGCCTCGGTGGCCTCGCGCACCCACTCGTCGAGCTCGTCGGGCGCGATCACCCACTGGCCGGTCTCGTCGTCGGCGTCGGCGTACGGCTCGGAGAGCTTGGCGGTCCGGCCGCCGAAGCTCCCGTCGGTGAACGACTTGATCGCGCCCGTCTCGACGAACGCGGAGCCGGCGTTCGTCGTCAGCCCGACCTCCCGGAGCGCGTCCAGGTGGTCGGTCCAGTAGTTGATCCGGACGCGCACGGTCAGCTCGCCCGCCGCGTCGAGCTCGCGGTAGACCCGCGGGGCGTGTGAGTCCCGGACCATGTCGTGAAAGCCCGTGATCCCCCGCTCGGCGCAGAGTTCGAGTCCCGCCTCGACCGCCGCGCGCGTCCCCGCGACGCCGGGCTCGACCGCCTCGCGGATCGGGTCGATCGCGGCCTCGAGGAGGACGCCGGTCGGCTCGCCCGCGTCGTCGGTCGGGACCGTCTCGTCGGGGACGTCCGCGAGCGCGTCGGCGAACCGGTCGAGGGCGACCCCGTTGACCGCGGCGACGTGGAGGTCCTCGCGGAAGGCGACGGCCGGCCGGTCGGTCGCGACCCGGTCGAGGTCGGCCCGCGTCAGATAGCGTTTCTCCGTCCACGTCGACTCGTCGTAGCCGTAGCCGATCACCCACTCGCTCGTCGGGTCGGCGTCGGCGGAGTCGGAGTCGGAGTCACCGACGTCCGCTCGCTCGACCTCCTCGGCCCGTTCCGCAAGCAGATCGACCGCCTCCGACGGCGAGTCGGCCGCGGAGAGGTCCGCGTGGACGAGCGATCGACCCACGGTCGTCAGGTGGGTGTGCGCGTCGATGAACCCCGGCAGGAGCGTCCGGCCGTCGAGGTCGACGACGTCGGTGTCGACGCCGGCGAGGAACTCGACGTCGTACGTCCGCCCGAGCCGCACGACCTCGCCGTCGCGGACGGCGACCGCCTCGTGCGTCTCGTCGGGCTCGGCTAGCGTGTGGACCTCCCCGTTCAGGAAGACCCGGTCCGCGGCTTCGCTCATGGACGTCCTCCCGTGCGGGACGGATTAACCGTTTGGGGCCCCCCTCCCTCGATCCGGGAACGGGGCACACGTTTTATTCGGTCGTCGGACGAACCCTCGCACATGTACGATCGAATACTGTTCCCGACGGACGGCACGAAGGGCGTCGACCGCGCGACCGACCACGCCATCGACGCGGCCGATCGCTACGACGCGACCCTCCACGTGCTCTACGTCGTCGACAGCGACATCGTCAACGCCTACTCCGGCGACGAGTTCGTGGACGGTTCCGAGGGCGCGGAGGAGACGCTCGAGGAGAACGGCCGAGAGGCGCTGGAGGCGGTCGCGGAGCGCGCGGAGAGCGCCGGCGTCGAGGTCGTGACCGACCTCGTGTACGGGACGCCCGACGAGGCGATCCTCCGGTACATCGACGAGGAGGACATCGACCTCACCGTGATGGGATCGAAGACGCGGCCGGGCGAGTACCGACGGATGCTCGGCTCCGTCACGGAGCGCGTCTCTCGGCAGTCGCCCGCACCCGTGAGCATCGTGAAGACGACCGTCTCGGGCTGAGATCGAGTCGCAGGCGACGGCGTCGCGGTCGGATCGGTTGAATCCCGGCTCTTTCCGAGTCTCGCGTTCGAGACGAGATCGCCGGGATCAGTCGGTCGTTGAAGCGTTCTTATATGACGGGCAGTTCGTGAGTGATCGAGGTGATACGAAAAAGATCGTTGCTGGCGCGGTGAACACGTCCAAAGCCCCAGTCGCGAGGAGGCCGTACGCTCGCTGCGCTCCTCACTGGGTCGCTCGTTTTACTCGCTTCCTCGTTGCGGTGCTTGCGTCGCTTACGGCCTCCTCGCGACTGCCCCTTTGAGTCCCACCCCACACTGCCCAGCACCGCACCTCACGCCTCCCCAGCCTCGCGGCTCGCGGCTCGCGGCTTCGCCGCTCGCTTATCGAGGTACTCACTTCGTTCGTACCTCGCTACGCTCGCCGCGTCCCTCGCGGGCTCCTCGTGCCCCTTCGGGGCACTCGGAGGCGCGCCACCGCGATCGCTCACTCCTTCGGCTGTATTGATCGCGACGACGGATGGAACACAACGAATTACGGGAACGGAGAAGACGGTCACCGTATGAGCGATACGGAGCTAAACCTGGCGGCGGTGTTAGTCGGCATTCAAGCGACGCTTATCGCGATCTATCTCGCGGTCGTGGGGAGTCTTGGAGGTATCCTCTCCGGAGCAGCGTCGCCTTCGCGACCGTAGGGACGGGGATCGCTGCCGTGAACCTGTACTGACCGCGGTCGCTACTCCTCGACCGTGACGCGGTCGATCGAGACCGCGTCGCGCGGCTCGTCGTTGCGGCCGGTCGGGACCGAGCCGATCTCCTCGACGACGTCCATCCCCTCGATCACCTGGCCGAAGACGGCGTGTTTGCCGTCGAGGTGCGGGGTGGCGTCGAGCGTGATGAAGAACTGCGAGCCGTTGGTGTTCGGTCCGGAGTTGGCCATCGAGAGGATGCCGGGGGCGTCGTGGGTCAACTCGTCGTGGAACTCGTCGTCGAACTGGTAGCCGGGACCGCCGCGGCCGGACTCCAGCGGGTCGCCGCCCTGGATCATGAAGTCGTCGATGACGCGGTGGAAGACGTTCCCCTCGTACAGCGAGTCGCCGCGGACCTCGCCGGTCTCGGGGTCCTCCCACGTGTTGGTGTCGCGGGCGGGGTCGGCGTCGGCGGCGGGGTCGTGGCGGGCCAGCCCGAGGAAGTTCTCGACCGTCCGCGGCGCGCGGTCGGCGAACAGCTCGATCACGACGTCGCCGTGGTTCGTGTGAAGCGTCACCTGCGGGTTGTCCGGGTCGTGGACGTCTCGTGCCATGCCCCGAGGGAGGTCGTCCGGTCGGAAAACGCTACCCATCCGCCGGTAGCGTTTTGCGCCCGGCGGGTCCATCCCCGACCGTGTACGACGACATCCTCCTGCCGGTCGCGCCGGGCAGCGCCGCGAACGACGCGGTGCCGCACGCCCGGAGCCTCGCGGAGCGCTACGGCGCGACGGTCCACGTCGTGAGCGCGGTCGACACGCTCGAGCACACGCTCGCGGGACCGCGGGCCGGCGCGTTCTCGGAGCGGGTCGAGAAGAGCGCGGAACGACGCGTGGAGACGGTGACCGAGGAGCTCGAGGCGGCCGGGATCGACGCCGTCGGCAGCGTGATCCACGGCGACCCGCTTCGGGTGATCGAGAACGCGATCGCGGACACCGGCGCGGACGTCGTGGTGATGCCGACCCACACGCGGACGGGGATCCAGCGCGTCCTCCTCGGCAGCGTCACGGAGAAGGTCGTCCGCACGTCGTCGGTGCCGGTCGTCACGGTCCCGATGGCCGACGACGAGGCGTGATCCGGGCGTTCCGAGTGGCGTACGACGGCCGCGCGTACGCCGGGTTCCAGCGCCAGCCGCACGCCGAAACCGTCGAGGGCACGCTGCTCGCCGCGCTCTCGGCGCACGGACTCCTCGAGCGCGGCGACGGGCCGACCCACGCGACGCCGCCGGGCTACGCCGCGGCGGGCCGGACGGACGCCGGCGTCTCGGCGGTCGCCCAGACCGTCGCGTTCGAGGCCCCCGCGTGGCTCACGCCGCGGGCGTTCAACGGCCGGCTCCCCGGATCGATCCGGGTCTGGGCGGCCGCCGACGTCGGTTCGGGGTTCCACGCCACCCACGACGCGGTCCGGCGGACGTACCGCTACTACCTGTACGCGCCGACGGATCCGATCCGGATCGACCGGCCGGGCGACCGCGCGCTCGACGACGGCGCGGTTCACGACGCGCTCGCGCGGCTCTCGGGCGCGCACGACTTCCACAACCTCACGAGCGACGACGACGGAACGGTCCGCGACCTCCGGACGAACGCGACGCGGGAGGGTGAGTTCCTCGTCGTCGAGGCGGTCGCCGACGGCTTCCCGCGGGCGCTCGTTCGGCGGCTCGTCGGCGCGGCCGAGGCCGTCGGGCGGGGGACCGCGGACCCGACGCTCCTCGACCGCCTCCTCGCCGACGAGCCGGTCCCCGGCGAGTACGGCGTCGGCCCCGCCGCGCCGGAGCCGCTCGTGCTGTGGAACGTCGCGTACGACGGCGTCGACTTCGCGGTGGACGAGGAGGCCGCCGCGAGCGCGGTCGCCGCGTTCGACGAGCGACACCGCGACGCCCGCCGGATCGCCGCGACGACCCGCGCGATCCGGGACCGGATCGGCGAGTCCGGGCCCGGATCGGCGATACCGTGAGCGGCTCGAGGTGTCTCAGTCGCTCGCCGACCGCCCGCCCATCGAGCCCGCGGTCGTCCCCGTCGGGTCGGCGACCGTCTCCATCGACTCGACGCGCACCATGAGGGTGTCGCCGTCGACGTCGGCGGCGTCGACGACCCCGGAGACGCGGAGTCCCGAGGCCGGCGTCGGTCCCACGGTCACCCGGTCGCCCCGCGCGAAGGGCCGTGCGGACCCGCACAACACGACCTCCGCGCGGCAGAGTTCGGGGTTGTTGACGCTCGAGAGCTCGATCTCGCGGACGGTGATCCCGTCGACCGGCGAGCCGTCGTGGACGACCGGCACCGGCTCGGCCTCCTCCATCCGGTCCAGGTCGAGCGTCTCGTAGGCGCGCCGAGTCGGGGTGTATCCGCCGTCGGGACCGGGAACGCCCTCGACCAACTGGAGCGAGCGGAGGCTCCGCATGCGGTTGCGAACGGTTCCGGGGTTCCGGTCGATGTCGTCGGCTATCCGCCGGCCACAGACGACGCCCTCCTCGTCGTCGACGAGGTTCACGAGCGACGTGAGTATCCGTTCCTGACTCGAACTCAGCTGTATCCCAGACATACGCTACGATAGCGAATATTCTTGTATAAGCGTTTGGTTATAAACACCTAATATACTTGTATTTACTCTTAGTACCGAGATCTTCTTTACGATCGGTTATCAAAACACTTCGGCAGGACGAACGTGTGGTTTTTCGCGTCCGAACGGGCGGCTTTCGTCGGCATCCGGCCGGCGTCCTCCGGTTCCTGATCGACCGCCCGGTCACGGGACGCGCCGGGTCGGCCGATCGCCGCGCTCCTCCGCCGAACGCCCTTAAACAATACCTACGGAGCGTATTTACGCGTCCGTTCGGGACGGCGAGACGCCATGGACACCTCCACACGCAGCGATCCGGGGGCGGGGACGCGGGACGGCGGCGATCCGTACACGGCCACCCGACCCGGAACCGGCCGCGATCCGGCCGCCCGTCGCGAGGACGGGGCCACCGAGTCGACTCCCGCCGACGCCGCCGCTGTCGACGATCCGGACGCGGAGCTCGAACGCGCCGTCTCGTTCGTTCGCGAGACGGTCTCGGCGGCGGACGCCGACGGCGTCGTGATCAACATGAGCGGCGGGCTCGACTCGACGGTCGCCGCCGCGATCGCGGTCGAGGCGCTCGGTTCCGACCGCGTCTACGGGCTGATCCTCCCGTGTAACAAGATCGGCGCCCACCACGCGCGGGACGCGGAGGGGCTCGCGGAGGCGCTCGGGATCGACCACGACACCGTCCACCTCCAGCCGCTCCTCGCGCAGTTCGGGAGCGTCGCGCCCGACCGGTTCGGCCTCCACGACGAGCCGACGCTCGTCGGGAACGCGACCGCACGCCTGCGCATGACGCTGGCGTACCTCGCCGCCAACGCGACCGGCCGGCTCGTCTGCGGGACGACGAACCGGAGCGAGCGCCTGCTCGGCTACCTGACGAAACACGGCGACGGGGCGGCCGACCTCCTGCCCCTCGGCCACCTCTACAAGACCGAGGTCCGGGCCCTCGCCGAGACGCTCGAGGTCCCCGGATTCGTCCTCGAGAAGCCGCCGACCGCCGGGCTGCTCGCCGGCCAGCGCGACGCCGACGACCTCGGAGCCGACTACGACGTCGTCGACTCCGTGTTACGGCTCGCGGTCGACGAGGGCGTCGAGGCCGGCACGGTCGCCGCGCGGCTCGGCCTCGACCGCGAGACGGTCGACGACCTCCTCGAACGCCACCGGGCGACCGAACACAAACGGACGCCGCCGCCGATGCCGGACCGCGGCGGGTCGGCGTGACGCGTCCCGCCGCCTCATCTCGTTCCGTCGTTCACTCCCACAACCCCGGTCACTCCCACGCCGCCGGCCAGAGGTCGGCCGCGCGCATCCCCGTCTCAAACTCGGTCGCGCGGAACGCCTCGACGAGCGCGTCCGTCTCGAGCCGGGCGGGGTCCCGCTCCGCCGCCGCGAACTCGGCGACGAGCAGCGCCGTCAGCATGCCGTGTTCCCGCAGGTTCCGGTCGTCCACCTTGTCGCGGGTGTCCGCGTGGGTGTGCCCCCAGCCGCGGCCGCGCTCGCCGGAGTCGCTGTGGAGCTGGAGCGCGGGCACGCCCCGTCGGACGAAGGGCCACTGGTCGGAGAACGGATGCGGGTCCGGATCCACCTCGATCGGGTGTCGGGTCGCCGTCGACACCGCCGTCGCGACCGATCGGGCCGTCTCGGAGGTGTGCGTCAGCGCCCGCAGGTCGCGGAACCGCCCCGCGCCGTCGACGTTCACCACGCCGCGGACCGAACCGAGGTCGGTCGTCTCCGCCAGCCGCTCCGCGCCGAGCAGCCCGACCTCCTCGCAGCCGACCGCGACGACGTCGACGCCGATCGGGAGATCGGCCTCCGCCAGCACTCCCGCGGCGGTCACGACCGTGGCGACCCCGCAGCCGTTGTCGAGCGCCGCCTCCGCGATGTCGTGGCCGTCGTAGTGGGCCAAGAGGAGGAGCCGCTCGTCGGTGTCGGGGCCGGCCCGCCCGATCACGTTCCGCGACTCCGCGGGCCGGAACGATGCCTCGACCCCCAGTTCGACGCTCGCGACCGGGCCCTCGGCGTTCGCGGCGTACTCGCGGAGCCAGTCGCCGGTCTCCGCGGAGACGCCGACCGCCGGGGCCGCCGCCTCCTGGCCGAACGTGAGCGAGCCCGTCGGGGGGAGCTGCCCCTCGAGGTGGTTGACGAAGACGAACCCGACCGCGCCCGCCGCGAGCGCGTGCCCGAACGTCTCCATGCGGTGGACGAACCGGGATTCCGAGGGCGTCGTCGTCGACGCGACCGCGATCCGGCCCGTCACGTCGGCGTCGTCGATCTCGTCGGGGGTGCCGTATCCCACGTCGACGAGTTCGCCCTCGACCGTCTCCGCCGGCGAGTACGGGAGCGCGAGCGCCTCGAACTCGCGGGTCCGCTCGGTGCCGTCCCGGCCGGAAACCGTGACCCGGAGGTCCGCCCCGCCGCGCTCCCACGCGGTCAACGCGAACGGGTCGGTCCGGACCTCGCGGAGGCCGGCGCGCTCGAAGGCGTCGGCGACGAGCTCGGCCGCCCGCCGCTCCCCGTCGCTTCCGGCCATGCGGCTCCCGATCGCGGTGAGGTCGGTGAGGAACCGCCACGGCTCCTCGGCTGCCCACGTCCGCGCGAGCGCCGGCGCGAGGTCGTCGTACCGGTCCCGCACCCGCTCGACCGCGTCCGGCTCGGCGGAGGCTGCGTCGTCCATGCGAGCCCCTTCCCGGCGGTCGGGTTAACGCTGTGGGAATCGGTGGCGGGCGGAGCGTCACCCCGACCCGCGAAACGCTACGTTAAAGTGACGCCGTCGGGTACTCCGAGTCGAGCACCGTTGGTCCAGTGGTAGGACATTAGCTTCCCAAGCTAATAGCCCGGGTTCAATTCCCGGACGGTGCATTTCTCGAACGCAGTGAGAGGGCCTTGTTTAGACGCCAGCGTTCAGCGTTGTGCCCCCTCGATCGCGCGTTCAATGTTTCGCACCGCTGATTTCATGACAAGTTCGCGGAATTGACCGAACCACGTTCTCGACCACAGCGTCTCACCGTATCGCTGCCGTAAGCCAAAAAACACCGATTCAGCGTTCGAGCGCTGATTATACGCCCCGTCATGGATAAGTAAGTTTCTCGCCCATCCTCGGAAACCGGGGCCGCGTTGCGGAATCAACGGTGTGATACTTTCAGCACGTAACCTCGTCCGAAGTGCTTCCCAGTCATATCCTTTATCAGCCGCTACAGCCGTCAGATCGTCGAGATTCCGCACCAAAACCTGTAAACCGACCTGTGTATCGTGCGGTTGTTTCATCGAACAGTGTATGTCTAGAATCGCGCTCGTTTCACAATCTACGAGAAGCGTGGTTTTGACCGCCTCGAACGTGTAATCCGTCCGCTTCGCGTAATGCTGACTTGCTTGAACGCGATCCACGCCGGTTGCGTCGATTGCTTGAACATCTCCGAGTTCGTATAATTCAACCGATCCGTCAAGGATCGCTCGCCACCGCTTCATCGGAATCGCTTGCTTCCGCGCACAAACGGTTGAGAAGTGAGGAAGCGTCTCAACCGTCAAACCAACCGATTCAACGACTCTCGGCATTTCCCGCAGAACATCCATCAGCTTCCGGTAATCGTGGTCAAGATACTCTTTGAAGCCTTGTACAGCAAGAATCACCCAGTCGGCATACCCTTCTTTTCCGGGTCGGTATGCCGGAGCTGGCTCGCCGGCGACGGCTTTTTTGGAGAGCGATACAACCATCTCTGCGAAGCGGGAGATCTTGGTTTGCACACCCAATCTGTCCCGCTTCACTTCTTAGTAAATTTGGTACTTTGTCGGAGCTACTAGCAAGACGACACTAGTTATACTGAGCGACTTTCTCGTCTAAACAACGCCCAGTGAGAGAAATCACCGGACGGGATTGAACCCTGGAAGTCGCAGCCCGGAACGGTCGAGCGAAGCGAGACCGCAAGCCCGGACCGTCTTCCTCTGGTTCAATTCCCGGACGGTAATACCTGCGGCGAGCAAACCCGCGAGCCACGGCTACGTCACGGGAATCGAACCCTCTCAGTCGCGCGCAGCGAACGGTGCGAGGTGTGAGCGAAGCGAACACCTCGCCAAGCGAGCGAGCACGTCCGATCCCGGTTCGGTTCCCGGAGGTACATCCGAACGCTGAACCATCACTCCACACGGAGGATCGCTCAGTGTAGCCGAAGCAACGACCGATCGCCGGAGCGATGGCGCGCCGGTGAGTGCCGCGGAGCGGCACGAACCGCCCGCGAGGGACGCGGCGAGCGGAGCGAGCCGCGAGGCTGGGGAGGCCTGAGGTGCGGTTGCGGTGCTGTGCGATCGGGAGGGGCAGGACTCAAAGGGGCAATCGCGAGGGCGAAGACGCGCGACGCAAGCACCGCAGGGAGCGAGTGAAACGAGCGACCGAGGAGCACAGCGAGCGCATCGAGTCCTCGCGACTGGGGCTTTGGAGATGTTCACCACGCCAGCGACGACCCCATTCTTATTACCCCGATCACACACGAAACACCCGTACTACTAGCAAGCGAATTCTAAGTCCATTCCAGTAGAGAACGGGCCCCAACGGACCTTCCACCTCAGAAGATGTTCGCCTGCCGGTAGACGGAGATCCCGCCGTCCGTGATCTCATAGGGTTTCGTCTCGCGCGAGTGGTTCGCGTCGCGGATCTTCTGGATCTCGACGGCGAGGCGCGTCTCCCGGAAGTCGGAGCCGCGGACGTACTGGAGGACGAACACGCCGTCGGTCAGGTACTCGACGAGGCCGTACCGCGAGGCGTACGGCGTCTCCTCGCTCGCCTCGGAGGTGAGAAGCGTCGTCACGCCCGCCTCCTTCAGCAGGCGGGTGAACCCGAACACCTCCGAGCGCCGCTTGGCGGGGTGGTCGTACATCATCTCGAGCAGCGAGACGGAGTCGAGCACCAGTCGATCGGCGCCGAACTCCGCGATGAGCCGGGTGAGGTCGTTGCGGATCGACGCCAGCGAGTTCGCCATCTCGATGGGGTCGAGCGAGACGACCGCGAGCTGTCCCGCCTCCACGTACTCCCGGAACGGCCACCCCTTCTCCTCGGCGGTCGCGACGATCGACTCCCGGCTCTGCTCGAGCGTGATGTACACCCCCCGCTCGTCCGACTCGAGCGCCTCGTTGAGGAACTGGAGGGAGAACGTGGTCTTCCCGGTCCCGGCGCCGCCGATGACCGTCAGGAGCGACCGGCTCGGAACCCCGCCGAGGATCATCTCGTCGAGGCCGTCGATCCCCACGTCCGTCCGGTCGATGTCCGACTCGAACTCCTCGGCGTCCGCCTCGTCGAACCCCGCGGGCCCGTCCGCCGCACCGTCGCCGCCGCCACCGCCGAAGGGATCGTCGTCGCCGAAGGATCCGCCGCTACCGCCGAAGGGATCGTCGTCGCCGAAGGACGCGGCGCTCCCGAACGGGTCGTCGTCGGCCGACTCCTCCCCGCCGCCTGCGCCGAACGGGTCGTCGACGGTGCCGGCGTCGCTCCCGTCGGCGGTCCCGCCGAAGGGGTCGCTGGCTTCGTCGTCCGCGCCGGTCTCGGCACCCGAGCCGGGTACCGGGCCGTCGTCGGGGTCCGTCTCGTCCTCGATCTCGGAGTCCGGTCCCTCGGCGTCGTCCCGGTCACCGTCCGGTTCGCCTTCGCGCTCGTTCTCGTCCTCGAGGTCCCGCAGCGCGCGCTCGAACCAGTCCTCCTCCTCGTCGCTCATGGTTCGGGGCGTTCGTTCGGGATCGCCATGTACCGGGGAGGAGGGCCGCCGGCTTGAACCTTTCCGGCGGCCGCGACGAGGTCCACACGCTTTTACTCGGTGCGGCGAAACCCGCGGCCATGGAAGTCGGGATCGTGGCGCGGAAGGGAAACCCGGAGGCCGCGTCGGTCGCCGCCGGGATACGCGACGCCGTCCGGGACGCCGGGGAGACGGTCTGGATCGACGAGGAGACCGCGATCGACCTCGACGTCGACGGTCGCCCCGTCGACGCGCTCGCGGACTGCGACCTGGCGGTCGCGGTCGGCGGCGACGGGACGTTCCTGTTCGTCGCGCGCAACGCCGGCGACACGCCGATACTCGGGGTCAACCTCGGGGAGGTCGGGTTCCTCAACGCCGTCCCGCCGGCGGCCGCCGAGGAGGCGGTGCTCACGGCGGTCGAGGGGTTCCGTGACGGCTCGATGGCCGTCCGGGAGGTCCCGAGGCTCGCCGCGCGCGCCGACGGCTGGGAGTCCGTTCCCGCCGCCAACGAGATCGTCGTTCAGGGCGAGCGCCGCGGTCCCGGCGGCGGCCTCGACTACGAACTGCGCGTGGACGGCTCGCCGTACGCGAGCGGCCACGCCGACGGCGTCCTCGTGGCGACCCCGACCGGCTCCACCGCGTACAACCTCTCCGAGCGGGGGCCGCTCGTCCACCCCGACGTCGCCGGCCTGATCGTCAACGAGATGGCTCCCGACGAGGGGATGGCCCCGCTCGTGGTCGACGTCGACGCGACGGTCGTCGTCTCGGTGTCGACCCCCGACGGGGCGATCGTCGTCAGCGACGGGCGGAACGCGCGGGAGCTCGCCGGACCGGTCGAGGTGACGATCGAGCGGACCTCGCCGCCGATGCGGATCGCGGGCCCGGAGTCCGACTTCTTCGAGGCGTTGAAGAAACTGTCCTGACCGCCGCGACCGCTCCGGCCGAGGTGAGGGCGCGTCCCGCGTTCACGACCGTGAGCCTCAGCTCGCCGGCTCCATCTCCTCCCAGCCGCCGGCGTCGCCGCGCAGCAGCGACCCGACGATCCAGACGACCTCGTCGACGCCGCGGTCCGCCTCGAGCTCCCCCCGCTCGACGCGCTCCACGAACCGATCCAGGTCGTCGAGATCGATCCGCCCGGTCGCCACCGCGTTCGTGATCGTGTCCGTGTCGCTTTCCAGCACGCCGAGAAGGTCCCTCCCGTTCACTCCCATTACAAACACAACTACAGAACGAGTTAATATATTAGTACCGGTTCGGATACCGGTTCCGTTCGGGAGGATCCCGAGCCGAGCGCTGGGGGAGCACCCTCGCTCCCGCCGACCCCCGTACTTTTCACCGCCGGCGTCCACCGTCAACCCGAGAGACCGTGTCGACCGAGTGTCCGCGCTGTGGATCCGAACTGACGACGTTCACGCTCGGCGGGGCCGAGGCCGTCGGCTGCGACGCCTGCGGCTACGCCGGCGTCGAGGTCGACCACTCCGGCGAACCCCGTCTCGTCGAGAGCTGGGAGGAGGCGCTCGAACGCTTCGGCAGGAACGTCGACGAGCGGGAGGAAACGGACGATGAAGAAGAAGTAGGCGACGAAGACGAAGAAGCGGGCGACGACGAAGCGGGCGACGACGAAGCGATCGAAGGGAAAGGGACAGACGACGAGGAAGCGGCCGGGGATGACGAAGCGGACGACGAGGAAGAAACGGACCGAGAGGAGTAACGAATGCCACCGATCGAGATCACCGACGACCACCGAGAACGCATCGAGCGCCTGCGCGAGGAACTGGCGGACCGACACGCCGGTCCGTACGCGACGGTCGGCACCGAGGGAGTGCTCGCGTACCTGCTCGACCTCGCCGACGCCGTCGACGACCCGGACCGGTCGGCCGATCTCGATCGGGGCGGCGGCCCGCCGGCCGGCTCGGACGAGCGCGGCGACGGCGACGCGGATCGGTCACCGTTCGACCGGGAGGCGGCCCGAGGGGTGCTCGAGGAGCGCAACCGTCGACACGGCGACCCCGAGGACGCCGACCGGTCGGACCTGTACTCGCTCGCCGCCGCGTTCGACGTCTCGGGCCGCAGCGACATGACCAAGGAAGAGCTCGTCGAGTCGATCCTCGACGCGGCCGCCGAGCTGGCGGCCGACCCCTTCGCCCGCGTCGACGTGGAGGTGCCCGCCGGAAACGGGGAGGACGACGGGACGGTGAACGCCGAGACCGCAAGCGAGGAGATCGCTGGAGGCGAAAGCGACGACGCCGAAGCCGAACCCGACGATGACGGCGGGGACGGCGACACGTCGGAGGCCGACGACGGCGGCGCCGGGCAACTGAACGCGATGATGAGCCTGCTCGACACCCACGACGACAAGTGGCGGGAGGGCGACGGCGACGTGCGCTACGAGGTGGAACTGCCCGACGGAAGCGTCGAGACGGCCCGCACCAAGGACGACGTGCGGGCGCTGTTGTTCCGGAACTACTGACCATGGGACTCCTCACGGCACTCCGCGAGTGGATAGCCGGCCTCCTCGGCGGCTCGGAGGCGGAAGACGCGAACGACGCGCCCGACGACGGGACGGCGGGATCGGCGCCGGACGACCCGGACGCGGGCGCCGCCGATCGCCTCGATCCGGGAGCCGTCACCGAGACGCGGTCGACCGCGACCGACGACGCGGTCGACAAGCTCCGGGAGGTCCGACGGGCGGCTCCCGAACGGGCGGGAGACGACGAGGACGCCGCGGCCGACGCCTCCGCCGAGAACGCCCCCTCGACCGAGAACGCCCCCACCGACGGCGACGCTCCCACCGACGCCCCCGCCGGCGACGGGAAACGTTAGGTTCCGAGGGCCGAAGGGACGGACATGCCGACCGATCAGGACCACGTCACGCGGACGATCGAGCTCGCCGAGGAGGCGGTCGAGGCCGGGAACACCCCGTTCGGGGCGCTGTTGGCCGTCGACGGCGAGGTGCGGCGGGAGGCGAGGAACACGACCCGAACCGACGACGACGTCTCCGCGCACCCGGAGCTGAAACTGGCGCGGTGGGCCGGCAGCGCGCTCTCGTCCGAGGAGCTGGCCGACTGTACGATGTACGCGAGCACCGAGCCGTGTCCGATGTGTACCGCCGCGATCCACTACGCCGGGATCGACCGCGTCGTCTTCGGAGTCGCGGGCGAGACCCTCCACGAGCTCACCGGCGGCGGGATCCCGATCCCTGCCGACGAGGTGATCCGCCGAGCCGACGGCGACACCGTCGTCGAGGGACCGATCGCGACCGAGGCCGCGATGGCGGTCCACGAGTCCTTCTTCGGGGCGTGACGGTGGCGCCAGGAGACGACCGCGACCCGCCCCGCGTCACCGCCGTCGGCGCGGCCGCGGTCGACGAGTGGTACGCCGTCTCGAACCTCCCGGAGCCCGACGGCGGCGCGTACGCCAGCGAGGTCGAGACCGCGCCGGGCGGGGTCGGCGCGAACGTCGCGGCCGGGCTCGACCGGCTCGGCCGCGAGGTCGGACTCGTCAGCCGGGTCGGCGACGACGAGTACGGCGACCTGGCGCGTTCCTGGCTGGCGGAGACCGGCGTCGACGGCTCGCGCGTCAGCGTCGGCGACGATCCGACGACGCGCTCCGTGATCCTCAGCGCGCCGGACGGCGAGCGCGCCATCGTCACCGCCGGCGAGAGCTTCCGCGAGCTCCGGCTCGATCCGGCGACGCTCGACTCGATCGTCGCGAGCGAGGTCGTCTTCCTCACGGCGTACACGCCCGACCGCGTCGCGCGGGCGGTGCTCGACCGCGTTCTCGAGATGGGGGAGCCCGACCGGCCCGCGCTCGTCTTCGACCTCTCGGGGCCGGTCGAGGAGCTCGCCGGCCGCGGGACCGAGCCGGAGACGGTCCACGGCTACCTCCACCGCGCCGACCTCTTCGTCGCCGGCGGCGTCGCCGCGCCGGCCTACTTCGGTGGTCGCGAGGCGGCCGTCGACCGGCTTCGGGCGGTCCGGGACGCGTCGGTCGGTCCCGCGGTCCTCACCCACGGCGCGGACGGGATGACCGCGATCGTCGACGGCGAGGCGACCCGGATCGACGCGTTCGACGTCGACGTCGTCGACACGACCGGGGCGGGCGACGCGTTCCTCGCCGGCCTGATCGACCGGTGGCTCCTGGCGGATGGCAGGGCGGCGGGTCGCGGGTCGGCGGAGGAACGAAGTCGGGACGCCCTCGTCGACGCCGTCCGGTTCGCGGCCGCGGTCGCCGCGATCAACTGTACGGAGCGGTTCACGCAGACGGGGCTGCCGACCCGCGAGGAGGTCGAGTCGTTCCTCGCGGCGCGCGGCGTGGAACTTCGGTGACGAGCGAGACTATCCTTCGGCGATGAGTCCCGTCGAAATCCACAGCGGATGACACGTTCCAACCGGTTCCGGCCAGTGTAGTCGAAGGAACGAGCGATCGCTGGAGCAGTGGCGCGCCGGTGAGTGGTCGCCGTAGGCGACCGCGAACCGCCCGCGAGGCTGGGGAGGCGTGAGGTGCGGGGCGGTCGCGGTCGGGTGGGACTCAAAGGGG
>NZ_NHPJ01000104.1 GCF_002252985.1 Halorubrum halodurans | reverse complement strand
CAGAATTCGACCGCCTCAGCGAACGTATCGCGTGGATCGACTTGTCGTTTGTGGAGCGAGATCGAACTCCACGCTGGACGATTGAAGTAGAGATCCGCTGTCACTTGGCTGGTATGTCACTACGTGAGGTAAGTAAACTTCTGGAAAGCTTTGGGATCGATCGGAGTCATGTCGCTATTCACAACTGGGTTCATAAAGCCGATCTACAGCCGATCTCGACCGTTTCAGAGGATCAACTCGCGGTTGACAAAAAGATGATCCGCCTCCAGGGCCAGCAGTTCTGGCTGTACGGCGCGGTTGATCCACAGACGAACGAGATCCTCCATGTGAGTCTCTATCCGACTACAAATAAACAGACCACGCGATGGTTTCTGACCGAGTTACACCGGCGCTATCAACTCAATAACGTAGAATTTCTCGTTGATGACGCAGATTATCTTGGATCGGTTCTCGCTGAAGACGGCTACCGATTTCAAGCTATTCAACATGGAAATCGGAATGCTATCGAACGTGTCTTTTGGGAAATAGAACGACGAACATCATCGTTTGCGAATAGTTTTAGCCATGTCGCGCTCGAGACAGCTCAAAATTGGCTCGAAGCCCTCGCCGTCTACCACAATTCACGCCAAACTTAACGCGACCGCGTCCGGCGCCGCCCCGCGTCTAGCGCGTCACCGGCGCGTCGACGGATCCGACGGACTCCACGACCGCGCGCACGTGATCGCCGGGGTCGATCGGCGCGGCGCCGGGCGTCCCGGTGCTGAAGAGGTCTCCGGGCTCGAGCGTCATCACGCCCGAGTGGAACGAGACGATCTCGGCGGGGGGAAACAGCATGTTCCGGATCTCGTTTTCCGCCTCGACCTCGCCGTTCACCTCGGTCCGCACGGACAGCGACGACAGCTCGAGCGGCTCCTCGGGCACGACGATGGCCGGGCCGGGGACGAGGAACGTGTCGAAGCTCTTCGCGCGGGTGAGGAACCGCGGGTTCCGCTGGAGCACGTCCTCGGCGGTCATGTCGATCACCGGGAGGTAGCCGGCGACGACGTCGTCGACGTCGGCCGCCGCGACGTCCCGGCACGTCCGGCCCATCACGACGCCGAGTTCCGCCTCCGCGGTCACCCGGTCGCTCCGGTCCGTCGGCGGCAGCCGGATCGGACCGCCGGGTCCGGTGAGGGCCGTCGGCGGCTTCATGAAGCTCGCCGGCTCCTCCGGGCGGTTCTCGTCGAGGTCGCCCGCGTGCTCCTCGTAGTTGAGGCCGATCCCCCAGAGCTTGCCGAACCGCTCGAGCGGGGCGGCGAACGTCAGGTCCGCCGCCGGGACCCGGTCGGCGGTCGCGTCGTCGACGGCGGCGAGCGTCCCGTCGGCCGCCCGCGGCAGCGCCTCCCGGACGCTCCCGAGGTCGGACTCCGCCGACGCGAGCGGGACGAACCCCTCGTCGTCGCCGAGCAGCGCCTCACCAGTCGCCGTGCGTGCGAGGTACTTCACGCTCACTCCTCCCGGTCCGTCCAGAAGTCGAAGGAGCGGCCCGGCGCGAAGACGTCGAGGCCGACCGCACGCTCCTCGCCCGTGTTCTCGACCCTGTGCGCCTCGTTCGACTCGAGCAACACCGAGTCGTTCTTCCGGAGGGTGACCGAGTCGTCCTCGGTCGCGACGGTGAGCTCGCCCTCGAGGCAGAGACACACCTGCTCGTTCTCGTGGTCGTGCATCGGCGAGCTGTGTCCCGGCGGCTTCTCGAACCACTCGAAGGAGAACTGCTCGCTTCCCGCCATCGCGACGCGACGCCAGCCCTCGTCGGGCTCGTACGTCTCGGCCTCGTCGAAGGTGACCGGCTTCATCGCGACTCCCCCGTCGGTACATCCGCGGTATCGCGCGGCTTTCGAACCATGCTAGGCCCGAACACGACGTGAGCCATAACGTTTACCGTCCCGGCGGACTGGCCGCGCTCGGCGGCTACGACCCCAGGAGCCGCGCCGTCCCGTCCTCGAATCCGACCTCGACGTCGCGGTCCCGCACCGTCGCCGCCTCGGGGAGGTCGTCGATCACCGCCTCGGAGACGTGGAGCTCGCCGAGGTCCTCGGTGTTCCGGATCCAGACGATCCGCACCGTCTCGGGGTCGTAGCCGCCGAGGGCGGCCAGCGCGGTGCGGAGCGCGAACTCGTCGTCCGGCGCGACCACCGGGAGCTTCGACTTCGCGAGCGACCCGCTCGTGAGCGCGTTCGCGTACGTCTTCGTCACGTCCAGCTGCTCGATCGCGGCCCGGCGGGTGAGGTCCGCGAGGCCGATCCCGTTGCCGTTCCCCTTCGTCGCCTCGGTGAGCCCGCGCACGTAGATAAGGTCGATGGCGGGCGTCTCCGGGTCGGGCGCGTTGAGCACGCGGTAGCGGCCGATCACGTTCGTGTCCATCCCCGCCCCCGAGATCTCCTTGCCGATCTCGTCGACGACGAGCAGGTCGATCTCCTCGACGGGCAGCGTCGGCATCTCCTCGTAGGCGCGTTCCAACAGCGCCGGCTCCCGGTCGAGGAACGACCCCGCCGGGACGGCCTCGACGTGGCCGAGCTCCTCCTCGAAGTTCTCGACGAGGGCGAGCCCCCCGATCAGCGGCACCGCCTCCTCGATGACGTCGAGCGCGGCCGTCAGCGTCTCGACGTACCCCTCGGCGATGGCCGTTGAGTGGAACGACTTCGCGCCGCGCTGTTTGCCGAGGCCGACGACGGTCATCTTCGCGAGCCCGCTCTCTATCGGCCCGCTGAAGTTGGTGTGCGCCTTCACGCGGTTCACCACGACGACCCCGTCGGCCGAGCGCGCCGCCGTCGAGAAGTACACCGGCACGTCCGTGTCGCCGACGGTGACGGTCGCCAGCGCCTCCGCCTCCATCCGGGCGTCGATGGGGGCTCCCACGCGCTCCTCGTCGATCCCGAGCGCCCCGAGCACCTCCCGTTGGCCCTCCGGGGTCGCCCCGCCGTGGCTCCCCATCGCGGGCACGACGACCGGCTCGTACCCCCTCGTCTCCGCCCAGTCGACGGCCGCGGCGGCGATCTCGTCGATCCGGTCGATGCCCCGGCTGCCGACGCCGATCGCGACGGTGTCGCCCGGTTCGAGACCGTCGTCGTCGAGCCGATCGAGCTCCGAGACGGCCGTGCCGACCGGGTCCGCGAGCGTCTCGCTCGGCGGGTCGTATCGGATCCGTGCGAACTCCGGAAGCGGCTGGACGTCGATGAGGTGGTCGACGTCGTCGCGGTCGGGAAACTTCATGGATGGGCGCTCGTGACGGAGGGCCAAATACTGATCGAGGCTCCCGCTCGGACCCGGTGGATCCGGTCGACGCGTCCCCCGTCCCCGATCGGAACGCCGGCGTACCGGGGCGAAACGGACCGACCGCCGCGCCGGCCGCCGCACGCGCACCGGGTTTTATTCTCGACCGACCGAACTGGGGGATATGGCCGACCTTCACCCGATCGCGAAGCGGATCCACAACGTCCAGCCCGACCCGATCCGTCTCGAGCTCGACTCCGGCGAGACGGGCGTCTACGAGTTCTCCTCGACGGAGTTCTTCCAGCGGGAGTTCCGCGGCGAGGGGGTCCGAACCGACGCCGACGTCGACGCCGCCTTCCGGCTCGTCACCTCCGAGGACAACGACCGGGTGCTGCTCGGCCGCTCCGGTCCGGACGAGGACGGCTGGTCGATGCTCGGCGCCGTCGTCGCCGCGGAGCGCGTGGAGGCCTGAGACCGGCACGAAGGGGAACGAGAGGGGAGAACGGAGGTGCCGTCGCGTCCCGCACGGTCGAAACCGTACGGTCGTCGACCGCGCGGCGATCATCGCGCGACGATCACCGCGCGGTCGTCATCGAACGACCGTCACCGGAACCTCCGCGCGCCGAACGACGCCCTCGGCGACGCTCCCGAGCACGACCCGCGAGAGTCCGGTACGCCCGCGGCTCGCGAGCACGACGTGGTCGAAGGGTTCGCCGCCCTCGTCGCCGTCGGCCTCGCCGCCCTCGACGTCCGCCTCACCGCCGGCGACGTCGAGGATCGTCGTGGTCGGCCGGCCGACCTCCAGTCGCGTCGTCACGTCGCGGTCGACGGCGTCGGTCGCGTCCGCGAGGATCCGCTCGCCCCGGTTTCTCGCGCTGTCGTACCACTGGTCGACCGCGCCGGGGAACCCGCCGTCGACGCCCGTCGTCGAGTCGGCCGGGTTGATCACGTGAAGCGCCGTCAGATCGGCGTCCGGCCACTCCTCGGCCGCGAACCGGAGCGCTTCGGTCGCCTCCTCCGAACCGTCGATCGCCACCAGGATCCGTTTCGTCATGTCCGCCGGTTCTCGCGGTCACCTCAAAAGCGCGTCGGCGGTTCTTCGGCGGCGGAAACGCGTCTCACGAGGGTCGGCTCCGCTCGCCGCCCGCACTCCGCGCCCCGCCGCTCACTCCCCGTGGCGGGTCACGCACGTCGACAGCCCGATCAGCTCGACGGGCTCGGAGTTGTCCGGCGAGTACACCACCATCTGCCCCTTCTCCATGTACGGCACCTTCCCGGCGAGGTTCGAGGGGATGTTCACGCTCTGGATCGCGTCCTCGTCGCCGAGGTTCAACACGACCTTCGTGTTCACCTGTTTGAACACCGACTCGGCCACGTCCTGTGGGTCCTGCGTGATCAAGAAGAGCCCGAGCCGCTCCTTGCGGCCCTGTTTGGCCGCCTCGGTGAACGTGTCGACCACCTTGCGCGCCTGGACGTTGTCGGCGTCCGCGAGGAAGTTGTGCGCCTCGTCCATCCCGATCAGGAGCGGCGTCTCCTTCACCCGGTCGCTCCGCGGGTCGTTCGAGAGCTTGTCGCCGACGAGCATCGCCGACACCGCGAGCACGACGATCTCCTTCTGTCTCGAGGTCGGCAGGTGGTAGGTCGGCACGACGCTGAGCCCGCCCGGCCGGACGAGGGTGTGATCGAGGTCGGTGATCGGTCGCGCGTCACCGTCGAAGACGCCGCCGGGGACGCCCCGGACCCGGCGCATGACCGCCTCGAACGTCTTCTCGTGGATCCGCCCGGACTCGTCGAGCTCCGCTTTGAGCGCCGGGTCGTCGAGATACGAGAGGAACTCCCGGTAGGTCCCCGAGTCGCCGTAGTCGGAGAAGAACCGGTTGAGGAGGGTGTACAACCCGGAGTACTGGTTCTCGTTGAGCCCGGAGCCGGCGACGAGCCACGGCATGTCGTACTCGTTCACCATCGAGAACGGGATCGTGAACTCGACCCGCTCCGCGCGGTGGCCCTCGCCGGGATAGGTCGCGTTCGGGACCGTCGGCACCAGCGCGACCGTGTCGTCGTGGCCGCCGTGGGCGATCCCCTCGCGCTCGAACCGCCGGGCGGTCTCGGGGTCCATCGCGGGGTTGTCGTCGTGCATCTGGGCGTACTCGTCCTGCGGGTCGAACTGGACCACCGCCATCCGCGCCTCCCGGCCGTCGTCCATCGGGTACGTCCGGTCGGGGTCGAGGTACTGCCGGAGCACGTTCTTCGAGGCGTGAGTCTTCCCCGATCCCGTCCCGCCGGCGACGAGCGTGTGTCTGAACGCGAGGGGGTCGCCGTCGGCGTAGTCGTCCGTGATCCGGTAGTCGACCGTCGGGGGTTCGGCGGCGGTCCGCACCTTCTCGCCGCCGACCGAGAGGTGCCCGAGGAAGACGCCCTCCTCCGGGATCTTCAGCCCGGTCTTGATCTCCGCGTCGTCCGCGGCCTCCTCGACGACCGCGCCCGGCTTCGGAACCCGGTCCGTCATCCGCCGACTCATCCCGTCGGCGTCGTCGTAGACGACCGACATGGGCTCGAGTTCGGCCATGAACTTGTAGTCGCGCTCGGCGAAGTCGTCGCGACGCATCTGCCGGCGGGCGTGGATCTCGGTGGCGTCGTCCGACTGGAACTCCTGGGCGTACTCCAACGCCGTGATCCGCGAGAAGAGCCGCTCGCCGTCGGGATACGGGACGAGGAGATACTTCCCCAGCCGCACCGAGTCGCGGTTGCCGGTCGTGACGAACGCCTTGAGCGCCGTGTCGTCCTCCTCCTCGGAGACGCGGAGCCCCTGCGAGACCGAGACGACCCCGAGGCCGGCGTCGCTGCCGGCGGGGTCGACGTCGTAGGCGGCGAAGTCGTCACTCTCGGCGTCCTCGGCGTCTCCGGCGTCGGGGGCGACCGCGGCGGCGGTGTCCCCGGCGTCGGGGGCGTCTTCGACGTCCGAGGTTCCGGTCGCCGATCCGCCGTCGGCCTCCGTCGCGTCGGCGTCGCCGCCGCCCTCGTCGGTGTACTCGGTGAAGTCCTCGAGAGTCATGTCCGAGTCACCGTCGCCCACGCCGAAAGCGTTTCCCCCGCGGGCCGGTGCCCGATCGGCTGGAGCCGGGAGGTCACGGACGGCTTTTATCGATGGGGACCCTATTGGGGACATGATATTCGTCCGCGGCAGCGGCGGCGGGACCGACCTCACGGGGACGGTGTTCGAGCGGGGCGAGGAGCCGCCGACGTACAAGGGCGCGCCGGACGAGGACGCCGCGTACGTCTGGGTGTGCGACTCGTTTTACCAGGTCGAGAGCGGCGGGTCGGCCCTGCTCGTCGACGGCTCGGAGATCCGCGTCGCGTTCGAGGAGCCGATGCCGCGCGGCTTCGACACCCGCGACGGGGCGGTGACCGCGGCCCGCGAACACGTCCGGACCCAGTTCGCCCGGATCGGCGTCGACCCCGACGACGTCGAGATCGTCGTGACGAAGGCGGACCCGGCCTGACCGTCGGGATCCGCGTCAACTCCGCCCGGAACGGCCCTCTCGACGCCTCACGTCGACCCGTTCGTCTCCCGAAACTCCTCGACCTCCGCGCGGGTCGGAAGCGCGGTCATCGCCCCCTTCGCGGTCGTCGACCGCGCCGCCACCGCGTTCGCGAACGCCAGGGCCTCCGAGAGCGACTCGCCGGCCGACAGCGCCGCGACCGCGCCCGCGGTGAACGCGTCGCCCGCGCCGGTGGTGTCGACGGGGTCGACCGGGTACCCCTCGTGTTCGACCACGAGCGGCTGGTCGGTCGGGTTCCACGGCGCGTCGGGGGTCGCCCGCGCGAGCGCCCCGTCGGGGCCGCGCGTGAGGAGCGCGGTGTGAGGTCCCAGATCACAGACGGCGCGGGCGAGCTCCGCGGCGTCGCCGTCGTCCGCGNNGCGACGAGGTCCTCGACGGTCGCCTTCGCCACGTCCGAGAGACCGAGCGCGCGGCGGCAGGCGTCGGCGAAGTCCGTGCCCTCGAACAGCTCCGGGCGCGCGTTCGGGTCGAAGGAGACGAGCGTGTCGTCGACCTCGTTCGCGCGTGAGAGCAGGTCGAACGTCGCCGTGCGGCTCGGGTCGTCCGCGAGGACGANNCCTCGGGTACGCCCTCCTCGGCGAGCGTCCGGGCGAGGTAGTCGCCGAACGGGTCGTCGCCGAGGCGGGTCCAGAACAGCGGGGGCTCTCCCAGGCGCGAGAGCCCGACCGCGACGTTGGCGGGCGCGCCGCCGGCCCGACGGTGAAACGTCTCGACGGCGTCGAGCGCGCCGTGACCCTCCGGAACGAAGTCGACCAGCGTCTCGCCGGCGACGAGGAGTCGAGTCATGTCTCCCCGTCCGGCCGGCCGGGCAAAGTCGGTTCGGGTTCGGACGGTCGGTGCCGGGGGCTCGCCGGTACCGGATCGGAAACGGGCGAACGGCCGCAGGAAGCGTGGGGGAACCGGAGCGTTACGCCTCGAGGACGTCGTCGTACTCGCCGGCGTCGACGCGGTCGTCGAACGTCCGGGCGTCCTCGCCCTCGATGGTGACGCCGAGGGAGGCGCAGGTGCCGCCGACCTCCTTGGCGGCGTTCTTCGTGTCGTACGCCAGCAGGTCGGTCGACTTCTGTTCGGCGACCTTCTTTACCTGCTCGACGGACATGTCGGCGACGAAGTCCTCCTGGGGCTCGCCGGAGCCCGTCTCGAAGCCGGCCTCGTCCTTGATCAGCTCCGCCGTCGGCGGGACGCCGACGTCGATCGTGAAGGTGCCGTCGTCCTCGTACTCGACGGTGACGGGAACCTCCATCCCGTCGAACGCGGCGGTCTCCTCGTTGATCCGGCTCACGACGTCCTGCACGTCCACCGGCGTCGGGCCGAGCTCCGGGCCGAGCGGCGGACCGGGGTTGGCCTGCCCGCCGGGGACGAGCGCTTCGATGGTTCCAGCCATGTCCGTACGAACCCGCCGATGACTTTTAACGGTTGTTCTTTGAGCCAGCGGGCGCGAGCGGTTCGCATACGGCGGTCCGACGGCGACGCGGACGACGCGCTGACCGCGACGCGGACCACTCGCTGACGGCGACGCGAACGACGCGCCGGTCGGGCGGTGGGTCACGCTCCCGCGGCTCCGCGCCGCGCGGGTCAGGCGTCGGTCGGCGCGACCTCCCCGCCGCTCGGCTCGTCCTCCTCCGCGGTCGACTCCCCGGCGTCGCGCCCCGGAACGAACGTCCCCGTCTCGCGCCGGACGCCGACGAGCAGCGCGATCCCGGCGACGAGCGGTACCATCGCACACGCCGCGTAGACCGGCGCGAAGCCCACGCTCTCGACGAGCGGGAGCGACACCATCGGTCCCAGCCCGCCCCCGACGTCGCCGAAGACGTTGTTGGTGCCGGAGGCACGCCCCATGCGCTCGTCCGGAGTCAGATCGGCTAAAAGCGCCATCATGGGGCCGCTCGTCCCGCCCTGTCCGGCGCCGATGGCGACGCAGGCGAGCCCGAGGTCGAGCGACGAGTCGGCCCGCGCCAGAAGCAGGAAGCCGGCGAACGAGACGACGAGGAACCCGAGGAGGATCGGCGTCCGTGACTCGCGGGTGTCGGAGAACCGCCCGCCGGCGAACATGAACACCGCCGCCGAGACCACGGTGCCGGCCATGAACAGCCCGGAGGTGCCCTGCGGGGCGAGCCCGAGGAGCGAGACGTCCGTCTCGGCGAGGAACAACACGAGGGTGGCGAACAGCGCGCCGATGTACGCGAACATCAGCCCGAAGTTCACGAGGCCGACCGTCACCGCGGGCGTCGAGGTGTCGATGTCCCACGGCCTGACCGACTGCTTCTCGCCGTCCGTCGTCACGTGCGTCTCGGGGACGAGCCGGTAGGCGACGACGCTCGCGAGCAGCGCGAACGCGGCGGCGACGACGAACGCCGCGACGTTGCCCGCGAGCGAGGAGACGATCCCCCCGAGGACGAGCCCCGCGGGAAAGCCCATCGTGATGCCGCCGCGAACGACGCCCATGTTCGTCCCCCGCGAGCCGCTGTCGGAGACGTCCGCGGCGATGGTGTAGGCGGTCGCGAACACCGCGGCCGACCCGACGCCCCAGAGGACGCGCGCCAGCAGGAACCACGCCTCGGGCGCGACCGCGACCGAGAGGGCCGCGAACCACTCGCTCGGGCCGACGACGAGCGGGCCGATCGATCCCGTCGGCAGCCCCGTCGCGAGCGGTCGAAGCGACTCCGCCGACGGCAGCGCGATGGCGACGACGTAGCCGAGGGTGGCGACCCCCTCGATGAACAGTCCGGCGACGAAGGGTTTTCGGGTTCCGTAGCGGTCGACGAGCGCGCCGGCGGGCGCGTTGGCGACGAGACGAACCCAGCGGTTCGCGGAGAGGATCACGCCGACCATGAACGCGGAGATGCCGAGGACCGCGCCGAGGTTCGGGAGGATGGGGAAGACGACGCCGCCGCCGAACCCGACGAAGAACGTGCTGGCGATCACCGCGAGCAGCACCGGCGGGAGCCGTGGGAGGCCGATCGAGGGGATCCGGCTCATCGGTCACGGACCCGCGGAACGTGGCGGGCGCGACGAACGCGCCCGCGTCATTCGCGTCCCTCGCTTTCCGGGTCGGGCCCGTCGGCGGGGTTCTCGCCGGTCCGGGCCGTGAGTCGCTCGAGCGTGTCGTCGAGCGAGGGGAGCGTCACCCCCTCGGCGAGCAGCGGCTCGACGATCCGGCGAAGCGTCGCCTCCGCGACCGTCCGCGTGTACGCGAAGTCGACCTCCGTCCCGTCGAGTCCCGCGCCCGTCGTCCCCTCGGCCGCCGCGCCGCCGAGGCCGGTTCCGAGCGTGATCTGTCTGGTCCGTGCGCCGTCGAGCGTCGCCACGAGGAGCGCGGCCGTCTCGTCGACGTCGACCTCGCGGAAGACGCCGGCGTCGATCCCGTCGGAGAGGACGTCCGCGGCCGTCTCACGCAGGAGCCGGTCGCTCCGGAGCAGCTGTTCGCGGATCCGGTCGTTGAACGGCCCCTGCGAGCGCATCTCGAGGAGCCCGATGTGGAACGACTCGCGATCGGTCTCGGCGGGCTCGAAGACGAACCAGCCGACGAACGCGACGAGCCGCTCCACCGGGGGCGCGTCCGCGCCGCGGGACATGCGGCGCTCGAAGTCGGAGATGACCCGCGAGAGGAACGCCACGAGGAGGTCCTCCTTCGTGTCGTAGTGGTAGTGGAGAAGCGACTTGCTCTTCGAGCACTCGTCGGCGATGTCCTGCATCGTGAGCGCCGCGTAGCCGTGTTTACACAGCGCCCGATAGACGCCGTTCATGATCTCGTCGGCCGCGCCCGGCTGCTCGCTCATTGACTGACCGGTCAGTCAGCGAGGCTCAAAGCCCTGTCGGTGATCGGCGGATATCGCCGGAAACCGCCGCGGACGGACGGGTTCGACGGGTCGCCGCGACCGGCGAACCCCGGCACGGTCCGGCCGCTAGCGGACGTGGAACGGTCGAAAAGCCGATACAACAGAACGTCCTGGCGCCTTACAGACGGGTGACGTTCGTCGCGCGCGGACCCTTGTCCGCCTCCTCGATGTCGAACTCGACTTCCTGACCCTCCTCCAGGTCCGGGCCGCCGACGTCCTCCATGTGGAAGAACACGTCCTCGTCCGCGTCGTCAGTCTCGATGAATCCGTAGCCGCCAGTGTCGTTGAAGAAATCAACTTCGCCTTTCGCCATTGCGTCCGTACTGGCGAGAGGGGCACATAAAAGGCTTCCGCGAGCGATCCGTGCGCGTCAACGGCTGTCACACGGTCCCGTCGCGGCCGGCCGGCGCGTGGGACGCGAACCCCGATCCCGCGAGGGTCGGCGGCAGCGATCGGCCGTGGTAGTAACTACTATACGACCGCGGTACCGAGGTCCCACGTATGAGTCAGTCGTACAATCGAGGCCTCATCGAGGACTTCAGCCGGTGGCGGGAGTTCGAGGCCGGCATGTGGGCGTGGATATTTCATAAGTTTACGGGATGGGTGCTCATCGGGTATCTCTTCACCCACATCGCCGTCCTGAGCACGGCGATCCCCGCGTCGGGTGCGGAGACGGCCGTGCTCCAGGCGGGCAACGACGTGTACACCCAGACGATCGTCTCGCTCGAGGGCCTGCTTCTGGTTCGAGTCCTCGAGGTCGGGCTGCTCTCCGTCGCCGTGTTCCACATGCTCAACGGGGCGCGCCTGCTGTTGGTCGACCTCGGGGTCGGACTGGAGTCACAGGACAAGAGCTTCTACGCGTCGCTGATCCTGACGGGGGCCATCACGGTCGCGTCGGTGCCGACGTTCATCGCGGGGGCGTTCTGAGATGGCACAGCGCTACTCCTCGTTCGACAAGGGCGGACGGATGTGGCTGCTCCAGCGGATCACGGCCGCGTTCCTGCTCGTCGTGTTGGCGTTCCACTTCTTCCTGTTACACTTCGTCCACCACGCGGACGAGGTGTCCTTCCTGATGAGCGCCGGCCGGATGGAGACCATGAGCTACTACTCGCTCATGGTGTTGTTCCTCCTGACGGCGACGTTCCACGGCGTCAACGGCGTCTACAACGCGCTCGTCAACCAGGGCCTCACGGGAACGAAACGCACCGTCATCAAGTGGACGCTCGTCGCCGCGAGCGTCGTCCTGATCGTCCAGGGGATCCGGACCGCGAACGCGTGGGCGGGGATCCCGCTCTACTGATCGAACCATGAGCACGCAGATACCCAAACAGACCGAGAAAACGGAGGAGACGGCTGCCGAAACCGAGTCGGAGGTCCCCTCGAAGGGGGACGAGCGCCGCGCGGAGAAGCGTCGACGGGCCGACGAGCGGCGCCGCCAGCGCGAGGCCGAGGAGGCCGAGAAGGCGGCGGCCGACGAGAACACCGTCGAGTTGCGCGTGTTCCGGTACGACCCCGACGTCGAGGGGAAACAGGAGCCGCGCTTCGACACCTTCCACGTCCCGTTCACGAAGGGGATGACCGTCCTCGACGCGCTGATGTACGCGCGCGACACGTACGACTCCTCGCTCACGTTCCGTCACTCCTGCCGGCAGGCGGTGTGCGGGTCGGACGCGATGTTCGTCAACGGCGGCCAGAAGCTCGCGTGTAAGACGCAGATCGACGAGCTCGAGGAGCCGATCCGCGTGGAACCCCTGCCGCACGCCGAGGTGACGAAGGACCTCGTCGTCGACATGGAGCACTTCTACGACCAGATGGAGGCGGTCGAGCCGTACTTCCAGACGAACGAGTATCCCGACGGCGAGCTGGAGGAGCAGCGCCAGAGCAGGGAGAACCGCGAGAAGATCAAGATGTCCACCCGGTGTATCTGGTGTAGCGCGTGTATGTCCTCGTGTAACATCGCCGCCGGCGACAACGAGTACCTCGGCCCCGCCGCGATCAACAAGGCGTACCGGTTCGCGATGGACGAGCGGGAGGGCGAGGACGTCAAACAGAAGCGCCTGGAGATCATCGAGCAGGAGCACGGCGTCTGGCGGTGTCAGACCCAGTTCTCCTGTACGGAGGTGTGTCCGAAGGACATCCCGCTCACCGAGCACATCCAGGAGCTGAAACGCGAGGCCGTCAAGAACAACCTCAAGTTCTGGTGACGGTCGGAGACAGTATCAAGACGGACCAACACTAACGAACTACCATATCACACACCATGTACGAACACGACGTCGTCGTCGTCGGCGCGGGCGGGGCGGGCCTCCGCGCGGCGATAGCGGCACAGGAGGAGGGAGCCGACGTGGCGATCGTCTCGAAGCTACACCCGGTGCGGTCACACACCGGCGCGGCGGAGGGCGGAATCAACGCGGCGCTCCGGGACGCGGACTCCTGGGAGGACCACGCGTACGACACGATGAAGGGATCCGACTACCTCGGGGACGCCCCGGCGGTCGAGGCGCTCTGTAAGGAGAGCCCCGAGGAAGTGATCCAGCTCGAACACTGGGGGATGCCGTTCTCGCGCGAGGACGACGGACGCGTCTCCCAGCGCCCGTTCGGCGGGCTCTCGTTCCCGCGCACGACGTACGCGGGCGCTGAGACGGGCCACCAGATGCTCCACACGATGTACGAGCAGGTGGTCAAACGCGGGATCACGGTGTACGACGAGTGGCACGTGATGGATCTGGTCGTCACCGACGAGGACGACCCCGCCGACCGGACCTGTCACGGCGTCGTCGCCTACGACATCCAGCGCGGCGAGGTCGACGGGTTCCGCGCGAACGGCGGCGTCATCCTGGCCACCGGCGGGATGGGGCAGGTGTTCGACCACACCACGAACGCGGTCGCGAACACGGGCGACGGGGTCGCGATGGCCTACCGCGCCGGCGTCCCGATGGAGGACATGGAGTTCATCCAGTTCCACCCGACGACGCTCCCCTCGACGGGCGTGTTGATCTCGGAGGGGGTTCGCGGCGAGGGCGGCATCCTCTACAACAGCGAGGGCGAGCGGTTCATGTTCGAGCACGGCTACGCCAACAACGACGGCGAGCTCGCCTCCCGCGACGTGGTCTCGCGGGCGGAGCTGACCGAGGTCAACGAGGGCCGCGGCATCGAGGACGAGTACGTCCACCTCGACATGCGACACCTGGGCGAGGAGCGCATCCTCGACCGGCTCGAGAACATCCTCCACCTCGCGGAGGACTTCGAGGGTGCCGACGGGCTCACGGAGCCGATGCCGGTCAAGCCCGGCCAGCACTACGCGATGGGCGGCATCGAGACGAACGAGCACGGCGAGACCGTCATCGAGGGACTGTACGCCGCCGGCGAGTGCGCCTGCGCGTCGGTCCACGGCGCGAACCGCCTCGGCGGGAACGCCCTGCCGGAGCTCATCGTCTTCGGCAAGCGCGCCGGCCACCACGCGGCCGGCAGGGAGATGGGCGAGGCGGAGATCCCGACCGGCCGGACCGGCGACTGGGAGCCCGCGGAGTACGAGTTCGAGGTCGACGTGGGCGCGGTCGGCGGCCGCGGCCCGGCGGCGGCCGACGGCGGCGCCGTGACGGCGGACGCCGAGGGGCTGCTCGAGGCGGCGATCGAGCGTGCCCGCGAGCGCGTCGAGGACCTGCTCGCGCGCAAGGGTCGCAACCACGCGGAGATCCGCTCGAAGGTCCAGGAGACGATGACGGCCAACGTCAACGTCTTCCGCGAGGAGGAGGGCCTCAAACGGTCGCTCGAGGACCTCCGTGAGGCGCGCGAGGCGTACACGGAGGTCGCGGTGTCTGACCCGTCCCGGACGTTCAACACGGACCTCATCCACACGATGGAGACGCGGAACATCCTCGACATCGCGGAGGCGCTCGCGATGGGCGCGCTCGCGCGCCGGGAGTTCCGCGGCGCACACTGGCGCAAGGAGCGCCAGGAGCGCGACGACGAGAACTGGCTGAAACACACGCTCGTCTCCTGGAACGACGGCGAGCCCGAGCTCTGGTACAAGCCGGCCATCCTCGAGGGCGAGGCCAAGACGTACGAGCCGAAGGTTCGCTCGTACTGAGCCGGCGGCGGAGCTCCCGCCGCGTCGCGGGTCGTTCACGGTTTTCCATGCGTCGACGGTCGAAAGCGTCGGCCGGGTCCAGCCGATCCGGCCGCGCCCGGAGGACACCGACGTCGACGCGATCCGACGCGAACCGGCTCGGTGGGGCCCGTACCGTCGATCCGCGTTGGTTCGACGATCGTTGAAATAGGGGTTTATTATCGTCGAATGCGTGGTGTCGATCAGGATGATGGAAGCCGAGACGGCGTACGCGGCGGCACCCGCGCTCCCGCCGGAGCTACAGTCGCCGCGCGCGAAGCTGGTGTACCTCTATCTGACGACCAACGAGCACGCGACGGTCGGGGAGATGGGCGACTCGCTCGGGATGAAGAAGATGTCGCTGTACAGCATCCTGAAGACCCTGCGGAAACAGGACCTGGTTCTCCGCGACGGCGACGCCTACGCGCCGACCTGACGCCGCCGCGCCGTTCCCCCGGCGGCCGCGTCCCCTCCCCCTCGATCCCCCGAGACTTTAGGTCGCCGGGCGCCCAGTACGGCCGTGGACGCAACCCAGGAGGAGTTCGCGAACCCGTTCGGGATGGACCCCGACTGCGAGAACTGTCCCGAGCTGTGTGACCGCCGCGATCGGGTGGTTCACGGCTACGGCGACGTGGGCGCCGAGTTCCTCGTCGTCGGCGAGCGCCCCACGGCGGCCGCCGAGCGGAACGGGATCCCCTTCACCGGCGAGGGCGGCGGCGAGCTCGTCCAGTCGGTCTTCGCCGACCTCGGCTTCGTCAGGTCGTCGCCGGACGCGGCCGAACCGGACGTTCAGAACGTCTTCTTCACGAACCTGACACGCTGTCGGCATCCCGATCGGGAGCCGAGCGACGAGGAGGTGACGACCTGCGAGCCGTTCCTCAACGCGGAGATACGGATGATCAACCCCCAGATAATCGTCCCCGTCGGCGGGCGAGCGCTCCGCGAGCTCGCGGTGGCGTACACGACGCGGCGGCCCGACTCCTTCGACGTCGAGGCCGAACACGCGACGACGATCCGGGGCCGCGGCTTCGAGATCGTCCCGATGCGCGAGCCGGACGCGATGTCGGACGGGGAGGCGGACGCGTTCGTGGACCACATGCGCGAGAACGTGTTGAGCCGGGACTACCGGCAGACGAAGGGTCGGCGGAGCCGCTGAGCCGCTACTCGCTCCCGGAGTCGAACGCGTCGTCGGCGATCTCCCCGATCGAGTCGCCGTTATCGCCGAACGCACAGTCGATGAGGATGTGGCCGCCGAGCGTCGCCGGCGAGATCACCTGGTCCGCGCCGGCCCGGCGGAGCTTGTCGATGTTCTCGCGTTGGGTCACGGCGGCGACGATCCGGACGTCGGGGTTGAGCTGGCGGGCGGTGAGGATCGCGAGGGCGTCGCGGGCGTCGTCGTCGGTCGCGACCACGACGGCGCGGGCGTCCTCGATGTGGGCGCGATGGAGCGGCTCCACGTCGCTCGGGTCGGCGGTGAGCACGGGCACCGACCGCTCGTCGAGCCGCCGTGCGGCGGTCTCGTCGGTCGTCACGACGGCGTGTTCGACGCCGTCCCGTTTCGCGAGTTCTTCGAGGATCGGTTCCGTCAGGTCCCCGGTTCCCAACACGAGGACGTGGCCGTCGAGGAGGTCGAACTGTTTCTCTGTCATCTTTCCGAGCGCTTTGGAGAGCTGCGCCTCGATGGCGGGCGTGAGGAGGACCCCGAGCGCGACCGCGAAGGCGGCGACGTTCATCACGAGCGAGGAGAGCACGAACAGCTTGGCGATCTGTGTGCCCGGCGTCACGTCGCCGTAGCCGACCGTCGAGGCCGTGACGACGGTGAAGTAGAACGCGTCGACGAGCGTGTCGACGCTGCCGAACTCGTCGCGGAGCGCGTACGATCCCAGGGTGCCGTACGAGATCGCGGCCGCGAGCGCCGCCGCGGCGGCGAGCTGCGTCGGGGACGGACTGAACTGTCGGTCGAACCGCCCCCGGTTGATCACGAGCGCGGGGGCGGAGACGAGCGAGAGCACGACCAGCGGCAGGGAGAAGACGGACACCTGGAGGAGTCCCTGTATCGCGGTCAGGGGGAGCAGGACCGCCGCGGAGCGCCAGCCGACGCGGTAGCCGCGCCTGAGCGCGAACCCGCTCCCGAGCATCGTGAAGCCGGTGATCGTCCCGGTGAACCCGACGGTTCGGCGAACGATCTCGGGAATGTACGGCGAGAGCGGCCCCTGAACGCTGAACCCGCTGATGTGGAGCAGCCCGACGACGATGGAGAGCAGCGCCACGGCGAACGTCAGCGCCACCGAGGCTCGCACCGAGACCCACTCGCGAGTCCGCTCCATGTCCGGCCGGTGGCCGACACGGGACTTAAACCCCCCGTGACGAGGCGGGGACGGCGCCGATCGGACGCGTCCGGGACGACCCGCCGGCGGCGGTACTGGTTTAACCGCTCCGGGGATCGTCCGAGTATGGCGCTGCCCGTCGAGATCCTGTTCGGCATCTACCTGGGAGTCCTCACGGGGATCATCCCCGCGCTGATCGCCGGCGTGTTAGGGTTCATCTTCAAGTACTTCACGGGGGTGACGATCCCCGGACTCGGGGTCGTGGCGCTCGCGCTGGCGATCGCGGGCGTGAACGGCGGACTGCTCGCGTTGAACGACCAGACGATCCGCAGCTCCGACCGCGCGCCGGCGATCCTCACGGCGATCCTCGTCGTGTTGATGCTCTCGCTGTACGCGCACGCCCAGGGCGACAAGCTCGGCGCGAACGTCCCCAAGCGCGTCTCCTTCCGGAAGCTCCGCGAGCGTACCCTCTCGACCGATGTGGTCGAACTCGTCGGCGGGCGCGGACAGGTCCGCGTCACCGTCGCGGGCGAGGTCGGCGACATGGAGGGGTACCCGCCGCTGCCCGCCGAGACCCGGCGGGCGATCGCCGAGGGGGAGTGGACGTTCCCCGCGGACGTGCCGCTCGCGGAGCTGGAGACGCGGTTCGCCGAGCGGCTGAAGACGGAGCTCGAGCTCGTCGACGTGAGCGTGCGGATCGACGAGGAGGCGCGGGCGACGGTGACCGCGGCCCCGCCGACGGGCGGCCTCTCGAAGCGCGTCCCGAAGGGCAAACGAGCCGTGTCGATTCCCGCGCTCGTGCCGACCGGGCTCGCCCGCGGGGACGTCGTCCGGGTCGTCACGCCGGACCTCACGGTCGAGGGGACGCTCCTGGCGGCGAAGTCGGGCGGGAAGCCCGCCGCCGACGCCGGCGGGTCGACCGCGGCCACGACGGGGGGCGACGACCCGGAGACGGGGTCGCGTCCGGAGGGCGGGCCGGCGGGGGATCCTCGAACCGACGGCGGCGAACCGGGGGCCGCCCCCGCGCCGGCTCCGACGACGGGGACGACGACGGGGGGCGAGGGTCGCGTGACCGTCGCGGTCGACCGCTCGGAGGCCGGCCCGCTGTTGCGGGCCGGTCGCGGGCGGGTCCTCGTGTGCTCGCGGGGAACGCGCCGGGAGTTCGAGCTGACGACGCTTCTCCGCCGGGCCGGCAAGCGGTTCCGGAAGGTGAGCGTCGTCGCCGGCGGGGCGCTCGACGGCCACACCATCGGCGAGGTCGGCGTTCGGGAGGCGTACGACGTCGCGGTGCTGGCGGCGCGTCACGACGCGAAGTGGACCGTCGCGCCGGGCGGCGGCCAGCCGCTCTCGGCGGGCGACGAGCTGTTCGTCGTCGGCACCCGCGAGGCGCTCGACCGGTTCGGGGAGGTGGCGACGTGACGGCGGCCGTCCTCGCGGGAGCCGCGGCGACCGCGACCGCGGTCGACTTCGGCGACCCGCGCGCGGCGGCGATCACGCTCGTCACGTTCGCGCTCCTCGCCGCGGTCGTCTCGGCGTCGGGCGCGCTCGTCTACCGGTGGTACTTCCGGGCGGCGATCCCGGAGGGCGTCGCGGTCCTGCTCGGCGTCTCGATCGTCGCGCTGTACCTCAACACCACGTCGCTGGGGACGCTCGTCAGCGCGGAGACGGCCGAGCTGCTCACCGTCGAGACCGTCGTGTTCAACGTGGCCGCGCTCGCGCTCGCGGCGGTCGTCTCGCCGGCCGGCAGGTACGCGGGCGACCGGCTCGCCGTCGACGTCTTCGCGCTGTCGGGAGTCAAGGGGATCGAGGGGGAGATGAGCCGGTTCGTCAGGACGGTGGGGCGGATGACGCCCGTCACGCTGCCGGCCGCCGACGAGATCGAGGACGTGGACACCTACGAGCCGGTCTCGCCCGAAAAGAAGGCCGAGATGGCCGACCGGACGCTGATATTCGGTCGCGGGCTCACGGTCGAACAGCTCCGCGAGCGCCTCGTCGAGCGGGTGAAGACGGACTACGGGGTCGGCTACGTCGACGTCGACGTCGCCGAGGACGGGACGCTCGAGTACTTCGCGGTCGGGTCGCGGGTGACCGGGCTCGGCCCGACGCTCGCGCCCGGTCGAGTCGCGGTCGCGCTCTCCGCGGACCCGCCGAACAACGCGACCGCCGGCGACATGGTCCAGATCTGGCGGACGGAGCCGGCGTCGGCGCGCGTCGCGACCGGCGAGCTGCGGGGCGTCGCCGGGGACGTCGCCACGGTCGCGCTCGACGAGTCCGACGCGGAGGCGCTCTCCCCCGAGGGGGGGTATCGACTGGTGACGCTGCCGACGGAGCCGCAGGCCGACCGGGAGTTCGCCTCGCTGCTCCGGAACGCCGACGAGACGATGGCGACGGTGACCGTCGAGGACGGTGCCGACCTCGTCGGCACGACCGTCGGCGAGGTGAGCGCGGTCGTCGCCGCGGTCCGTCCTCTCGAGGGGGCGGTCCAGCCGATCCCGCGGCGGGCGTACGCGTTCGCGGCCGGCGACACCGCGTTCCTCGTCGGGCGGCCGGACGCGATCCGGCGGTTCGAGGCGGGCGCGTCGCCCGTCGAGGGCGGCGGAGGCGCGGAGGAATCCCGCGGCGGAGGCGCGAAGGAACGCCACGATGCCGGCGGGGCGGACTCCACGGCCGACGCCGGCGCCGTCGTGGAGTCCGAGGGCGATCCGGCGGGCGGGGACGGGACACAACGCTAATGACGCGCCCCCGCGGGGATCGGGTATGGAGTGGAAGCTGTTCGCGGACCTCGCGGAGATCGCCGGCGACCGCGTCGTCGCGGTCGACGCCGAACCGGGCGACACGGTCGGAGACGCGTTCGAGGCCCTCCTCGAGGCGCACCCGGACCTTCGCGACCGCGTGCTCGAGGACGGCGAGGTGGCGGACCACATCAACGTGCTCCGCAACGGGAGCAACGTCCACCACGAGGAGGGGATGGAGACGGCCCTCGAGGCCGGCGACGAGCTCGCGCTGTTCCCGCCCGTGAGCGGGGGATAACGGGATCGAGTCGGGCGTCCGACGATCCGACGACGCCGCCGGGCGAACCGATCGGGCGTTTCAAACGGTCCCGCGTCGCAGTGGCGAGCATGAGCGACGACCACGAGGCGGACGGCGACGGCCACCCCCACCGCGAGGAGTTCGACGAGGACCCGGTCGGCCACGCGCACGTCGGCTCGGGGATGACCGTCGGGGACCTCCTCGAGACGTACGGCGAGGCCGGGATCGGCGCGGCCGCCGTCCACGAGGCGGGCGACGTGCTTGCGGAGATGTTCGGAAACGACGACTGTACGGTCTTCCTCTCGCTCGCGGGCGCGATGGTGCCCGCCGGGATGCGTCGGATCGTCTCGGATCTGATCGCCGACGGCTACGTCGACGTGCTGGTGACGACGGGCGCGAACCTCACCCACGACACGATCGAGGCGATCGGCGGAAAACACCACCACGGCCGCACGCACGACCCAGAGAAGAGCCTGCGCGAACACGACGAGGGGCTCCGCGAGGAGGGCGTCGACCGCATCTACAACGTCTATCTGCCCCAGGAGCACTTCGCCGAGTTCGAGGGACACCTCCGCGAGGAGGTGTTTCCGGCGCTCGACGGGGAGGGGTCGGTGTCGATAGCGGAGCTGTGTGCCGAACTCGGCCGGGCGAACGCCGAGGTGAACGAGCGCGAGGACGTCGCCGAGGACGCCGGCGTCGCCGCCGCCGCCTACGAGGCGGACGTCCCCGTCTACTGTCCGGCCGTCCAAGACTCCGTGTTGGGCCTCCAGGCGTGGATGTACGCCCAGACGGCCGACTTCACGCTCGACGCGCTGGCGGACATGACCGGGCTGACGGACGTCGCCTTCGACGCCGATGACGCGGGCTGTCTGCTCGTCGGCGGCGGCGTGCCCAAGAACTTCACGCTCCAGACGATGCTCGTCACGCCGCGGGCGTACGACTACGCGGTTCAAGTCACGATGGATCCGGAGGCGACGGGCGGGCTCTCGGGGGCGACCCTGGAGGAGGCGCGCTCGTGGGGGAAACTCGAGACCGACGCCCGCAACGCCTCCGTCTACGGCGACGCGACGGTGATGCTCCCGCTGCTGGTCGCCGCCGCCCGCGAGCGCGTGGAGCAGGAGGACTCAGGAGGGCCCGATCGCCGGTAATTAGATGTAATTAGACTTTTGTGGCCGGGCGACCCTTCCCGGCACATGAGCGAGTACACGACGATCTCGCTGCGCAAGGAGTTCGTCGCCGACGTCGAGGCGTACATCGAGGACGAGCCGTTCGGCTCCGTCAAGGAGTTCGTGAAACACGTCGTCGTTCGAGAGATGGAGGCCGACGACGAGATCGGCGACGCGGAGGCGAAACGGATCGCCCGGAAGCTCCGGGAGCTGGGGTACATGGAGTGACGCCGATGGCGGAGGGACGCTCCCACGGACCGACGACGCTCTCGCGAGCCGACCTGGTACTCGTCTGTATGCCGCTCCTGTTTCTCGGCGGCTACGCCGTCGGCGCCCTGACGTTCGACACCTGGACCGGGGCCACCGCGAGCGCCTCGGTCGCCTGCGTCCCGCCGCTGCTCGAGGGGCTCTTCGTGAACCCCCCGACCGACGGCTGAGAGCGGGCCGGCGGCTGCCGGAACGCGGGTCGAGACGGAGAAACGAGGAAGCTCAGTTGTCGCCGGCCTTCGACTGCCAGGCGTAGTCGCGTCGCTTCGCGGACTCCCCGAAGCCGCACGAGGAGCACCGCTCCTTCGTGAGGTGGTAGGACTTCTCGCCACAGCGGCGGCACTTCACGTGAACCGTCTTGTTCTTCTTCCCTTGAGAGGGCGTACCGGAGCCGGTCATGCTTTGATGGAAACGACGTTATCGCCGCGTATAATCGTTGTGTCTTCGATCGCGACGGCGAACTCGCCGTCGAGATCGTCCTCGACGCGGTCGCTCACGCCCGCCTCGGGTTCGATGACGACGTTCATGTGCTGGTCGTAGCCGGCAAGGACGCCGTAGTAGGTCGTACCGTCCTTGAGGTGTACCGTCACGGGGTCCTCGAGCGACGCTTCGAGCACGTCGAGGGGTCGTCCACTCATCGTTCGTACGCCTCCCGTCGTACTATTAAAAATACCGGGAGGCGGGCGCCTCCGGCGGAACGCGAGGGGGGTCTCTCTCACGCTCCCGGCGGATCCGTTCCCGCGCCGCGCCGCCGAACCCGGACGTTTTTAACACGCCACGGTGTATCGGCGAACACCACACTCCCGCGGGACACGGTGAGCCGACGCCGGCTCGGCCGTAGCGGGGCCTTCACCGACACGCGGTTAGACGCCGGGGCTGACGGCTCCTTTGCGGGGAATCAGTGACGGAGCGCCGGGAAACTGGCGCTCGAAGACACACACCATGGAAATCGAAATCGCGACAATCGGCGGATACGAAGAGGTCGGTCGACAGATGACGGCGGTCCGTGCGGGCGAGGACATCGTCATCTTCGACATGGGCCTGAACCTCAGTAAGGTCCTCATCCACGACAACGTGGAGACCGAGAAGATGCACAGCCTCGATTTGATCGACATGGGCGCGATCCCGGACGACCGGATCATGAGCGACCTGGAGGGCGACGTCCAGGCGATCGTCCCGACGCACGGTCACCTCGACCACATCGCGGCGATCCCGAAGCTCGCCCACCGGTACGACGCGCCGGTGGTCGCCTCGCCGTACACGATCGAGTTAGTCAAACAGCAGATCTCCGACGAGGGCAAGTTCCAGGTCGACAACGACCTCGTGAAGATGGAGGCCGGCGGCACGATGGCCATCGGCGACTCCGAGCAGGTCGAGATGGAGTTCGTCAACGTCACCCACTCGATCATCGACGCGATCAACCCGGTCCTCCACACGCCCGAGGGCGCGATCGTCTACGGGCTCGACAAGCGGATGGACCACACGCCGGTCATCGGCGACCCGATCGACATGGACCGGTTCGCGGAGATCGGCCGCCAGGACGAGGGCGTCCTCTGTTACATCGAGGACTGTACGAACGCGGGCCGGAAGGGCCGCACGCCCTCCGAGTCGGTCGCGCGGAAGCACCTCCACGACACCCTCAAGTCGGTCGAGGACTACTCCGGCGGGATCGTCGCCACGACGTTCTCCTCGCACATCGCCCGCGTGAAGTCGCTCGTCGAGTTCGCCCGCGAGATCGGCCGCCAGCCCGTGCTGCTCGGCCGCTCGATGGAGAAGTACTCGGGCACCGCCGAACGGCTCGACTTCGTCGACTTCCAGGGCGACGTCGGCATGTACGGCCACCGGAAGTCCGTCGACCGCGCGTTCAAGCGCATCATGAAGGAGGGGAAGGGCAACTTCCTCCCCATCGTGACGGGCCACCAGGGCGAGCCGCGCGCGATGTTGACCCGGATGGGTCGCGGCGAGACCCCCTACGAGCTGGAGAACGGCGACAAGGTCGTCTTCAGCGCGGGCATCATCCCGGAGCCGACCAACGAGGGCCAGCGCTACCAGTCCGAGCAGCTGCTCCGGATGCAGGGCGCGCGCATCTTCGACGACATCCACGTCTCCGGCCACCTCCGCGAGGAGGGGCACTACGAGATGCTGGACACGCTCCAGCCGCAACACCTCCTCCCGGCACACCAGGACCTCAAGGGTCGCTCGCCGTACGTCGACCTCGCGAAGTCGCAGGGGTACAAGCTCGGTCGTGACCTCCACGTCACGCAGAACGGCAACACCATCCAGCTCGTCGAATGACGACCGAGACGACGGAGGCGCGGGTGCTCGACGCCATCCGCGAGCGGCGCGACCTGGTTAACGCCGCTATCGACGAGGAGTTACCCGTACAGCGCCCCGAGCGGCTCTACGAGGCGTCTCGATACATCCTCGAGGCGGGCGGCAAACGACTCCGACCGACGGTCACGACGCTGGCGGCGGAGGCCGTGGCCGGGGTCGACCCGATGAGCGTCGACTTCCGCGAGTTCGACGCGCACTCCGGCGACCCCGTCGACGTCATGCGTGCGGCGGTCTCGATCGAGGTGATCCAGTCGTTCACGCTGATCCACGACGACATCATGGACGAGGACGACCTGCGGCGCGGCGTCCCCGCAGTCCACGAGCAGTACGACGTGTCGACGGCGATCCTCGCCGGCGACACGCTCTACTCGAAGGCGTTCGAGATCATGAGCGAGACCGGCGCGGACCCGGCCGACGGGCTCGAGGCGATGCGGCTGCTCGCGTCGACCTGTACGGAGATCTGCGAGGGGCAGGCGCTCGACGTCGCCTTCGAGTCCCGCGACGACATCCTCCCCGAGGAGTACCTCGAGATGGTCGAGTTGAAGACCGCCGTGTTGTACGGGGCCGCCGCCTCGACCGCGGCGGTCCTGCTCGGCGCCGGCGACGAGGTCTCCGACGCCCTGTATCAGTACGGGATCGACTCCGGTCGCGCGTTCCAGATCCAGGACGACGTGCTCGATCTCACCGTTCCCTCCGAGGACCTGGGCAAACAGCGCGGGTCGGACCTCGTCGAGGGCAAGGAGACGCTGATCACGCTTCACGCCCGCCGGGAGGGCGTCGACGTCGACGGCCTCGTCGACGCCGAGACGCCCGCCGAGGTGACGGAGGACGAGGTCGACGAGGCGGTGGCCGTCCTCGAGGAGGCGGGCTCGATCGAGTACGCCCGCGAGACGGCCGAGGAACTCACCGCCCGTTCGAAGGAGCATCTCCAGGTGTTACCCGAGAGCGACTCGCGGGCGCTGTTGGAGGACCTCGCGGACTACCTCATCACGCGCGGGTACTGAGACGGTCCGGATCGGCGTCGTTCCGTCGCCCGCGTACCGGCCGGCCCCTCCCCGCTCCGGTCGGTCGCCGACGAACGGTCGGCGAACCACCCTTCGATGTCGACCGCTTCCTGCTCGTCCGATCTCGTCCCGAGCGATCGGAGGGTCGTCACGGGATCGACGGGGGGAGAACGCCCCGTGACGTAATTAGTATAAATTACTCGCTAGGATTATGTAGCCGTATTCGACAACGTCCGGTATGCGCCGTCGACGGTACATACAGGTGTTCGGCCTCGGCGGTGCCGGCTCGACGGCCGGCTGCACGGGTCGAACCGAGGAGAGCCGGTCCGCCCCCGACACGATAACGCTTGCCACGGCCACGACGGCGTACGACAGCGGCCTGCTGGACGTCCTGAACCGTCAGTTTGCCGCGCGGTTCGGGACGGCCGTCGAGACGGTCGTTCGCGGGACGGGTGCCTCGCTCCGCATCGCCAGGGACGGCGACTGCGACGTGGTGCTCGTCCACGCCCGTCCGCTGGAGGACGAGTTCCTCGCGGACGGGTACGGTGTCAACCGACGGAGGCTGATGGTCAACGACTTCCTGCTCGTCGGGCCGTCGGCCGACCCGGCAGGCGTGGCTGGAACGGACCCCGTCCCGGCGTTCCGGGCGATCGCGGAGGCGGAGGCGACGTTCGTGTCGCGGGGTGACCGGTCGGGAACACACGTTCGGGAGCGGCGCATCTGGAAGAAGGCGGGCATCAGTCCGTCCGGCGAGTGGTATCTCGAAACCGGGCAGGGAATGGGCGATACGCTGGTCGTCGCCGGACGGTCGAACGCCTACACCCTTACCGACCGTGGAACCTTCCTCGCCGTGGCCACCGACGGCGATCTCGCTCGACACGTCGACTCGGGGATCGACGACCCGCCGCCGCTGCTCCGGAACGAGTACGCCGTCATTCCGGTCAACCCCGCCCGCCACGACGTCACCTACCCGCTCGCGATGTCCTACGTCGGATACCTCACCGGACCGGGACAGTCACGGATCGAGACCTTCCGGCTGGCCGGCGAACGCGCGTTCCGTCCGCTCGCGCGCTCGCCCGACCCGGCGTTCGGGCAGTACGTCCCGAGCGACTGGCGCGGATAGCGGTCCCGCGGGACCGAACAGAGCGGTTCACGACCCCTCCCGATCGCCGGGACCCGACCGGGACGGACGGCGTCGACGGCGAGGGCGGCGTCCGAACGCGGAACACAAGAGAGTTGAGCGTCCCCCGGCGAGGGGACGTATGACCGACCACTTCGAGGTCCACGAACGCGACGGCGCGGCCCGGATCGGGGAGCTCCGGCTCGCCGACCCGGTGACTACGCCGGCGCTCGCGGACCCCTTCCTCGCCGACGCCGGCAGCCTCTGGACCGCGGACCGCGAGGTGCCCGACGGCGACGAGGCGGCGCTCACCGTGTTGCCGCACCGATCGTTCCCGGCGGGCACCCGCGAGGAGGTCCGGGAGTCGTTCCGGGTGGATCACCCCGCGATCGACGCGCCGACCGCCGCGGTGGTCGACGCCGAGACGCCGCGTGACGTGGGAGCCGACGCGTACCTCCTCGCGGACGCCTCGGGGTTCGTCGGCCACGGCGAGGCGTTCCGCGACGCGATCCTGTCCGCGAAATCGGCGCTGCCGGCCGACACCGCGCTGTACCTCTCGGGCGTCGCCACGCCCCTGAACGTCGCCCTCCTCGCGTACGCCGGCGTCGACCTCGTCGACGCCTCGCTCGCGCGGACGAAGGGGACGCAGGGCCGGTACCTCACCGCCGACGCCGAGCACTTCCTCGAGGACCTCGAGGAGCTGCCCTGCGCCTGTCCGGCCTGCGCGACGCCGCGCGCGGAGTTCTCCCGTGCCGACTGCGCCGAGCACAACGTGAACGCGCTCGAGGCCGAACTCCGCCGCGTCCGCGAGCGGATCCGGGCCGGTCGCCTGCGGGACTACGTCGAGGGGCAGGCTCGCCACGAGCAGTGGCTCACCGCCGCCTTCCGCGAGTTCGACGACCAGTGGGGCTACCTCGAGGAACGGACGCCCCTGATGCGCGACGCCGAGGTGACGGCCGCGACCGCCGAGACGCTCGACCGCGTCGAGATCCGGCGCTTCGCGGACCGCGTCACGAGCCGCTACCGCAATCGATTCACGGACCAGCCGCTGGTTCTGGTCCCCTGCTCGGCGACGAAGCCGTACAGCGACTCCCAGAGCCACCGGCAGTTCCACGACGCGGTGAAGTGGCGCGGCCACACCGTCTCGATGACCTCGCCGATCGGCGTCGTGCCCCAGGAGCTGGAGACGACGTACCCGGCCCAACACTACGATTCGGTGGTCACCGGCGACTGGAGCGAGGACGAGATCGGGTTCGTCGCCGAGGTGCTCCGGCGGTACCTGACGCGTAACGAGTACTCCCGCGTGATCGCGCACGTCCCGGATCACGGCTACCGCGAGGTATGCGAGCGCGTCAAGGCCGACCCCGATATCGACGTCCCCTTCGAGTACACCTGCGTCGACCATCCGACGACCGACGAGTCGCTCGGGGAGTTGAACGCCGCGCTCTCCGGCGAGCCCGCCTACAGTAAGCGCGAGCGCGAGCACAACACGGTGAAGGCGATCGCCGACTACCTGTTCGGCGACGGCGCGGGCGACGACCTCTTCGACGGCTCCGGGGGCGGCGCGAGCGACGCCGGCGACGCGATCCGGACCACGGGCCGCTATCCCAAGCTCCAGGTGTGGGGCGACGACCCCGACGCCGGCCGCGAGGGCGAGCCGGGCGAACAGCTCGCGACGATGGTCCCCCAGTACGGCACCCTCTCGTTTACCCTCGCCGGCGCGCGGCGCTGGGTCGAGAGCGACGCCCCGACGAAGCGCGTCGCGATCGACGGGTTCGTGCCGCACGGTTCCGTGCTCGCGCCGGGGGTGATCGACGCCGACGACGGGATCCGCGTCGGCGACGAGGTGGTCGTCGAGGGGCCGAGGGCGTTCGCGGTCGGCCGCGCGGAGATGTCCGGCCCGGAGATGGTCGAGTCGACCCGCGGCGTCGCCGGCGCGGTGCGACACGTCGAGGAGAAGTAGGCGGACGGCACCCCGGCACTCCGGCGGTCGCTCCGCGGTCGATCGCGGGCGCTACCCGTCCGTCCGGACGTACGTCCGCAGCTCGGTCAGTCGGCCGTCCGCGACGTCGAAGACGTCGACGAACGCGAACAGCTCGTCGCCGTCGGCGTCGAGGAGCCGCCCCCGGACGGCCACGCCGGTAGACTCGGCGGGGCCCGAACTGTCATCCCCGCCGGGGTCCGACTCGTAGACCGCGTCGACGACGTGTTCGGTGTCGGTCAGGGGCCGCTCGTCGCGCATGAACGCGACGAAGCGGTCGCGTCCCTCGAGCGTGCGGTCGGGGCGCTCGTGGACGAACCCCGGATCGAGGAGGTCGGCGAGCCGGTCGTAGTCGCCGGCGTCTATCGCCTCGTAGTAGGCGTGGACGGGCCGGGTCGTCCGGGTCACGTCGCCAGCTCCGCGAACTCCCCGGCGGAGGTCCGCGTCCCCTTCGCGATGATCACGTCGCCGGCGCGGACGGTCGTGTCGAGGTCGGGACCGACGAGCCACCCCTCCTCCGGGCGGCGGATCGCGAGCACGCTCGTGGCGATCTCGGTCGCGGGAATGCCGGCGGCGATCCGCGTGCCGGCGAGATCGCTTCCCCGACGAACCTGGGTCCGGGTGATGATCTCGTCGGACTCCTTGACGGCCATCTCGACGACGGGGTGGACGCCGATGTCGCGCATCACGCCCTCGGTGATCTCGAGGGCGGCGTCGGAGATCTCCTCGGTCGCGACGCCCAGGTGGATGAGCCCGCGGAGCGAGACCGGGTCCTCGGCTTCCTTCGCCGCCCGCAGCGTCCACGCCTCGAACCGCGACTGGAGCGCGTCGACCTCGATCTCCAGGTTGTACACCTCCTCTGCCAGCTCCTCGTTGTCGAAGAGGACGGAGCCGTACGCCAGATCGACGGCGAGCTCGGAGAGGTTCTTCATCAACACGATCGAGTCGACCGCGCGCTCGAGGTCGTCGATCGCGGGTTCGACGGGTTCGTCCGCCTCGAACGGCTCGCCGGTCAGCCTCGGATACGCCTCCCCGACGCCGTTCTCCGGGCCCCGGAGCAGCGTCACGTCCCCGCGCTCCACTCGGGTTTCGGCTCCGGGGTTGAGGATCCAGTCGTCCTCGCGGCGGATGGCGATGACCCGAACCCCGGTCTCGGACTCCAAGTCGATCTCCTTCAGGGTCCGGCCGTCGTACGGCGAGTCGTCGGCGACGGTGCCGCGGACGAGCGTCTCGACGCCCTCGGTGAGCGCGCCGCGCATCGCCTCCGGGAGCCCGATCTCCTCGACCACGATCTTCGCGATGTCGCCCGCGGCGTCGGACACCTTGTCGGCGGCGGCGACGACGCCGAGCACGGGCGCGAGCGTCTCCGCCTCGCTCGGCTTGCGCGCCGCAAGCATGAGGCTCATCCGGGCGCGCATCTGGAGCACGTCCATCCGGTGTTCGAGTTCGACGACCTCGCGGGCGACGGAGGGGCTGGCGTGAAGCACCGCCGAGTACGACAGGTCGATGAGGAGCTCCGCCGTGTCCTTCATCTCCACGAGGAGCTCCTTGACGCTCGCGGGCTCGTAGGACACCGCCTCCCGCGACCGCCGCCCGTCGAATCGTCCCATACCGGACCGTCTCCGGCTCCGGGCAAAAGGTTTGTTACGCGTCCGAGAGGGCGTCGCCGGCGACGTAGCCTCGCTCGCGTCCCCCGTCCGCGGGACCGTCGCCGTCACGCTCGACCGGCGCGGCCAGATCCACGAGCGCGAGCCACCGGAGGAGCCGGTCGGCCCGGTCGCGCCAGGACCGTTCCCACTCCGGGTCGCGCGCGCGGTCGTGGCGCGGGACCGACTCGCGGGTGGCGGCGAGGAGCGTCGCCGGGGTCACCGGCTCCGCCGGCGACGCCGCGCGCAGCAGCGAGAGCGCCTCGGGGACGAACAGCACGCCCTCGCGGAGCCCGCTCCGAACCGACTCCGGCGTCGGCTCCGCGTCGGCGCGAACGAACCCCCGCGGCGTCTCCCGGACGAGTCCGAGCGTCCGGAGGAACGCGAGCCAGTCGTTCGCGCGCTGGCGGTTCGGGAGGTCACGGCGGTCGCGCAGGCGTGCACAGCAGTCGTCCGTGCTGCCCGGCACGAGCGGGACCGCCCGCTGGAACGCGGCGAGTTCCGCGAGGTCCGCTGGCGGCTCGGGGACCGGCTTGATACGCATCAGCGGTAGCCGAACGACTCCGCGAGCAGCGCCTCGTCGGTCTCGCCGACCGTGTAGACGGGGCCGTCGACCACGTCGACGGTGACCTGCGCGGGGGCGAACACGCTCTCCGGCACCTCGTAGAAGTCCCAGTCGGCGTCCTCGAACACCTCGAGGAACGGGGTGCCGTAGTCGTCGCGCACGGTGGAGACGATCTCGTCGAACCGGTCGTCGTCGCGCGCGACCTGGAGGTGGACCTCCCCGCCGTACGCCAACGCGTCGTTCGTCCGGCCCATCGCGCGGTCCTCGTCGCGGGTGACGGGCGCGATCGGCGCGGTCCCCGAGGCGTGGAGCACGTCGGTCGGCTCGTAGCCGATCTCGAGCAGCCGGAAGACGGCGAGCTCGGCCGCGCGGGCCGCGGTCGCGACCGAGCCGGCCGTCGAGCCGGTGGCGTACGTCGGGAGGAAGACGCCCTCGGGGTCGACCTCGGCGAGGTCGGCGACGTGCTCGGCGACCTCCTCGTCGGGAAGCGTCGTCGACTCGACCGCGAGGGTGGCGAACTCGGAGGAGTCGTAGTAGCCGACGCGCTCGAACTCCGTCTCCTGGCCCACGAGCGCGCGAGCGGGGCCGGAGCCGAGCCCCTCGAAGCCGCTCTCGAACGCCAACTCCCAGCCCGCCTTCTGTGAGCACAACAACGCGACCGCGGGGTGGTCAGTCGACAGCTCGACGTACCCGCGGGGCGCGCCGGCGACCTCGCCCATCCGGGTGTTCACGCTCGCCAGCCCGGCGGTCTGGATCTCGGCCAGAAGTAGCCCGGCCTCGACGCCGCCGGTGGCGTCGACGCCGAAGTCGACGACCGTCGCCCCGTTCTCCAACTCGTACCCCGCCACGTCGAGCTCGCCCGCGAAGTCGAGCGCCTCGTCGACGAGCTCGATCGCGGTCCGGTTGATGCTCTCCATACGCCCCCTTTCGCGTCCCCACCTAAGGGGCTTGCCGGTCGCGGCCGCGAGACCGGAGCCGCGCCGACGGGACCGGCCCGCTCCCGCCGCGATCCGTCATCGGACCCCGCCCGGACCGCCCGGCCCCCTCGGTCCGGACGGCCGCGCGCTCGGGTCGATCGTCACGAACTCGCTTTCCGCACGCGGGTCGACCTCCCGACCTTCCTCGTAGCGGACGAACGAGAGGTAGAAGGGCTCTCCGCAGCCGCGGTCCGGCGGCGACGAGGGATCGTCGCCGCCGTCCCCGTTCGCGTCATCGGATCCGTCGTCGACCCCGTCGCCACCCGCGGCGTCGACCTCGTCGCCACCCGCGTCGCCGGTCCCGCCTCCGTCCTCGTTCCCGTGTGGGTCCCAGACGACGCCGTCGCTCTCCCCGCAGACGAACCGGACGCCGTCGGCGGCGTCGCCCTCGAACGGCTCGTCGGGGGCGGCGTACGTCCACCCCTCGAAGGGGTACGGCCGCACCGCCTTGTCCGCGAGGTAGCCCTCGCGTTCGATCTCGACGATCGTCTCACAGCGTGGACAGTGGTAGGTGACGGGATAGCCCATGGGTTCGATACGGGGGCGACGACCATACGCTCGTCGGCGGGGCGACGGCGGGGCGAGCGGAGCGCGGCCTCAGTCGTCGGACGCCTCGACCGTCGGCAGTTTCGCGTGCGTCGCCCGCGCGAGCGCCGCGACCCCGTCGTCGATCTCCTCGGGAGTGACGTAGCTGAACGAGAGCCGGGCGTACCGGCTTCCGCGGTCGTCGTGGAAGAAGTACGAGCCGGGGAGGTACGTCACGCCCTCGTCGGCCGCGGTCTCGAGCAGCTCCTCGGCGTCGATCCCGTCGGGGAACTCGACCCAGACGAAGAAGCCGCCCTCGGGCTCGCTCCACTCCACGCCCTCCGGCATCCGCGACTCGAGCGCCTCGAGCATGTGGTCGCGGCGCTCGCGGTAGCCCGCGCGCAGATCGTCGAGGTCCGCCTCGAAGTCGGTCGCCTCACAGTAGCGGGCGATGAGTCCGAGCGTGAACACGTTCTCGCCGCCCGCGTTGATCCGGTCGAGCTCCCGGACGATCGCCTCGTCGGCGACGACCCACCCCGTCCGGATGCCGGGCGCGATCGTCTTCGAGAACGTGTCGACACGGACGACGCGGCCCGTCTCGTCGAGCGACTTGAGCGACGGCGGCGTGGTGCCGTCGTACCGGAGCTGACCGTACGGGTCGTCCTCGACGATCAGGAAGTCGTACGTCTCCGCCAGCTCGAGGAGTCGCTCCCGGCGGTCGGTCGACAGCGTCACGCCCGTCGGGTTCTGGAAGTCGGGAACCGTGTACAGGAACTTCGGCAGCGGGTCGCCCGCCTCCTCGCGGGCCGCGAGGTCGTCGGCGAACGCGTCGACGTCGAGACCGTCCTCGTCCATGGCGTACCCCTCGATGTCGACGCCGTAGTTGCGGAACAGCCGCAGCGCGCCCATGTAGGTCGGCGCCTCGACCGCGATGGTGTCGTCGGGGTCGAGGAAGGTCTGGGCGACCGTGTCGAGCGCGTGCGTCGCGCCGTTGGTCACGTGAACCTCCTCGGGAGTACACTCGATCCCGCGGGCGCGAGTGCGCTCGACCACGGTCTCCGTGATCGCGTCCGCGTAGTCGCCGCCGGCGTACTGGAGCGCGTCGTCGTGGTCGACCTCCAGCAGGGTGTCGACCGCCTCGTCTATCTTTCCGTTGGGGAGCGCGTCGGGGTACGGGAACCCGAACGCGAGCGACACCGCGTCGGGGGCCGTGATCGCCCGCCACGTTCCGTAGGTAGCACCGTCCATCGTTTCTCGGACGGGATCGGCGAAGAGCCGAGCGTACCCGTCGGATCCGTCGCTCTCACTCATCTCGTATATCACACGATCGTTCACCGATATAAGCCTGCTGGCGGGGGAACGAAACCCCGCAACCCCTTTTAACCGCGGCGTCGACTCTCCGGACATGATCGACGAGACGGTCGCCGAGATCCGGGCGATGCGGACCCACAGCACCTCCGCGGTGGCCGTGAAGGCGACCGAGTCGCTCGCGGAGCTGCTCGACCGCGAGTACGTCACCGTCGACGAGTTCGAGCGCGACCTCGAGCACAACGCGGGCGTGTTGCGCCGGTCGAACCCCTCCCACGCCGCGCTCCACAACGCGATGCGCGAGGTCGAGCGGTCGATCGTCGGCGAGCCGACCACGGTCGAGGGGGCGAAACAGCTCTTAGAGGACGTGATCGACCGCGTCGTCGAGGACATCGAGACCTCGAAGGCGGCCGCCGCGGCCAACGCGGCGGAGCGGATCGTCGACGGCGACACGCTTCTCGTCCACGACTACTCCACGACCGTCCTCGAGTCAATCGAGACCGCCGCCAGGGAGGGGGCACATCTGACGGTGTACGTGACCGAGGCGCGCCCGCGGACGCTCGGCCGGAAGACGGCGCGGGCGCTCGCCGGGATGGACCGCGTCGACGCCCACATGGTCGTCGACGGCGCGATGGGGTACGCCCTCCGCGACTGCGACCGCGTCCTGCTCGGTATCACGTGTATCACCGGCGGCACCTACTACAACCGCGTCGGCACCTTCCCGCTCGTCGTGACCGCCCGCGAGCTCGGCGTCCCCGTCACCGCGGTCGGCTCCGGCGCGAAGACCATCGAGGAGTTCCGGTTCGAGAACGAGTTCCGCGACGCGGTGGAGGTGATGCGCGAGCCGGTCGAGGGCGTGACGATCGAGAACCCGAGCTACGACGCGACCCCCGTCGGGATGATCGACACCGTGATCACGGACGACGGCGTCAGGGAGTGAACGCGTCGATCCGGTCGCGGATCCGCCCGATCGTCGCGTCCGAGAGCCCGTGAGCCGATCCGGGGTCGATCCGGACGTCGACGGCCGCGCCGCCCGCCTCGAGGAGCCGACCCGTCTCGCGCACTCGATCGGCCGGGACGTGCGGGTCCGCCTCGCTCGAGTCGAGCGACACCGGCGTTTCGGCGAGCGGGGTGGCGGCGTCGCTCTCGTCGTCGACGCCCGCGACCCGCCGCGTTCCGAGGTCCTCGCCCGGCAGCGACGCCGAGGCGACGACCGCCCCGCCGAACCGCCGCGGGCGACGACACAGGAACTCCGCGAGGACGCAGCCGCCCTGTGAGACCCCGACGAGGAGCGTCCGCTCCGGGGAGATCCCCACGTCGCCCGCGGCCGCGACCGCGCCGGCGACGCAGTCGACCGCCGAGGACAGCGCGGGCTCGTTGGCCGCGAGCGGCGCGTCGTGGCCCGCCGGGAACCAGGTCGACCGCCGTGCCGCGGGGGCGAGAAGCGTCACGCCCGGCCGGTAGAACCCGTCCGCCAGCCGGACGATCCCCTCCGCGGTCCCGCCGCGCCCGTGGAGGAGGACGACCGCGACCTCGGCGGCCGCGGCCGGCGCGCCCCCGACGACGAGCCGGGCGTCGGCGTGCGGGCCCTCCACGTCGGGGAGCGTCCGGGTCATGCCGACGGCCCTCGGGTCATCGTCGACTCGGCGGCTCGATCCGCGGCAGCTGCCCCTCGATCAGGTCCCGGTCGTCAGCGAACCGGTCCGGGAGGGAGAGGTCGGTCGCGTGGCCGGCCGCGTCGGGGTCGGCGAGGCCCGGTCCCCGCGGGCCGTCAGGGGTCGGGGCCTCCGTCGCGAGCTCCACGAGGAGCCCGCCGGGCCCGCGGACGTACAGCGAGTGGAAGAAGTGTCGATCCTTCACGCGGGAGACCTCGTATCCGCGCTCGCGGAACAGGTCGTGCCAGTCGAGGAGCGCCTCGCGGTCCGGCATCCGCACCGCGACGTGGTGGATCGTTCCGGGACCCTCGCGGAGGTAGGGCGCGTCCCGGACGAGGAGGTCGACGGCGGTCGCCCGCTCGCCCGGCGCGCGGTACCGGATCCGGTCGCCCGCGGCGGCTTCGTCTCCCGTCTCGGCCTCGTACTCGAAGCCGAGCGTCTCGAGGACGCTCGCGGCGCCGTACGGGTCCGTCGGCGTCGCCGTCGCGCCGTACAACCCCCGGATAGCGGCCCGCTCGGGGACCGGCCCCCCGGTCCACGGGTCGCCCGCGTCGTCGGTCGCGACGAGTTCCACCGCGGTTCCCGCGGGGTCGGAAACGTGGAGTCCGCGGTCGCCGAAGCGCTCGCCGGGGCGGAGTCGGTCCGCGTCGACCCCGCGCTCCGCCAGGCGGTCTCGCCAGTGGTCGAGCGAGCCGGGCGGGACGGCGAGCGAGATCGACTCGTATCCCGGCTTGCCGGGTCGCCCCGGCGCGCCCATCGGGTCGGGAAAGACCGTGAGGACCGAGCCGGGACGACCGTCGCCGGCCCCGAAGTAGAGGTGGTGTTGGAGACGGTCCTCGTAGTTCACCGTCGTCCGGAGCAGCCGGAGTCCGAGCGTCCCCGCGTAGAAGTCGACGCTGGCCTGGGCGTCGCCGACGATCCCCGTCACGTGGTGGACGCCGGGCGTCTGGGTGGTCACGCTCGACGGTTCGACGCGAGGGATCAAATCGGTGTCGGCCGTCGTTCACCGATGTCGCCGTCGCTCACACGCCGCGGCCGCGTGACGGCGCGGACGGTTCGATCCCCGCCGGAGGTCCGGTGTTCGCGGCGTGACACCTGCCAAAACGGTTTTGAGTGTGCGATGTGTTACCGAAATTATGAGCGTGAACCGGGGCGGCGACGTCGCCTTTCGGATCCCCAGCGAGCCCGCCCTGGAACCCGAGTGTACGAGCCTCTCGTGTGAGCTGTCGGCGGCGGCGACCGAGCCCGGCGTCGTCACCGCCGTCGCGATCGCGGGACTGCTCGCGCTGCTCACGTTCGCGTACGTCCGCGACGCCCGGACGGCCTGTCGCCGCGAGCGCCGCCGCGTCACGGACGAACACGACGCCTTCGAGGAGTTCGCCGACCGCGTCGCCGCGCTCGATCCGTGTCCGGCGGCGACGACGGAGCCCTCCACGACCGCCGCCCAGCTGGTCGGCACGCGTCGGGGCGACGGCGCGGTCGGCGACGTGCGTCTCAGGCGCGTTCTCGACACCTACCAGGACACGGTGATGTCGCTTCCACACTACACGGAGGAGTACGACGAGAGCGTCGCCGAGAGCCTCGCGGCGGAGTTGGGGCCGGACACGACCGTCTCGCTGGCGTCGAACGGGACGCTCTCGCCGGGGTTACAGTCGGCGCTCGTCGACCGGAGCAGACGGGCGGCCGCGGCGAGGCGGTCGCTCGCGGACGCCATCGACGTCGAGATAGACGCGCTCGACGAGGCCGGCGCGACCGCGGAGCGGATCGACCGGCGCCGCGTTCGGCTGAACCAGCACCTCGACGGGATCCCGGCCGGCGGCCGGGCCGACGCCGCGATCGACGTCTGGGAGCGGCTCGGCGACCTCGAGTCGGAGTGTGAGACGGCCGCGGCCGACAGACAGTCGAGGCTTCGGGACCCGCCGCTGTCGTCGGATCGGGTCGCCGGCGGGGGCGGGACGGGGTTCTACGAGTACCTCTACGGGTCGATGGACGGTCCCGACCACCCGGTGTTGGCGTCGATCGCGACGCTCGTCGACCGGATCCGCGAGGACCGCGACCGCGTCGCGCGCCGGATCGCGAACGGCAGCTGAGTCCGGAACGCCGCCGTCCGCGCGGCCGGATCGGACGGTCGAGCCGACAAGCAAAGCGTTATATATACTACCCGGAAACGGAAGCGATGGCCGCATAGGTGATCCAGCATCCTTCGTATCGAGTTCCAGACCGCCCTCTCGGGGGTCGTAAGCGAGATAGCCGACCGGGTTCCGGAGGCGCGAACGATCGAGTTCGAGAACGCGTTCTACGCGGACGAGGGCAACTGGATCGAGTCGCTTCTCGTCACGTCGCGGTCGCCGTTCGACCCCGAATCGGTGCTGTCGACGCTCTCTCGGGTCGAGCTGTTCCACCAGGAGCAGGTGGTGGACGGGTCGACCGCGCCGACCTACCGGCTAACGATCGTCGCTCACGAGCCGTATCCGTTCCTCCTCGGCGTCATCCTGCGTGAGAACGCGATCCCCAACCGTCTGGAACTCCGAACCGACCACCTACACGGGGTCGTCACCGTCGACGAGTGGGAGACGTTCCGGACGCTCGCGGACCGGATCCAGGAGCAGTTCGGGCGGTTCGAACTCCTGAGCGTGAACCAGGTCGAGACGACCGGGGAGCCGCTCGGGAGCGGACAGCTCGGACGGGTCCTCCGTAACGAGCTGTCCGCCGAGCAGCTGACCGTCCTGCGGACCGCTCACCGGATGGGGTACTTCGACGTCCCGCGGCGGGCGTCGGCCGACGACATCGCGACGGAACTCGACATCGCCCAGTCGACGCTCAGCGAGCGCCTGCGGGTCGCAGAGAAACGGCTGTTCGACCTCGTCTTCTCGACCCCCGACGGGGCCTCGTCCGAGGACGCGGCCGACGGCTGAACGTCGGCACCGCGCGGTCGCCGAGCGAAACGACGAGCGAATTACGGACGGCGGACGCACAACCGCACGCGATTGCGTCGGACCCGGCGCGATCGGCGGCGGATCGGCGATCCCTAATAAAGAATGATGACTATTGAGGGGTATCGGGGGTAGCTACAATCCGATTACGGGGGTATGTACGGATGGAATGTCGCAAGACAACGGCTTCGACATCGAACGGGGAAGCACACCACGACGACGGTTCATCCAGATCGCGGGCGCGACCGGGATCGCGGGGCTGGCCGGTTGTGGGGGACAGAGCGGCGACGGGGGCAGCGGCGGCGACGGCGGCGGTGGTGGCGACGGCGGCGACGGGGGCAGCGGCGGTGACGGCGGCGGTGGCGGCGACGCCGCCTCGATCGAGACGCGGTTCTGGGAGGAGTGGCCGGTCGAGACGAAGGGCGTCGACGTCAACGACGAGGCGATCCAGTTCGAGTACACCGCCGTCGAGGGCGAGAACGTCCCCGAGGTGGACACCCACTTCGCGCAGGCGGAGACGCCGTGGATGCGCGAGTTCGCGCTCCACGTCCAACAGTCGCTGAACGACATCGGCGTCCCGGTGAACCTCATCAACGTCCAGCCGAGCACCCGGTACGGCGAGTTCTGGCGGGCCGACATCGGCCACCCGGTGCCGATCACGATGAACCTCCACGGGCCGGACCCGCAGCGCGGGCTCGACCCGAACCCGTTCCTGATGCGCGCGCATCCGGAGACGGGCGGGAACTACTACAACTACAAGAACGACGAGATCACTGAGCTGCTCGACGAGCAGGCACAGACGATCGGGGATCCCGAGGCGCGCGCCGAGATCTGTCACGAGATCGCCCAGCTGCTCAACGAGGACGCCTACCTCATCGCGGCGAACTTCCCGGAGGTCATCACGGTGGCCAACACCGCCGACTGGGAGGGGTACGTCCCCACGCCCGGCAACGGGACGACCCGCGACTCGTTCATCTGGTCGCAGGTGAACCTCCAGCCGCAGGGCGACTCGTCGACGTGGGTGAAGGGCGTCACGTCCGGGATGCAGGGGACGAACCTCCCGTTCTCCAGCGGCGGACAGGAGGAGAAACGTCTCCTCAACGTCTACGACGGGCTCTTCGACGCCTCGCCGCAGCTCGAGATCGTGCCCGCGCTGGCGACGAACGCCGACGTGGTCGACGACACCACCGTCGAGATGGACCTCCGCGAGGGCGTCGAGTGGCACGACGGCGAGTCGTTCGGCCCGAGCGACGTCAAGTTCAGCGTCGAGTTCTACCAGGAGAACAACGCGCCCCAGCAGGCCGCGTTCATCCGGACGATCGACACCGTGGAGGTGCTCTCGGAGAGCGGCGGCGGCCGGGTTCGCTTCAACCTCACGGAGCCGGACGCCGCGTTCCTCACCCAGCGGGTCGTCCGCAGCGCCATCATCCCGGAGCACCGCTGGTCGGACGTCGACAGCCCCAGCGAGTACAACCCCGACAACCCGGTCGGCACCGGGCCGTTCTCGTTCGTCAACTGGGAGCAGGGGTCCGAGCTCCGCTTGGAGAAACACGAGAACAACTGGATGTGGGACGACGACGTCCGCGAGGAGCTGCTCGGGGAGTACTTCGTCCCCGGCGACGGGATCGACGAGATGGTCCACGCCAACGTCGGGAACGTCTCCACGCTCATCGGGGCGATGCAGTCCGGCGACATCGACGCCATCGGGACGACGGTCTCGAACCAGCAGGCCGACCGCGCGGCGAACGCCAGCGGGGTCGAGAAACAGACGGCGCGGAACTACGTCCCCACGGACGTCCACCTCAGCCACCTCGTCCCGCTGTTCCGGGACAAGACGTTCCGCGTCGCGCTCTCGCACGCCTTCGACAAGCAGGGGTTCGTCGAGAACACGCTCGGCGGCCGCGGCGAGGCGATCGAGGGACAGAACCTGATCACGCCGCTGCTGACGCCCTATCACGGCGAGACCGAGCCGTACGAGTACGACGTCGAGGGCGCGCGAACGATGCTCCAGCAGGCGGGGTACACCTTCGACGGCAACGACAACCTCGTCTGGCCCGAGGGTGACGCCTGGGAGGCCTTCGCCGAGCGCGTCGAGAACGGCCACGCCTCTCGCACCGATCTCGATCAGGCCGACTTCTCATAGAGAGCATCCAGCCACATGAGCTTTCGCCGATTTTTGATAAAACGGACCGCCATCGCGGCGTTGCTGACGCTCATCGCCGTCAGCGTCATCTTCGCCACGCTGCGGCTGCTCCCCGCCGACCCGTTCAGCGCGCTCGTGGCGTCGGGGTCGTTGACGCCCGCGGAGGTCGAACAGATACGGGCGATGTACGGGCTCGACGACCCGATATACGTCCAGTACTTCAGGTACATCCAGAACCTGTTCACCTTCGAGTTCGGGATCTCGCTCACCCAGCAGCGCCCGGTCGGCGAGATCATCGTTCCCGCGTTGGTCAACACGCTCGTGCTCCTGTTGCCGGCGCTCGTCGTGACGGCGATCGTCAGCTCGCTCGCCGGGATGTACGCCGGCTGGAACCGGGGGTCGTGGTTCGAGCAGTCGAGCATCGTGGTGACCACCGTCTTCCGTGCGGTCCCGATCTTCGTGACCGGGATCTTCCTCCTCATCATCTTCTCGTACGGGCTGGGGTGGCTGCCCGCGTTCGGGATGCGCAGTCCGCTCGCGAACCCGCAGGGCTACGTCGCGACGTTCGCCTCCGTGGACTTCCTGAAACACTACATCCTCCCGTTCACCGCGACGGTGCTGTTCTACAGCGGCGACTTCCTGATGCTCGCGCGCAACTCGGTCGTCGAGCGGAAGGGGTCGGAGTTCCTCATGCTCCACCGCGCGAAGGGGCTCTCGGAGATGGAACAGCTCGGGCGCGCCGGGCGCAACTCGCTGCTGCCGCTCGTCACCTACTTCGCGCTCCGGACGGGGATGCTGTTCCAGGGAGTGATCACCCTGGAGGTCGTCTTCGCGTGGCCGGGGATCGGCCGCGCGCTCGTCCAGGCGATCCTCAATCAGGACTACCCGACCGTCCAGGCGGCGGTGTTCATCATGGCGCTCGCGGTCATCGTGATGAACCTCACCGCCGACCTGGCGTACGCGAAACTGGACCCGACGGTCGAGGCAGGTGACGTCTAATGTCAGGATACAGCTTCGACACCGAGACGGCGAAGGAACGGCTCCGCTCCGAACTCGGTCGGGCGGGACGCACGCTGCGGTTCGTGCTGAAGGACAACGCGGCGAAGGCCGGATTCGCGGTCATCGTCACGTTCGGGTTCCTGGGCGTCTTCGGTCCGTACCTCGCCCCGTATCATCCGATCGAGGACACGCTCCAGCAGGGCGGATCGATGATGCGACTCCAGTCGCCCGGCGGGAAGGCGCTGCTCGGCACCACGTCGTTCGGCAAGGACGTGTTGAGCCAGTTCCTCGCCGGCGCGCGGCCGACCCTGATCGTCGGCCTGTTCGGCGGCGTCGGGACCGGGATCCTCGGCTTCCTCGTCGGGCTCACGAGCGGCTACTTCGGCGGCCGCGTCGACGAGTTCCTGATGCGGCTGACCGACCTCACGTTCGCGCTGCCGTTCCTGCCGATGGCGCTCGTGATCCTCTCGTTCGTGACGCCGAACGTCTGGCTCATCACCGCCGTCCTCGTCGTCTTCCTATGGAAGATGCCGGCGCGCGTCATCCGCTCGGAGGTGATGACCGTCAAGGAGCGAACCTTCGTCAAGTCGGCCCGCGCCAGGGGGGCCGGCCACACCCGGACGATGTTCCTCCACGTCGCGCCGAACGTCCTCGGGATCGGCTTCCTCTACACCGCCTACGCCGTCGGCTGGTCGATCGTCGCCGGGGCGTCGCTCGCGTTCCTCGGCTTCGGCGACCCGACGACGACGTCGTGGGGGCGGATGCTCCAGCAGGTGTTCCGCTCCGGCGCGATCCGCACCGCGTGGTGGTGGGTGCTCCCGCCGGCGGTCGGCATCGGCGCCGTCACGACGGGCGTCTTCCTGGTCGGACGCGCGTTCGAGGAGATAGTCAACCCCGACCTACAGACGGAGCAAGAATGAGTCTACTCGAAGTCAACGACGTGAAGATCGCGTATCGGATGCCGGGCGACGACGTCCACGCCGTCAACGACGTCTCCTTCTCGATCGACGAGGGGGACAACTACGGGCTCGTCGGCGAGTCCGGCTGCGGCAAGTCGACCCTGGCGAAGTCCGTCCTCGGGCTGCTCGACGACAACGGCGAGGTCCGCGAGGGGAGCATCGAGTTCGACGGCCGGGAGCTGCTCGAGCTGTCAGAGCGGGACTGGCAGTCGGTCCGCTGGGAGGACATCGCCTACATACCACAGAGCGCGATGGACTCGCTCGACCCGGTGATGACCGTCGGCGCGCAGATCCGCCAGGCGATCCGCAAACACCGGGACGTCTCGAAGGCGGCGGCGAACGAGCGCGTCGCCGAGGTGTTCGAGATGGTCGGGCTCGACCCCGACCGGACGGGGGATTACCCCCACCAGTTCTCCGGCGGGATGCGCCAGCGCGTCACCATCGCGATGGCGCTCGCGCTCGATCCCGACCTCCTCATCGCGGACGAGCCCACGACGGGACTGGACGTCATCGTCCAGGACAAGATCATGGACAAGCTCATCGAGATCCAGGAGGAGATCGACAGCTCGCTTCTCATGATCACCCACGACGTGGGCGTCGTCGCCGAGACCTGCGACGAGATGTCGGTGCTGTACGGCGGGAAGGTGATGGAACAGGGCGAGACGGACCGCATCTTCCGGTCGCCGACGAACCCGTACACGATCGGACTGAAGAACGCCTTCCCGGAGGTGGACGAGTTCGACGAGCAGGCCATCTCGATTCCAGGGTCGCTCCCGGACCTCACCGAGGAGCCGACGGGCTGTGTGTTCCGCAACCGCTGTCCGTTCGCGACGGAGCGGTGCGAGGACGGCCACCCGCCGCTCGACGAGGCGGGCGGACAGCTGTCCGCCTGCTACTACACCGACCGGGCGGACGAGCTGCGCGAGGAGGCCGCGGACCCCGCGACGTGGGGGATCGACGTCCGCGACGAGCGCGACCGGTCGGGCGGCGTCGGCGACACGATCCTCGAGACCAGGGGCCTCGAGAAGTGGTTCAAACAGCCCCAGGGCATCCTCGAGGACCTGCGCGGGGCGGAGCCCGACTACGTCAAGGCGGTCAACAGCGTCGACCTCTCCGTCCACGAGGGGGAGATCGTCGGCGTCGCCGGCGAGTCCGGCTGCGGGAAGTCGACCCTCGCGGAGGTGATCGCGGCGCTCCAGGAGCGCACCGGCGGCGAGATCCTGATCGAGGGCACGCCCGTCGACGACCTCCTCGGCGAGAGCACGAAGGAGTTCCGCTCGCGGGTCCAGTTCATCTTCCAGGACCCGTTCGACTCGTTGAACCCCCGCCAGCGGGTCCGCGCGGCGGTGGGCGAGCCGCTGAAGATCCAGGGGCACGACCCGGAGACGATCGACCGGCGCGTCAGGGAGACGATCGAGGACGTCGGGCTGAAGCCGGCGGAGAAGTACCTCGACCAGCTCCCGACCCAGCTGTCGGGCGGGGAGCGCCAGCGCGTCGCGATCGCGCAGGCGCTCGTGCTCGAGCCGACGCTCCTGATCTGTGACGAGCCGGCGTCGATGCTCGACGTCTCGCTCAAGGCCAACATCCTCAACATCCTCCGGGAGAAGGCCGACGAGCGCGACATCGGGATCGTCTACATCTCCCACGACCTCGCGAGCCTCACGCAGATCGCCGACCGGCTGGCCGTGATGTACCTCGGTCGGATCGCCGAGATCGGGGCGACGGAGGACGTGGTCACGGCGCCGAAACACCCGTACACGGCGTCGCTTCTGTCGGCTTCCCCGAAGACCGACCCCGACGTCGACAGACAGCGGGTGCTGTTGCCGGGCGAGCCGCCGAACCCGGTCAACCTCCCCGAGGGGTGTAACTTCGCCCCGCGGTGTCCGAAGGCCGACGAGACGTGCCGCGGCGAGGAGCCGGCGCGGGCGACGTTCGCGGACGACGACCACGAGGCCGCCTGCTACCACCCCGTGGAGGACGTCGAAAGCGAGCTGTTGGAGCGGTACGCGGCGGCGCGCGAGGAGGAGGTCGGGGAGATCGTCGAGAGCGAACTGACGCTGTAGTCCGTCGGCTCGCCCGCCGACGACCCGCCGTTTCCGCCGTGTTTCGCGCCTAGCCGTCCGTCAGTCGCGCGTCCGTACCAGCGCGTCGACGGCCAGGGGACCGTCCGCGGTGACGACGACCGGGTTGAGGTCGAGTTCGGCCACCGCATCGGCGGCCGCCAGGCTCCCGACGTTCACGAGCAGGTCGACGAGGGGCTCAACCGGAAGCGGCTCGTCCCCGCGCCGGTCGGTCAGCAGGTCCGCGAGCGCCGTCCTCTCGACGGCGCGGCGCGCGTCGGCCCGCGAGAACGGCGGGACGAGCGTCGCGGTCTCGTCGAGCGCCTCCACCAGCACCCCGCCGGGACCGACCGTGACCAGCGAGCCGAAGACGTCGCCGGGCGCGACGCCGAGGATGGCCTCGACGCCGTCGTCGGCCATCGGCTGGACGAGCACGCCCGCGATCGCGTCGGCGTCGACCCGGTCCAGCGCGGCGTCGGTCACGGCCTCGTACGCCTCGCGGACGGCCGCGGGCGAGTCGAGGCCGAGTTCGACCGCGCCGGCGTCGCTCCGGTGGGGAAGCGCCGGCGAGTCCACCTTACAGACGACCGGGAACCCGACCTCGCGGGCGGCGGCGACCGCCTCGTCGGCGTCGGTCGCGACCCGCGTTTCGACGACGGGGACGTCGTACGCGTCGAGCAGCGGTTCGGCCTCCGTCCACGTCAGGACGCGGCCCTGCGGGAGGTCGAGGGCGGCCGCGTCGACGCGGTCGGCGTCGCCGTCCGATGCGTCGAGCGCGCTCGCGAGATCGGCCCGCGAGGGCTCGCCGACGGCGCGGTCGCGGTCGGCGGCGTACGCGACGGTCGAGGCGACCGCGTCCAGACAGCGTCCGGGGTCCTCGTACACCGGGACCGACTCCCGGAGGCGGGCGTACGGCGGCGTCTCGGTCGGGTCGTCCGGCTCCTTTCGCCCCGTCCAGAGGACGTACACCGGGTCGTCGGCGTCGGCGGCGATCGCCTCGAGGTCCGCCGCGATCGTCGCCGCGCGGTCGTCGACGCCCGGCAGCCCGATCGCGAACACGTAGGCATCGAAGGCGTCGTCGGCGAGGACCGCGTCGGCGATCTCGGGGAGCACCTCGGCGCCGTACCCCCGGATGTCGGCGGGGTTGTTGAACCCGCCGTAGGTGAGCAGTTCGTCGATCCCGAGCAGCGTCTCCTCGGTCTCCCCGTCGACGTCGGGCAGCGACAGGTCGCGCTCGGCGGCCATGTCCGCGAGCAGACTCGCGAGGCCGCCGCTGGTCGAGGCGATACAGACCCGGTCGCCGTCGGGCGTCCCGTACGCGGTGTGGGCGGTCGCCCGCGAGAGCAGGTCCGGGATGTCCGGCACCCGCTGGACGCCGGTCTGGTCGAACGCCGCCTCCCAGGCCGCGTCGCTGCCGGTGAGCGACCCCGTGTGCGAGAGCGTCGCCTCCTCCGCGAGGTCGGACCGGCCGATCTTCACCGTCAACACCGGCGTCCCGTTCCCCGTCGCCCGCTCCGCGACGCGCATGAACCGCCCCGGCTCCTCGATGCCCTCGACGTAGGTACACACCACGTCGACGGTCTCCCGCTCCGCCAGGTACGCGACGTAGTCCGTGAGCGTCAGGTCCGCCTCGTTGCCCGTCGAGACGACGTGGCTGAAGTGGAGGTCCCGGTCGGCCGCCCGCTCGAAGAACGTCGTGAACGCCAGCGCGCCGGACTGGCTGACGAGCCCGATCCGGCCCGGCTCGGGGTTCCGCGAGCACGTCGAGGTGAGCGTCGCGCCGCGGGCGGCCATCACGCCGATACAGTTCGGCCCGACGACGCGGATCCCGGCGTCCGCGGCGGTCTCGGCCAGCCGCGTCTCGAGTTCGGCGCCCTCGTCGTCGGCCTCGGAGAAGCCGGCGGTGAGCACGAGCGCGACCGGCACCCCCCGGTCGCCGGCCGCGGCGACGACGTCGACGACGTACTCCCGCGGGACGCTCACGACGACGAGGTCGACGGTTTCGGGAACCTCGTCGACGTCGTCGTAACAGCGGCGCCCCCACACCTCCTCCCGGTTCGGGTTGACGGGGTAGAGCGTCCCGTCGAAGCCGTACTCGAGGAGGTTGTTCACGAGGTTCCCCGAGTAGAAGGAGTCGGGGCTCGCCCCCACGACCGCGACCGACGTCGGATCGAAGAGCGGATCCAGCTCCGGGACGGCGGCGGTCGCGTCGGCTTCGGACGGGACGACCGAGGCGTCGTGTCCTGACATGCGGGCTCGTTCCGGCGGAACCCGCCTCAACGTACCCCCGAACGCGACCAATGCTCATCGGCTTTTATCACGTCTCCGGGACGGGCGGGGCGGTTCCCGACCCTCCGGGGCGGACGGTCCGGCGACCCGACGCGGTCCCGACCGCCGTCACAGCCGCGAGCGGAGGTCGGCGACGACGGCCCCGGTGCCCGCGGTCCCCCCGATGTCGGGCGTCCGCGGGGCGTCCTCGTCGGCGAGCTGGTCCGTGACGGCGTTCCAGAGCGCGTCCGCGGCTCCGATCTCTCCGAGCTCCTCGAACAGCATCGACCAGGAGAGCACCGTCGCGAGCGGGTTCGCGACGCCCTCGCCGACGATGTCGGGCGCGCTCCCGTGGACCGGCTCAAACATCGAGGGGTACGACTCGCCGGGGTGGACGTTGCCGGAGGGCGCGAGCCCCATGCTCCCGGTGATCTGCGCGCCGACGTCGGTGAGGATGTCGCCGAAGAGGTTCGAGGCGACCAGCACGTCGAACTCGTGTGGCCGTCGGATGAGGTCCATCGCCGCCGCGTCGACGAGGAGCCGCTCGACCTCCACCGACGGGAACTCCGCCGCCACGTCCTCGACCACGTCGTCCCAGAACACCATGCTGTGGGCCTGCGCGTTCGACTTCGTGATGCTGGTGAGACGCCCCTCCCGTTCCGCCGCCGCCTCGAACGCGGCGCGGACGATCCGCTCCGTGCCGCGGCGGGTGAAGAGCGCCGACTGGACCGCCGTCTCGTGGTCGAACCCGCGGTGTTCGCGCCCGCCGACGCTGGCGTACTCGCCTTCCGTGTTCTCGCGGTACACCACGAAGTCGACGTCGCCGGCCCCGTACCCGCGGAGCGGGCTCTCGATCCCCTCGAAGAGGACGTTCGGGCGCTTACAGACGTACTGGTCGAACCCCTTGCGGATCGGCAACAGGAGCCCGTGGAGCGTCACGTGGTCGGGGACCTCCGGGTGGCCGACGGCGCCGAGGAAGATCGAGTCGAACCCCGAGAGCCGGTCGAGGCCGTCGTCGGGCATCATCTCATCCCGGTCGAGGTAGCGTTCCGTCCCCCAGTCGAACCGCGTCGTCTCGAAGGAGAATCCGGCGTTCTCGGCCGCGTCCGCGACGATCGGGAGCGCCGCGTCGACGACTTCCGGCCCGATACCGTCGCCAGGGATCACGGCGATCTCGTAGGCGTCCATGGCCCACGCATCCGACCGGGCGGTGTTGAACCCTTTGAAAAGAGGTCAGCCAAGTGACACCGTCGGGTCGGTCCGCGGAACCGGCCGAACCGGGGCGCCGCTACGGGGGGGCGGCCGCTCGGGCGTCACTCGAACAGCCAGAGGGCGACCGAGACGACGGTTCCGAGAGCCAGCGCCGCGGTGAGGAGCCAGAACGCCGGCTTGAACCCCGCCGTCTCCGAGAGGTACCCGACGAGGGCGGGAGAGGAGGCTCCGGCGATCATCAGAAGCGTCCGCACCGCCCCGAGACTCCCGCCCGCGACGGACGCGGGGATGACGGACATCAGGTACGCGCTGCGGACCGGCCGGTAGCCGTGGGAGCCGAGGCCGAGACAGACGATCGCCGCGCCGATCGGGAGCGCCCCGCCGACGCCGGTCAACAGGACGACGGAGCCGAGGCCGACCGTCGCGAGCCCGAGCGTGACCGCGATCACGGGGAGCTCTCCCGTCCGGTCGCTCATCTCGCCGGTGAACAGTTGGACGAGGCTCACCGCGAACAGCGCGCTGAAGAGCAGGCTCGCCGTGGCCGAGCCGAGCCCGGCCTCCCGCGTGAGGTACAGCGGGAGGAAGGCGATCGCGGCGTTGTACGCGAACGAGAACAGGACCGTCACCGAGACGAACGCCGAGAACCGCGGGTTCCGAAACAGCGCGGCGTACTCCCGGACCGGCACGCCCTCCCCGGTGCCGGTCCCGCCGACGTCGACGTCCGAGACCCGGTCGGGGACCCGAGCGACGAACGCGGCGGTCACGGCGATCCCGACGATCCCGGCCGCGAGGTACGTCGTTCGCCAGCCGGCCCCGAGAACGCCGGGAAGCCCCGAGAAGGCGACCACCGCCGCGGGGGCCGCGACGCCGCCGAAGGTGCCGAACGTGTCGAACACGCCGAGCGTCCGCCCGGTTCGGTGCGGATACGCCCGCGAGAGCAGCCGGACGCCGACCGTCTTGAGCGTGCCCGTTCCGGCCCCGATCGTCAGCATGGCTCCGACGAGGACGACGAAGGGGCCGTCGACGGCCAGCGCGAGCGCGCCGAGCGCCGCGAGCGCCGCTCCGGAGCCGATGACGGCCACCGAGCTGAACCGGTCCGCGAGCAGCCCGGACGGGAACTGGAGCACGGCGTACACCAGGAGAAGTCCGCTGAACGCGGTGCCGAGCACCGCCGTCGACACCTCGTACACGCCGGCGATCCGCTCGAAGAGCGGCGGGAACGCGAAGCGGACGAACTTCCCCAGGAACCACAGCGTCGACGTGAGGACGATCGCGTCGAACCGCCCCAGCCGACCGACCGGCGACCGTCCCACGCCGCGTCACCACCCCCGCTCCCGACCGCCGGGCGCGGCGTCGGCCCCCGAGCGGCCGATCGAACGACGGCCGCTCCGCGAAGCGATCGGACGAACGGACGGCGCTCGGTCGTCTACCATCGTGGCGAGCGGTATGACCCCAGGGTTCATAACGGTGATGACCGATGATAGTCCGTGATGGTTCGGCACGAGCGCGGGGGCGCCGACGCCCCGATCGACGACGTCGCCCGGCCGAGCGTGAACGCCGTCGACCCGTCCGGAGGGGCGGCCGAATGACGCTTCTCGACGTGGACGACCTGCGGGTTCGGTACGACGCGCGCGACGGGGCGCTCCACAGCGTGAACGGCGTGTCGTTCGACATCGACGACGGGATCAACTACGCGCTGTCGGGGGAGTCGGCCTCCGGGAAGTCGACGACGGCGAAGGCGATCCTCGGGTTGCTCCCCGACCACGCGGAGATCGAGTCGGGGGAGGTCGAGTTCGAGGGACGGGACCTGCTGGCGCTGACGCCGTCGGAGCGGCAGGACCTGCTCTGGGAGGAGATCGCGTTCATCCCCCAGACGGCGATCGACGCGCTCGATCCGGTGATGTCCGTCGGGGCACAGATCCGGCAGGCGATCCAGACGCACCGGGAGATCTCGGAGCGGAACGCCCGCCGGCGCGCCCGCGAGCTGTTCGAGACCGTCGGGCTCGATCCCGGCCGCGTCGGCGACTACCCGCACCAGTTCTCGGACGGGATGCGCCAGCGGGTCGTCATCGCGATGGCGCTCGCGCTCGATCCGAAGCTCGTCATCGCGGACGAGCCCACGACGGGACTGGACGTCATCGTCCAGGACAAGATCATCGACAACATCCTCCAGATCCAGGAGGAGACCGACAGCTCGCTGCTCCTGATCACCCACGACCTGAGCGTCATCGCCGAGACCTGCGACGAGATGTCGGTGCTGTACGGCGGCACGGTGATGGAACAGGGGCGCGTCGACAACCTGCTTCTCAACCCGTCGAACCCCTACACGATGGGGCTGAAGAACGCGTTTCCCGCGCTGGACGACGACCCCGACGGGCTGGTGTCGGTCCCCGGAAAGCCGCCGCGACTGGACGAGAAGCCGACGGGCTGCGTCTTCGAACCCCGCTGCCCGTTCGCGACGGAGGAGTGCGCGACGACGACGCCCGAGCTCCGGGAGCTCCCCTACCGGGACCAGCACGTCGCGTGTCACAACGCGGACCGGGCGGTTCGAATGCGCCGGGAGGCCGAGGCCGCCGCCACGTGGGGCGGCGGCGCGGAGGGGTCACGCGCCGTCTCGGACGACGTCGTCCTCGAGGCCGAGGGGTTGCACACGTGGTACGAGCGCTCGGAGTCGCTCCTCGGTCGGCTTCCCGTGGGCGGCGTCTCGCCGACGGTGACCGGCTTCACGAACAGCCTCAGGCGGTGGTACGAGCGCCGCGGCGAGATCCTCCGGGAGGCGATCGGCGGCGGCGGGTCGCACGTCCGCGCCGTCGACGGGGTGTCCCTGTCGGTCTCGCGCGGCGAGATCCTGGGCGTCGTCGGGGAGTCCGGCTGCGGGAAGTCCACGCTCGGACAGACGCTCGCGCTGCTCGAGGAGCCGACGGCCGGCGGCTTCGCCTTCGACGGACGGTCACACGAACACTACCTCGACGGCAACCTTCAGTCGCTCAGACAGAACCTCCAGATCGTCTTTCAGAACCCCTACGAGTCGCTGAACCCGCGGCTGACCGTCGAGACGCTCGTGAAGGAGCCGCTCACGATCCACGGCTACCGGATCGACGAGCGCGACGCGGCGGTACGGGAGACGCTCGAACGGGTCGGAATGGCTCCCGCCGAGCGCTATCTGGACAAGTACCCGAACGAGCTCTCCGGCGGCCAGCGACAGCGGGTCGCGATCGCGCGGGCGCTCGTCATCGACCCGGAGTTCCTCATCTGTGACGAGCCGGCGTCGATGCTCGACGTCTCGCTCCAGGCGGAGGTGCTCAACCTCCTCCGGTCGCTGGCCAATACGGAGGAGATCGGCGTGTTGTACATCTCCCACGACCTCGCGAGCCTCACGCAGATCGCCGACCGGATCGCCATCATGTACCTCGGCCGGTTCGTGGAGACGGGACCGACGGAGCGGGTCGTGACCGACCCCAAACACCCCTACACGGAGGCGTTGCTCGCGGCGGTCCCGGAGACCGACCCGCGCGGGGACCGGAAACGGGTCGTGCTCGCGGGGGAGCCGGCCGACCCGGAGGGGCCGTCCGAGGGATGTCGGTTCGCGCCCCGATGTCCGAAGGCGACCGACCGCTGTCGCGAGTCGGAGCCGGAGCTCGACGCCTGGACGGAACCCGGCCACTCGGCGGCGTGTTTCCACCCGACGGAGGAGTCGGCGGTCGGCGAGCCCGCCCGGATCGGCGAGACGGCCGACGACGACTGATCCCGGAGCCGGCCGCTCGGGGGCGGTCCGTTCCGCGGGGGATCACCGGGTCGCCCGGACCAGCAGTTTGTGGTTGACGAACGAGGCGATCGTCCCGTCCTCGTGGGTCAGATCGAACGCCTCCGCCGCCGCCGGCGGCGCGTCCGCGAACGCGGCGGCGACCCGATCGCGGCGGTCGGCCGGCGCGTCGACGTTCGCGATCCACTCGTCGTAGTCGAGACGTTTGGTGATCACGCGGGTCGTCTCGACGTCGAAGCCGGCCGCCCCGAGCCACCCGACCCAGTCGGCGACGGCGTGTGACCGGACGTGGGTCGGGTCGCGGAGCCGCTCGATCCGGTTGAGGAAGTCGTCGAGGGCGTCGTCCGCGGGCGCGACGTTGTCCTCGAAGGCGAACGTCCCGCCCGGCTCGAGGACGCGCGCGACCTCGTCGATGAACGCGGTCGGCTCCGGGAAGTGGTGGGCGGCGATGCGACAGGTCGCCGCGTCGAAGCTCGCGGCGGCGAACGGGAGCCGCTCGGCGTCACAGACCGCGCCCTCGAGGCCGGGAAACGCGGCCGTCGCCGTGGCCACCATGGCGGGCGCCGCGTCGGTCGCGACGACCCGATCGACGCCGGCGTCGAGGAGCGCGCCCGCGGCGTGGCCCGCGCCGGTGGCGACGTCGAGCGCGCGCTCGGCCGACGCACACCAGTCCGCGAGCCGGTCCAGGTCCTCGCCGGCGCGGTGGACGTCGCTGTCGAGGTACGCGGCGGCGTGCTCGCCGAAGTGCGACGCCGCGGAGCGCTTCCGGTCGCTCGCGTCGGGCATGTCCACTCCGTCCGGCGCCCCGAGCAAAGCCGTTCCGGTCGGTCCGGGCGGGGACGTCCCCTCGGCCCCTGGTTTTTCCACGAGCGGGATCGTGTGGCCCGCATGGTCCGTCGATCGCTTCTGTACTGTCCCGGCGACGACCGGGAGATGATGGAGACGGCCGTGGAGACGGGAGCGGACGCGGTGATCTTCGACCTCGAGGACGCCGTCGCCCCCGACGAGACGGCCGGAGCCCGCGGGACCGTCCGAGCGATGCTCGACGCGCTCGAGGAGCCGGATCCGCACGTCAGCGTCCGGATCAACCCGTACGGCCGGTCCGGCGAGGCGGACGTCGAGGCCGTCGTCGGCGAGGCCGACGCCCCGCCCGAGAGCGTCGTGCTCCCGAAGGTGGAGTCGCCCGAAACCGTCGACGCGCTGGTCGAGGATCTGGAGCGACTCGCGGGCGAGCCGGTCGGCGTCGTACCCCTGATCGAGACGGCCGCGGGCGTCGTGGCGGCCGAGGCGATCGCGGCGGCGGCCGGCGTCGACGCGGTGGCGTTCGGCGACCAGGACTTCACCGCCGACGTCGGCGCGACGGTGACCGACGAGAAGACCGAGTCGCTGTACGCACGCGAGCGGGTGGTCGTCGCGGCGGCCGCGGCCGGCGTCGACGCGTTCGACACCGTCCACACCGACGTCCGGGACCTCGACGGGCTCCGCGAGCAGGCCGAGTTCGTGGGCGAGCTCGGCTTCGACGGGAAGCTCGCGATCCACCCCGACCAGGTCCCGGTGATACACGGGGCGTTCACGCCGGACGAGGAGGAGCTCGAGTGGGCGGAGAGGGTGCTCGCCGGGCAGGAACGCGCGAGCGAGGAGGGCGCGGGCGCGTTCACCGTCGACGGGCAGATGATCGACCCGCCGCTGGTCGAGCGCGCCCGGACGCTGGTCGAGCGCGCCGAGGCGGCCGGGATCCGGTGATCAGGCCACGGCGTACTCGTCCGCGATCCGGCGCATCGCCTCGCCGAGTCTGTCGCGATAGCCGTCCAGGTCCGCGGCCTCGATCGGGTTGCCGTGGATCGGCGCGACGGCGCGCACGTCGAACTCGGCGAAGATGTCGTCGAGCGTGCGCTCGACCTTCTCGGGCGCGACGTACCGCAGCCACACCAGGTTGTCGCGGTGGTACTCGTAGACGGCCTCGGCGGGCGTGCCGTCGGGGAAGTCCCCCGAGAGATGGTCACACTGTCCGGGGTCGTGATAGTTCCCGAAGCCGTCGGCCGTGAACAACACCCCGTCGCCGTGGTCGTAGATCCACGTCGTGTGTGATCGATCCGCTAACGGCGGGTCGATGAAGCTGAACTCCCGGCCCCGGATCGTGAGCGAGCCGCCGATGTCGCACTTGCGGGCGTCCGGGAGCCCCTGCTGGGCCGGCGACGCCGAGGAGGCGACGAGCTCGACGTCCTCCGTGTCCCCGCCGAGCGGCGAGACGTTCGCGGCGTGGGGGTAATCGGAGTGCGAGAGCACGATCGCGTCTGGGCCGTCGCCGCCGGTCGCCTCGTCGACGGCGGCGGTGATCTCCTCGCGGTGGTAGAAGGAGCCGGAGTCGACGAGCACCGTCCCCTCCGGCGCGCGGAGCAGGTACAGCGAGACGTGCTCGTGTCGCCCCTCGTGGTCGTAACACTGGTTGATCCACTCGACGGTCGGCGTGACGGGGACCGTCATCGGTCCGCCCCGCGAGCCCGTGTCCCGGTCGTCGGCCCGTCTTCGGCGCGCGTTCCGGTCGTCGGCCCGGCTGCGGCGTGTGTTCCCGCCATGGCTCACCCGAGCGTCCCGATCCGATCCTGGCCGTCGATGGTGCGGGTCACGTCCTTCATCGTCTCCATGTAGTCGGTGGCGTCCTCGCGTATCACGAGCCCGTGTGCGGGCGCGACGATCTCGGGGTCGAACTTCTCGACGAGCCTGTCGATCTCGGCGTTGGTCTTCTCGACGTCAATGTACTGGTACCAGAACAGCACCCGCCCGTGGAACTCGACGAGGCGGCTGGGGTCGAACTCGCCGTCCAGCTCGTCGACGAAGGCCAGCTTCTCCTCGTCGAGGTGGATGAAGCCCATCCAGTCGACCGGGAACAACGTCTCCGTCTCCCGTTCGGTCATCCACACGGAGACGGGCGCGTCGAGGAACGTCGCCTCGTGGAACTCGACGACCCGGTCGCCCAGGTCGATCTCGTCGCCCTCGGTGACGTGGATCCCGTCGTCGAGGTGGTACAGCTCGTGGTCGTTGCCGTAGCCGGGGGCGACGAGCGTCGTCTCCGGGTGCGCCTCCAGGATCGCGAGCGTGTTCCCGGCGTGGGGCACGTCCGGATGCGAGACGACGAGGTAGTCGAGCCCGCGATCGCCCACCAGCTCGTCGATCGCGGCCAGTATCTCGTCGGTGCTCGCCGGCGACAGCGTGTCGAAGAGCAGCGTCTCCTCGCCGCCGTCGACCAGGTACGCACACTGCGGGACGTACGCCTCCCGTCCGGCCTCGTACCACTCCGGGTTCCGGTCGGCGAGGTCCCACGACTCGGTTCGGTCCGGCCCGGCCTCGTAGATCCAGTGGATGCCGGGAGCGATCTCGCGACTCATACGATCATCATCGATCGGGCGAGATGGGAAAAACCACGGGGTCGCCGGCCTCGGCCGATCCGTCGCTCCCCCGTCCCGGCCGACCCCGCGCCCCGTCCCGGTCGGCACCCGGCTCCCCCCGTCCCGGTCAGCGTCCCGTTCGCTCCCACGCGAGGTCGGCGGCGACCCCGAGGAGGAAGGCGACGCCGAGGTTCGTGACCAGCGCGAGAGCGCCGATGCCGACCGAGAGCGGGAGGTTCGAGGACGCCTCGACGGCACGGCCGAGCGAGACGGCGACGACCGCGAGCACCGCGCCGACCATCGAGAGCGGGAACGCCGCGAGCAGCGCCGGCGTGGCGACGAGCGCGGCCCCCAGGTAGCCGGCGCCGATCAGGACGTTCGCGCCGCCGGTCCGCGCGCCGAAGGCGTGTTTGCCCGCGACGCCGTCACAGCCGTGACACATCGGGATCGCGCCCATGGGGACGGCGAGCAGGTTCGTCACGCCCATGCTCGTCGAGAGGTCGTCCGCGGGGACCTCCGCGTCGAAGCGGTCGGCGAACAGCAGCGAGGTCGCGAGCGCGGCGTTGCCGACCGTCATCGCGAGCTGGGCGAACGCGCCCTCCGCGACGTTCCAGCCGACCGCGGCCCCGAGGTCCGGCAGGGGCGGCGTCCCCGGAAGCGTCGGCGTCGGCACCCCGGCGGTCCACGCCGCCACCGCCACGCAGGCGGCGACGACGGCGATCCCGCTGGCCCTCGGTCGCCCGGCGGCGACGGCGAGCCCCGCGATCGCGACCCCCGCGGCGCCGAACAGCGGGTCCTCGAGCGCGAGCCGGATCCCCGTCTCGAGCAGTATCAGCCCGACGGCGAACTGGATCCCCCGGATCACCGGGTCGCCGATCCAGCGTTCGACGGCCGCGAGCGTGCCCGAGAGGCCGATCGCGAGCAGGACGACGGCCAGCGCGAGTCCGGCGAGCGCCAGCTCCGCGTAGGTGAGCGCCCCGGCGATCGCGAGCGCCGCGAGCGCCTTCATCGGCTCCACCGACACCGGGAGCCCGTAGGCGACCCCCCAGACCACCTGGAAGACGCCGAATCCGACGAGCACGTGCGGAAGCGACACCTCCGTCAACAGCGCCAAGGCGACGACCAGCGGGACGACCGTAACCGAATCCCCTATCGCGCCGGTGAGCTCTCCCCGGTCGAGATCGAGCCGTCGACGAGCCGACGTTCCGCGGAAATACCCCATCCGATCCGACCAATCCGGTAGACGGACTTGAGCGTTGTCGGTAATCGGAACGCGTCACGCTCGGAACTGACGAAACCGAAACGAGTTTCTCCCGCCCGGTCGGCTACGCCGAATCGGAACGGTCCGCCGCGGGAACCGCCCGCTCCCCGCCGCGATACCGGTCGCGGAGCCCGGCGGCGAGCGCGCCGAGCCCGACCAGCAGCGCGAGGAGCTCGACGAGCCCGCCGATGAGTGGGAGCGCGCCGAGGACCGCGAACCCGAGGAGACCGACGACGAGCGCGAGCCACCGGCTCTCGCGGCCCAGCCGCCCCAGGAGCCACGCGCCCGCCGCGTACCGTCCGTACACGGTCGCGATCCAGACCGCGGCGACGTAGGCGGCGACCCCGAGGAGCGCGAGCGGGATCCCGACGACCGTGGCCGTCACGAGGAGGAGCGCGAGCGGGACTCCGACGAGGAGCGCGAGCCCGATGCCGCCGCTCGCGAGCGGGTCGGCCTCGACGCGGGCCGCCACGTCACGCGAGAAGCGGGGAAACGCGAGGAGCAACACCGCGCCGAGAACGAGGTTGGCCGCGACGGCGTAGGCGGCGCCGACCCAGGAGGGAACGACGTCCATGCCGAACCCGACGCCGGCGTCGCCGCCGAGGCTCGCGTCCTCGACGACGCCGCCCGCGACGCTCGCGTCGGGGCTCCGCGCGAACTCCCCGGCGTCGTACCGGAACTCGCCGCCGACGTCCGCGTTCGGCCCGACGACGACCGAGTCGCCGGCCGCGCGGACGTCGCCCCCGACCGCGCCGTCGACGACGATCGATCCCGCGCCGACGTCGATCGACCCGTCGACGCGCCCGCTGTCGGTCAGCTCGAACGATCCGGCACCNNCGTCGCGGGCGGGAGGAGGAGCCCGACGACCAGGAGAGCGACGACGATGCGGACGCCACGGCGGCGGAGCGGGAGGGACATGCGCGACGGATCTCGTGGTAGCCAACTATAATTTCCGATCTGATATGTGTCGGCGATCAGAACGGCCACCACGGCCCGTCGGTCACGGTCCGCCGGAGCCGCGCGACGAGGCCCGCGTCGGCCTCGCGGGCGGACGAGTCGGGGTCGCCGAGCGGCCACCCGGCCTTCCCGGCCGCCTCGTCGACGGAACGGAACTCCAGCCCGACGGTGTCGGCCAGTCGACGGTCCTCCGGCCCGGTCCCGACGAAGACGTGCCGGGGGGTGTCGGTCGCCTCCCGGACGTCGGCCAGCGTCCCCCACTTGTCCCAGTCGCGGAGCGCGTAGTCGTTCTCGAGGTCGTGGCGCTCACAGAAGGCCTCGACCGCGCCCGCGTCGTTGGCGACGATCCCCACGTGCGCGCTCCACCGGCGCGCGTCCGCGAACGCGGCGGCCGGGTCCGCGAGCGACCGGGCGGCCGAGAGCGTGAAGACGAGCGTCATCTCGCCGTCCCGGTCCGCGCGTTGGTCAGTGCGTCGGTCGACGTCGCGTCGCTCCCCGCCGCCTCGATCGCCGTCGCCGTCGGCGGCCATCCGATCACCCCGACCGGACCGGCAGTTCCACGTGCGTCGGTCGCTCCGCGCTGTGGTGGATCGTGTTCGTGGCGGTCCGGTACTCGCGGTCGCCGTAGAGGTCGCCGCCCGTGTTGTGGTTGACGTCGTACCGCGGGTAGTTCGACGAGGAGACGTCGAGCCGGATCCGGTGGCCCGGCTCGAACACGTTCGCGGTCGGATACAGCTCCAGCTCGAACTCGTACGTCTCGCCGGGCTCGAGCAGGTCCGGCTCCCTCCGGTAGTTCCGGTAACGCCCCCGACAGATCGCGTCGGTGAGGTTGAGCGCGAAGCCGGAGGGGAACGCCTCGCTCGCCGGGTACTCGTCGATCAGCTTCGCGGTGAAGTCCGTGTCCGGGCCGTCGGTCGACGCGTGGAGGCGAACGCGGATCGGCCCCGCGACCTCGACGGCCTCCTCGAGCGGCGGCGTCCGGAAGACCACGACGTCGTTCCGCTCCTCCAGCGGGCCGTAGGGCGGGTCGGCCCCGAACGTCTCCGGGCGCGTCCGCTGGTCGTAGCCGCCGCGGCCCGTGATGCTCACCGTCGGCCGGTCCGCGAGCGGGAGGTCCTCGATCCGCTCCTCGCGGGGCTCGAAGGTGTAGTACGACGAGCAGTTCCCGCCGAGCGTCGGCACCGGGTCCCGCGGGTCGAACTCGTAGGTCGTCGACGCGCCGACGGCCTCCGGCGGGTCGGTCGCGAGCGTGCCGTCGCCGTGCGCGTAGTAGGCGGTGACGTCGGCGTCCGGCAGCGGCCAGTCGCTCCCCGCCTTCCACTCGCCGCCGTGGCGGAGCTTCCCGTCCCCGGTCGCGGTGCCGTCGCCGGCACCCATCCGGAAGTACTGGACCCGCGGTTCGTCCCACGTGTCCCGCCCCTTGAGGTAGCGATCGAAGAAGCGCAGCTTCGTCTCGCGGTAGTCGCGGGTCATCGCGTCGCCGAAGGCGGTCTCGCCCGAGTACGGTTTCGTCCAGGTCGACTGGCCGCCGTGAGTCCACGCGCCCATGAGCAGGAAGTGGTCGCTCGCCTTGCGGTCCGAGAGCGCCTCGAAGTTGTCACACGTCGCCTTCGCGTAGGAGTCGTACCACGAGCCGGCGTAGACGGTCGGCACGTCGGCGCTCTCCTCGTAGTGCGCCTCGAAGTTGATGCTCGGGTCCTCCCAGAACGCGTCGTCGCCGGGCGTCCGCGCGAAGTCGAAGACGTACTCCTCGTAGTTCGGGAGGTGTGAGAGGGGCGACTGGCCGGGGAGCACCGGCTCGTTCGCGAGCATGTCGCGCGTGTCGACGTCGGCGATCCGCCGGCGGAGGTCCTCGTCCTCGAGGACGCGCTTCGCGAAGCCGCCGCCGATCGTCAACGACCACGTGAGCCAGCGCAGCTCGAAGGCCCCGTGGTGTCGCAGCGTCGCCTTCCACGCGTTCGCCGCGCCCTGGTTGACGAACATCGCCGCCAGCCCCCGCGGCCGCTGGGTCGCCAGCGCGTTCTGGACCCACGCCATGTAGGAGGTGCCCATCGTCCCGACCTGGCCGTCGCAGTACGGGCGGTCGGCCAGCCACTCGACCGTGTCCGCGCCGTCCTCGGCCTCGTTGACGAGGAGGTAGAACTCGCCGTCGCTCGCGTACCGGCCGCGCACGTCCTGTAGCGCGACCACGTAGCCGCGCTCGGCGTACCAGTTGCCCGCCTGCTCGACGCGCTCGCGGGCGCGCTTGTCGTAGGGGGTGCGGACGAGCAGCGCCGGCTTCGGCTCGTCGATCGGCTCGCCGGTCTCCGGGTCGGTCGGACGATACACGTCGGTCGCGAGGGCGGTTCCGTCGCGCGTCTCCACCGTCACGTCGTGGCGGACCGTCACGCCGTACTCGGGCAATGATACCATACGTCACGCTCACGGACGAGGATCTTGAACCTTGCCCCGGCGCGGCCGCGAGAGGTTTATCACGCCCTCTCCACAAACCCGACACGGTGGCCGTGACGACGTGTTACCCCCACTGAGCCCCTTGTGACGACGGGTTTCCACCGAGCCACCACTTCCACGCCGCCGCGAGCAGCGCGGACGCCGATCGACGAGGGGGTCCCGGCTCGTCCCCCGCGGAGGAACCGCGATCGCGCCCGCCGGTACCGCCGGCGACGCCCGTTTTTAAGCCGCCGCGGACCGACCGGGTCGACATGGAACTTGAGTTGCGGTTCTTCGCGACGTTTCGGGAGGCCGCCGGCGGAAAGACGGTCGTCCGCGAGTTCGCGGACGGCTCCGACGTCGGGGACGTGCTTCGCGCCCTGGAGGACGAGTACGACGGGATGGACGGCCGACTGATCGTGGACGGCGAGTTGGCCCCGCAGATCAACGTCCTGAAGAACGGACGCGAGGTGTTACACCTCCGGGGGCTCGACACCGACCTCGCCGACGGCGACAGGCTCTCGGTCTTCCCGCCCGTCGCCGGCGGAGCGACCGACGCGGACGCCGCCGACGCGGGGGCCGCCGCCGACGGCGACGGCGACGGGAACGGCGACAACGGCGACGCGGACGCCGACTCCCCCGCAGACGAACCGCCCGCCGAACCCGGATGGGTCCGCCGCGAGGTGTCCTATCGGGGCATCTCCCGGCGGCTCGCCGCACACTACCTGGAGAACCTCGGCGGCGACCTCGTCGGGACGGACGACCCCGCGGACGCGACGCGCGTCGACGGCGAGGGGTGGCGGGCGACGCTGGCCGCGGCGGAGGTGACGGCGGCCGCGTCGATCACGCTCACCGAGGTGACCGTGTCGTTCGCGGGCGAGGAGGCGGTCCTCGAGGACCTCCTCCCGAAGTTCAAGCGAAAGGCCATGCGCGCGGGCGGCTGATGGGCGCGGGATCCGGCGGGGAGGGGGAGGCGAACCACCCGATCGACGGGACCGCGCTCGTGAAGACCGCGGCGCTCGCGAGCGTCCCGGCCGACCGGCTGCCGTCGCTTCTCGCCCGCGTTCAGGCCGACCTCGCCCCGCGGCTCGACGAGTACCGCCGCCGGTACGAGCGGATCGAGGCCGCGCCGGACCGCGAGACGTTCCTCGTCGAGCCCGACCACTGGGAGGCGATCGGGAGGCGGCTCGACCTCGCCGACCGCGAGCGCGACGCGGTCGCCCGCGCACACGAGACCGCGGTCGAGCGCTGGGGGTCGACCACCGGCCGCCGCGCGGAGTTCGAGACCGCCCTGGAGATCCGGTCGGCGGTCGTGATCGGCGTCGACGGGAGCGGGGAGTGAGACCGCCCGTACCGACGGACCTTTCTCGTCCGCTCGAGAGGCGTTCGGCATGCGACTCGCCCGCCTGCTGACGCCCGAGGGACCGGTCGCCGGCCGATACGAGGACGGAGCCGTCGTCGCCGACGACGGCCGGTACGAGGTCGGCCGCGACGGCCGGCTCCTCCCGCCGTGCGAGCCCAGCGCGCTCTACTGCGTCGGCCGCAACTACGCGGAGACGCTCGACCAGATGGAGTACGAGCGGCCCGAGGAGCCGGACTTCTTCATCAAGCCGCCGGCGAGCCTCCTCGCGCACGGGCAGCCCGTCCGCTATCCGGAGTGGACCGACGAGCTGACGTACGCCGGCGAGCTCGTCGCCGTGATCGACGAGCGCTGTCGCGACCTCGCGCCCGAGGCCGTGCCGGACGCGGTCCGCGGCTACACGGTCATGAACGACCTCGACGCGCTCGACCAGGGGGGACGGACCGCGCGGAAGGCGTTCGACGGCTCCGGCCCGCTCGGTCCCTGGATCGAGACCGACGTCGACCCCGCGGGGATGGCGATGTCGACGACGGTCGGCGGCGAGCGCCGGCAGGAGGCGAACACGGACCTGATGCTGTTCCCGCCCCGCGAGATCGTCTCGTACCTCTCCCGGCGGTTCACCCTCCGGCCGGGCGACTGCGTCGCGTTCGGGAGCCCCGCGAACCCCGGACTCGTCGAGCCGGGCGAGCGCGTGGAGATCACCTACGAGGGCGTCGGGACGCTCTCGAACCGGGTGGTCGCGGGCGACGAGGGATAGCGGCTCACTCCGATCCCGAGGTCCGCATCGGCTGGCGCTCGCCGTAGGTGAGCGTCCGCCAGAGCCACTCGACCGGGCCGAACCGGTACCGCCGGAGCCACAGCACCGACAGCGGCACCTGTATCGCCCAGAAGGCGACGACCATCCCCAGCGCCTCGATCCGGCTCACCGAGCCGAACAGCCCGAGGCCGTGCCCGTAGAAGACGGTCGTCGCGACGACCGTCTGGAGCAGGTAGTTCGTGAACGCGGTCCGGCCGACCGCCGCGAACGCGCGGGTCGCGGGGCCGTCCGGCCGCCACCGCGCGTAGAGGGTGACGACGCCGACGTAGCCGCCGGCGACGAGGAGGCTCCCGACGTAGTTGAACTGTCGCCAGAACAGCGCCGCGCCCGCGCTCCAGTCGTTGGCCTCGACGTACCGGACGCCGGCGAGGACGACGACGACGCCGAGGAGTCCCCCGACGACGAGCCGACGGTAGAACGCCGCGGAGCGCTCCCCGGTCAACACGCCCCACTTGTACAGCGCCATCCCGAGCAGGACGGTCCCGCCGACCCGCCAGAACGTCCCGCCGAGGAAGCCGACGGTCTGGCGCTCGAAGGCGGTGGGAACGCGGTGATCGAGCTGGGCGACCCAGCCGCTCCGGTAGGTCTCGACCTCCGCGCGGAGGACGGACTCGGCGGGTTGCCACTGGCTCGCGATCGCCTCCCCGCCGACGGTGAGTCCCGCGAACACCTCCAGTAAGGGCGTGACGAGCAGGAAGACGAGCGCCAGCCCGGCGAGCGCCCGCGGGTCCCAGTCGTGCGCGAAGACGAGCGCCAGCCCGCAGAGGCCGTAGGCGACGAGGATGTCGCCGTACCAGAGCAGGTACGCGTGCGCCAGGCCGATGACGATCAGCCAGATCGTCCGGCGGTAGTGGAGCGTCATCGCCGGCTGGCCCTTCCGCTCCTTGCTCTCGATGAAGAGAACGATGCCCGCCCCGAACAGCGCCGAGAAGAGGGTGATGAACTTCAGCTCGGCGAGGACGTGTCCGACGAGCCACGCCCAGTAGTTCACGCCGGAGAAGTCGCCGAAGACGGTCGGGTTGAGAAGGGTCGTCTCGGGCATCGAGAACACCCGGACGTTGATCACGAGGATGCCGAGGACGGCCACGCCGCGGAGCGCGTCGAGGCTCACGATGCGTTCGGAGGGCGGCGTGGGGCCGGGAGAGTCGCTCACGGTACGCGGGTCCACGGACTACAGCGACGAATAGGTTCGTGATCCGGCGCGAAACGGATCGCGATCCGGCCGGTCGTCGACCCGTCCCCCGTATCAGTCCACCCGGACCGCGCGGCCGGTCTCGGAGGACCGATAGATCGCGTCGATCACGCGCTGGACGGCCAACCCCTCCTCGACGGTGTTGATCGCGGGCGGCTCGCCCGCCGCGACCGCCTCGAGGAAGACGTCCTGTTCGGCCCCGTGGCTGTTGTCGTCGCGGGTCTCGATCTCCGTGTCCGAGAGGTGGTGGTCGCCGCCGACGCTCGCCTCGTGGATCGTGAGTTCGTCCCGGCCACGGTCGAACGTCGCGCCCGCCTCCGTGCCGCGGATCACGAACTCGTCGGTCGCCGGCCGGTTCGTCGCCCACGCGACCTCCAGCGACACGGTGCTGCCGTCGGCTCCCCGGACGAACGCCGAGGCGGAGTCGTCGACGTCGAACCCCTCCGGCCCCTCGTCCTCGCCCCACGTGTCGATGTAGGCGTAGTCCTCGCGGCCGCCGAACTCGGAGCGCGTCTCGCCGGTGACCTCGACGATCTCGGGGTGATCGAGGAAGTACAGCGCCAGGTCGATCGCGTGGACGCCGATGTCGATGAGCGCGCCGCCGCCGGCGACCCCCTTCGAGGTGAACCAGGAGCCGCGGCCGGGAACGCCCCGGCGCCGGACGTAGTTCGCCTCGACGTGGGTCGTCTCGCCGAACCGCCCCTCGTCCTGGTAGTGTTTGATCACCCGGACCGGCTTCCGGAAGCGGTTGTTGAACCCAACCATACAGAAGCCCTCGGCGTCGGCCGCCGCGTCGGCGATCCGCTCCGCGCTCTCCAGGGTGTGTGCCAGCGGCTTCTCCAAGAGCACGTCGAGGCCCGCCTCGAGCGCCGCCGTCGCGTACTCCTCGTGGAACCGGTTCGGCGTGGTGATCAGGACGGCTTCGCAGTCGTCGTAGAGGTCCTCGGCCTCCTCGTAGGCGTGGAGGCCGAACTCCTCGTGAAAGCGGCGCCGCGCGTCGGCGTCGATGTCCATGCCGCCGACGAGGTTCGCACCCCGCTCGAGGAACTGTCTCGCGTGGTGGGTTCCGATCCCGCCGAGGCCGACGATCCCGACGGGGACGTCGTTGGCGCTGGTCATGTCCCGGAATTCACAACGGGTGTTGTTAAGACTCACGCTC
>NZ_NHPJ01000008.1 GCF_002252985.1 Halorubrum halodurans | reverse complement strand
CGACGACGGCTCGGAGGGCGACGCCCGCGAGGCCGCTCGGCAGGGCGAGATCCGTCGACAGCTCCGGTTGACGCTGTTCGGGGCCGCGCTCTCCCTCCCGCTTCTGGCGTTCATGGTCGACCACCTGCTGGGGCTCGGACTCGTCGGCGACGCCGTCGCCGGGATCCCGACTCCCTGGATCGCGTTCGCGCTGGCGACGCCGGTCCAGGCGGTGCTCGGCAGGCCGTTCTACGAGAACTCCTACAAGGCGCTCGTCACGAACGGCCGCGCCAACATGGACGTGCTGATCGCGCTGGGCTCGACGACCGCGTACGTCTACTCCGTGGCGGTCCTGTTCCGGGTCATCGCCGGCGAGGTCTACTTCGACACGGCGGCGTTCATCCTCGTGTTCATCACGCTCGGCAACTACCTCGAGGCCCGTTCGAAGGGGCAGGCCGGCGAGGCGCTCCGGAAGCTGCTGGAGATGGAGGCGGACACTGCGACCGTCGTCGACGAGGACGGAACCGAGGAAGAGGTCCCCCTCGAGGACGTCGCGGTCGGCGACCGGATGAAGGTCCGCCCCGGCGAGCGGATCCCCACCGACGGCGTCGTCGTCGACGGCCGGTCGGCGGTCGACGAGTCGATGGTGACCGGCGAGTCCGTCCCCGTCGAGAAGTCCGAGGGCGACGAGGTCGTCGGGTCGACGATCAACGAGAACGGCGTGCTCGTCGTCGAGGCGACGAAGGTCGGGGAAGACACGGCGCTCCAGCAGATCGTTCGGACGGTGAAGGAGGCGCAGTCCCGCCAGCCCGACATCCAGAACCTCGCCGACCGCATCTCCGCGTACTTCGTCCCCGCGGTCATCGCGAACGCCCTGGTGTGGGGCGTGGCGTGGTTCCTGTTCCCCGCGGCGCTCGCGGGGGTCGTCGACGCGCTCCCGCTGTGGGGTCTCGTCGCGGACGGTCCCGCGGTCGCCGGCGGCGGCGTCTCGGTCTTCGAGTTCGCCGTCATCGTGTTCGCCTCGGCCGTCCTGATCGCGTGTCCCTGCGCGCTGGGGCTGGCGACGCCGGCCGCCACGATGGTCGGGACGACCATCGGCGCGGGCAACGGCGTCCTCTTCAAGGGCGGCGACGTCCTCGAGCGCGCGAAGGACGTCGACACCGTCGTCTTCGACAAGACCGGGACGCTCACGGAGGGCGAGATGGAGCTGACCGACGTCGTCGTCTTCGGCGACGACGGGCAGCCGGTCGCGGACGGCGGGGCTCCGGCGGCCGACGGCGCGGACTCCGCCACCGACGGCGGCCGACTCGCCGAACGCGACCGGCTCGACGAGGACGACGTGTTGCGACTCGCCGCGAGCGCCGAGAGCGGGAGCGAACACCCGCTCGCTCGGGCGATCGTCGACGGCGCGGAGGACCGCGGCATCGACGTGACCGATCCCGACGACTTCGAGAACGTCCCCGGCCAGGGTGTCAAGGCGACCGTGGACGGCAGGGCGGTCCGACGGACCGCCGAACGGTCGAGCGGCGACGGGACGGAGCCGGGAGACGTCGAGGTGCTGGTCGGCAACCGGAAGCTCCTCCGCGACAACGGGATCGATCCCGCGCTCGCCGCGGAGACGATGGAGCGTCTCGAAACGGAGGGGAAGACGGCGATGCTGGTCGCGGTGCGCGGTTCGGAGCGAGGCGAGAACCGCGATGCGAGCGGCGGTCAGTCGCGAGCGGAGGGCGAACTCGTGGGCGTCGTCGCCGACGCCGACACGGTCAAGCAGAGCGCGCGCGACGCCGTGAGCCAACTCCGGGAGCGTGGCGTCGACGTGATGATGATCACCGGCGACAACGCGCGGACCGCCCGCGCGGTCGCCGAGCGGGTCGGCATCGACCCCGAGAACGTCCGCGCGGAGGTATTGCCCGAGGACAAATCCGACGCCGTGGAGTCCATCCAGGACGAGGGCCGCAAGGCGATGATGGTCGGCGACGGCGTCAACGACGCCCCCGCGCTCGCGGTCGCGTACGTCGGCACGGCCATCGGCTCGGGGACCGACGTCGCCATCGAGGCCGCCGACGTGACGCTGATGCGCGACGACCCGGTCGACGTCGTGAAGGCGATCCGCATCTCGGAGGCGACGCTCGCGAAGATCAGACAGAACCTCGTGTGGGCGCTCGGCTACAACACGGCGATGATCCCGCTGGCCTCGCTCGGCCTGCTCCAGCCCGTGCTCGCCGCCGTCGCGATGGCGTTCTCCAGCGTGTCGGTGCTGTCGAACAGCCTCCTGTTCCGCCGGTACACGCCGGACGAGGAGTACCGGCCGCTGTGGCGGTAAACGCCGGAGCGAGTCCAAGAACCGAAACGAGCGACGTCGACGGAGTCCGGACGGGATCGACCCGTTTCGGGCGGCCGCGACCTCGCGGGACGGAACACGCCGGCGACGTGGCCCCGATCGAGTTTTGATATAGCGACATTAGATACAAGCTGGGCAACGCGGGTCGAGTCCCGATCGACGCTCACGGACGGCAGCGACGCCGCGAGCCGGGGGCTCACGGCGGACGATATCGGGGAGAGAACGGAGACGGTCTACGCGTAGCGTTCGAGTTCCGGCCGGTCGAGGTCCTCGAGGACCTCGCTCGCGACCTCCGAGAGGAACGCCTCGCCCTCGTCGGAGACGCGGCGACCCTCGCCGGCGGCGGTGGTGACGAGCCCCTCCTCCTCGAGCGCCTGGAGCGACGCGCGGATGAGCTTGCGGGAGCCGCTCTCGTGCTCGCCGGGACGGACGACGTAGCGGTTCGAGCCGCGCTTCTTCGAGCCGTACTCGGTGGCGAGCCGCTCGATGCCGATGGGCTCGTTCTGTGCGACCTTGCGGAGGAGACTCGCCGAGCGGACGTACCAGAAGTCGTCCTGCTCGGGCGGAAGCTCCTTGCCCGCGCCGGTCTTCGTGAACTCCACCCAGTCGGGCTCGTCGATCCGGTCCTCGAGTCGCGCCGCGACGGCCTCGATGAGGGCGTCCGCCGGCACGTCGTAGATGGTTACCATTAGGGGGGAATTCAGCCCAAGGTCGTTTAAACCCATCGTATTCGAGAGCCGTCGTGTGAGCCGTTTTCACGGAGAACGGCGGTCGAGCGACCGGCGCGTGGCGGACGAACGACGGGCGAACGACGGGTCGATCCGCTACTCGACGTACTCGTACTTCCGCTCGTTCATCCGACCCCAGCCGGTGAAGACGAACTCGCCCTCGGGGGCGGTGAACTCCTCGATCTCGCGCTCGAGGTCCTTGTCGTACTCGTGGATGTCGTGGACGTCCTCGTACTCCTCCCACGAGAGGTCGTACCGGCTCGCGAGCTGGTCGTCGATGTCCAGCGCCTCGATCTCCGAGCGCCATCCCTCGCGAACCGTCTCGGCGTGGATCTCGGCCTGCGCGCCGGAGCCGTAGGAGGCGACGAGCAGCGTCTCGTCGACGAAGTCGCGGTCGCGCTCGAGCGCGTCACGCAGGGCGCTCACGCGGGCGACGTGAACCGAGGAGGTGTACCAGTTGCCGACCTCGCGCGAGAGCCCGAGCGTCGGCTCGACGGCGTCGTCGTACCACGTGCGGTACTGCTCGGTGGTCTTCAGCTCGTCCATGTAGTCGCGGATCGCCTCCTCGTAGGCCTCGCGGTCGTCGTACGCGTCCTCGCGCGGCTGGCGGCCGATCTCGTCGGCGAGGTCGTCCTCGTACTCCGTGTCCCGGATCACGTGACGGTACGCGAGCAGGGCGGCCTTCCGGACCATCCCCGGAAACGGCGTGTGGAAGGGGGCGTACGCGAAGTCGTCGAGCTCGATCTTGCCCGCGACCGACTCGTAGTCCTCGAGCGCCTCGCGCATCCGCGAGAGGTACACCTGCATCGAGCGCTTGCCGTCGACGCTCGGGAACTGCTGGTTCGGCTTCAGGAAGTCCGTCTCGTCCTTCGAGCCGTACCCCTGGTCCGTCGAGAGCTCGACGAGGCTCGGCTCCTCGGCGATGAGCATCGCGACCGCGCCCGCGCCCTGGGTCGCCTCGCCGGGGTCGCCGCGGGCGTACAGCGCGGTGTCGGTCGCGATCACGAGCGCCGCGCGGCCGCGGTTCCGCCCCGCCCGGATCCAGTTGTACGCGTCGTCGACCGCCTGCGTGCCGGCGACGCAGGCGAACTTGCGCTCGCCCTTGTTGGCGTGGACGAAGTCGCCGTCGTACACCTTCTCCAGACAGCCCGCGATGTACGTCGAGACGGGCTTCGAGTGGTCGAACGCGGACTCCGTGGCGACGTCGATCCGCCCGATGTCGTCGGGCTCAAGCCCCTTGCGGTCCATCAGACGCTTGGCCGCGTTCGCGCCCATGGTGACGATGTCCTCGTAGACGTCCGGGAACGAGGAGTTCGTGAGCCCCAGCCCCTTCGTGTACTTCTCCGGGTCGTCGCCCTTCTGCGGGGCGAACGTGCCCGGTAAGTCGAGTTTGAGCTTTCCGGATCGGATCTCGATGGCGTCGATCCCCACTGCGGTCATGGACGGTCGTTCACGAGGCGTGCTTATGGGTGTGTCGATAGGTCGTTACGTCGATCGTGGAATATTATCGGGTCGCCAGGGGATCGATCAGACTGCGTTGTCAACCATCCTGTCCCTGAATTAATCCATACCGTTGGTTAATTTCAAATTATATAATACCAAATAATATATAATGATTTGTGACGTATAACCAACTCGAAAGGAGGGGTCGACCGTCACGAGCAACCAGAAGGCGACGATTCACAAGAGATTCAGGGAGGGTCCCGACATCGGCGTTCCAAAGGGTCTACTTCGTGAAAAATCGAAACTGTGGTCGACCAGCGAGACGGCCGTCAGAGATACAAAGGGAACTCACGGCATCCACGACGGAGGATGAAAGATCGGCAATCGAACTCCTCAACGAAGATCGAGAACGTGACGGCAGCATAGGACCGCTAAGAGCGGTCGATATCGACGCACGCAATCGCCAAGACCCGCTGACTGTTACCCTGGTCAACGGGTGATCTAAACCGGTCGGTGATCACAGACGTTCATAAAAAGCTGCCACCTACGGCACTGTGTATTGATAGGTTCGTTGGCTCCCGTCATTGAACTCGACCGTGAACTCGATCGTGTCCCCTCGTTCTACGTTTGCGTTTCCTCCGGAATTACCGGAGGCCCCGGTCGCCACCGGACTAAGGATTATATCCACGTTCGCACCATTGCTCACGGTCGGTCCAGTCACGTTCTCAAGGGAGTCTCCTTCGGCTAACTCGACATTACCGTATTCGTACTCCACAATGCCGATCGGATCCCGATTCCCCGGAGCGTTTGCTTCGTCGTACTCCACCAACTGTGCCCGCTCGAATGTTATCGATTGGGAATTGTCGTTCCGGAACCGAACAACGAGGTTACCGTTATTGATCTCAGTATCACTTTCCACAAGTTCGACGCTGTCCGCAAGACTGGACTGCTGTGACTGCGTGATCTTCACCTCAATGTCTTCGCTGACCGAGTTGCCGTTTCCGTCGGTCGCAGTCACAGTGATAATGTGGATACCGGTATTCCATCCCGCTGTATCGATACCAGTTGACTCAACGGCCTCTACGGGTTGATCAAAACTTCCGTCAACGGATCTGAGAGTTCCACTGTTCCCCTGGGCATCAGCCCACGTCGCGTTCACAATATCCGTCCCACCCCGACCGATATTGTCGATGATCGCACTGAGATCAAAGGAGTTGCCCTGGGTCACCGTGTTCGGTGTGGCCATGGGTCCGTCGCTGAACACCGGCCGCGTCAAGGCGCCCACACCACCGCCCTTGCCAGCCAGCGAGACGTCGAATACGACCGACTCATAGCTCTGACCCCCGGTTCCATTGATCGTCGCGTTGTAATCGCCTGGAGCGTCCGGTTCGAAGAAAGCCCGTCCGTCAGCGTTCGTGTTCTCGGTGGTACCGTTAAGCGATACCTCAGCACCCACGACGGGATTATTGTACTTGTCTCGTACCTCGACACCAACGTCTTCGCCTACGGTCACGTTCTGACCGCTAACCGGGACGACGTACGCCGGCTCGGTCGTCCCGCCGCCGTCGACCGCGACCTTCGAGAGCCCGAGCCGATACGTCTCGCTGCCGTTGAGGGCGATCCGGACCGTGCCGCCGTCCTCGGTGACGGTCGCGTTCGGAAGTTCCGCGGCCCACCGGTCCCGGAGCGCGGTGACGTCATCGACGGCCGTCGGAAGAACGATCTCGACGTCGCCGCCGTCACCCGTTATCGGGACCGTCCTGCTGCTCCGCGAGATCGGCTCCGGATCGACGCTTTGAGACTCCACACCGGTCTCCGAGATGGCTCCGGTCAGGGCTGTTATCGCGATCCGATCGCCACGGACGACCGTCTGATCCGACCGGAGGAGGACGGCGTCGTCGAACTCCGCGGCCACGACGGAGTGTTCGTACAGCAGTCGCGGAGCGCCCCGATACTCGTTGTAGTCCGGCGTGTACCGGATGGACGTGGTGTTGAATCGCGGATCGGTTTGCGTCCAGAACTCACGGACGTTCTCGTGGGCTCCCGACCCGACCGTGGCGTTCACCTGGATCGCCTCCGCCCCCGTCGTCTGAAGCGATCCGGAGGCGGGCGGCGGGTTCAGGAAGAACGTCCGCTGGGGATATCGCGTCCCGAGCTGTATCGGCTCGGATTGTACCGACCCCGTCGATCCGGCCTGAAGGATCGCGTTCCGCAGGTCCAGGAACTCGCCTTCGACCTGCTGGCTGTGTTCGAACTCGATCTCCGCGTTCTCCGTCGGCACGAACTGGACCTGATACGTCGCCATCGCGAGGATCAGGAACCCGAAGAGGATCACGGTCCCCACCACGACCGACTGGCCCCGACGGTCGTGTCTGAAACTCATTGCCCACCCTGCGTCGCGGACCGTTATAAATGCCCGCCGCCGCGTCTCACGCACGAGAACCGCCCGATCGGCCCCCTCCCGCTTCCCGAGCCCTGGCCGCCCGACCCGCGCGTCGCGCTCCCCGTGCTCGGTCCCCCCGCTCGGCCGGTGTGAGCGACGTCGGCCCGCTCGATCCGTGACCTCCTTCGACAGTCCATACATCGTATATCGATATAGCAAATCCGGATCCGAGCGTCGATCCCGGCCTCACTCGAGTCGAGGGGGGGGACGCCGTGGAAGCCCGGACCGTGGCGACCCAGGGATTGAAGCGTCCCGTCGTGGAATCCGGTCACGGTGGAACGTGACTGACCGGGACCGACCGCCGTCGTCCGATCGACTCCTCGATCTCCTCGCCGACGGGGCTCGGGCAGAGGCGACGGCGTGTCTGGACCGGCTGGCCGCGGCCGACTCCGAGAGGCGCAAGGCGTTCCTCCGGGCGCTCCGCGAGGCGGCCGGAGAGCGGCCGGGGCTTTTCGAGGGACTGGCCGTGCCGCTCTCGGAGTTCCTGACCGACGACGACCGGGCGGTGAGGCTGACCACGGCCAAACTGTTCGTCGCGCTGGCGGCGGCGGAGCCCGCGGTCGTCCTGCCGGTCGCGGATCGGGTGGCGGCTCGCCTCGCCGACGACGGGGAGTTCTACTACGTGCGGGCGCGGTGTGCCGAGACGCTGGGCTACGTCGCGCTGGAGTCGCCCGAGGAGGTCGGCGACCCGGCAGTTCTGGCGGACCTCCGGGTCGGGCTCTCCTTCGACGAACCGGAGGTCAGAGAGAAGCTGGCGAAGGCGCTGAAACACGTGGCGGCGGGCGACCCGAGTCGACTGCGCCACCAGGTCGCCTCGCTGGCGGATCACCTCGAGGACGACCGCGAACTCGTCCGCTACCACCTCTGTACGGCGCTGGTCGTGGTCGGGACCGAGCACCCGGAGCGGCTCTCGGTGGCGGCGGAGGCGTTCCGGACGCGGGCGAGCGAGGACGAGAGCCCGTACGTCCGGGCGCGAGCGGCCGAGGCCCTCGGGACGATCGTGCGGTCGGGATCCCCGGTCGACCCGGCGCCCGACCTCGACGCGGTCGAGTCGACGTTCGACGATCCGCCGTCGTTTCTGACCGCCCGCGTGGAGTTCCTTCGGGAGGTGCTCCACGAGGGAGGATCGGGGAAGCGGCCGGACGATCCCGGATCCGTCGAATCGATCCGCGAGGGGACGGACCCGATCGTCGAGGAGATCACCTCGCCCGCCGGCGACGGCGAGTGTCCGCACTGCGGCCTCGATCTCTCCGACGGCGGCCCGCCGACGTGCCCGCGCTGTGGCGCGCCTCGACGATCGACGTAGGTCCGCGTACGATTCGGAACGCATTTGTAATATTAGGCTGGCCTAAAACGTATGCCAGACGACGAGCGCGAGGCCTCGACGCGGCGCGAGTACGTGCGGTACGGCGGGACGGTCGTGGGTGCCGGACTGGCCGCGGGCTGTCTCGGTCCCGGCGACGCCGGCGGCGAACCCGAACCGAACGGGACGGGCGGGACCGGCGACGGCGGGAGCGACGGCGGAGAGGGGGACGCGACCGAGGCGTCCGGCTACTCGGTGACGATGGAGCCGGTCGGCACGGTGGAGTTCGATCGCGTCCCGGAGACCATCGCCCCGTTCACCGCGGACTACATCGACATGCTGGTCGCGCTCGGCCACGCCGACGCGGTCCGGTCGATCTGGTACCGCGGACGGTACAAGACGATACACTACGAGGAGCTCGACGGCGTCTCGATCGATCTCGACGGGCTCACCCAGCTGTGGAACGACGGCGTCTCGAAGGAGCCGTTCTACGAGATGGACGCGGACCTCCACCTGATGGATCCGGGCGCACTGACGGACTGGCTCGGCGCGTGGAGCGAGGCGGACCTCGAGGAGGTCCGAACGAACGTCGCCCCCTTCCTCGGGAACCTGATCTTCCGGCGAACCGACGACTGGCACGACTACCGGTACTACTCGCTGTACGAGGCGTTCGAGAAGGTCGCCGAGGTCGTCCGGGAACGCGAGCGGTTCGAGGCGATCCGGTCGATCCACGACGAGCTGGTGACGGACGTCCAGTCGCGGCTGCCGGCACGCGAGGACCGGCCCGATGCCGCCCTCGTGTTCGCCGGCCGACAGCCGGAGGAGTTCACGCCGTATCGGATCGACGGACGGGGCGCGAACAAGGAACACTTCCACGCGCTCGGGATCGACGACGCGTTCGCCGGAACCGACGTCGAGGGGTACTCCGGGTCGCAGTCGCTCGACTACGAGGCACTCCTCGAGGTCGATCCCGACTCGCTGCTGTTGCGGTACCACCGGGAGGGCATGACGCGAGCCGAGTTCGAGGAGACCGTGCTCGCGCATCTGAAGGACCACGAGCTCGGAAGCCAGCTGACGGCGGTCGAGGAGGACCGGGTGTTCCGCGGCGGACCGATCTACGCCGGACCGCTACACAACCTCTTCATGATCGAGCGGTACGCGAAGGGGTACTACCCGGAGGAGTTCACCGAGGACGAGCTGGTCGACCGCGACCGCCTCTCGCGGATCATCACCGAGGGAGCGTAACGCGGCCGACGCGCGTCGGTCCGGCCGTCGCGTCCACCGCGGGTGACGCCCGGCGTGAGGTCCCGCCCGGAAACCGCGCCGAGTACCGGGTCGTTTTTGCGCGCGGCCGCTGGAGACGGTCGTATGGCGAAACAGCCGCACCTGCTGGTTGAGGAGGGCGACGTCCACGAGACCGCGATCGTGCCGGGCGACCCCGGCCGCGTCGACCGGATCGCCGACCTGTGTGACGACGGCGAGGTGGTCGCCGAGAACCGCGAGTACAAGGTCGTCAACGCGAGCTACGAGGGCGTCGACCTCACGATCTGTTCGACCGGGATCGGCTGCCCCTCCGCGGCCATCGCGGTGGAGGAGCTCTCGCGCGTCGGCGTCGAGACGTTCCTCCGCTGTGGCACCTGCGGGGCGCTCCAGGCCGACATGGAGGTCGGCGACATGGTCGTCGCGACCGGCGCGGCGAAGGAGGAGGGGACGAGCAAGCGCTACGAGGCCGTCGAGTACCCCGCAGTCCCGGACTACGACGTGCTCTCCGCGCTCGTCGACGGCGCGGAGGCGAACGACGAGGAAGTCCACGTCGGCCCCATCGTCTCCGACGACGCCTTCTACAACGAGAGCGACGAGTACGTCGCCGACTGGGGGGACGCGAACCTGCTCGCGATCGAGATGGAGGCCGCGACGGTGTTCTCGCTCGCCCGCCGGAAGGGGCTCGCCGCCGGCGCGATCTGTACCGTCGACGGCAACCTCGTCGCGGGCACCCAGAAGGGTGCCGACTCCGACGACGAGCTCCCCGAGAAGGCGAGAGACAACGTCGAGCGGGCGATCCGGATCACGCTCGAGGCGGTCGCCGGGCTGTAGGTCCGGGCCGGTTCGGTCACTCCGGACCGGATCGGTCACGCCGGTCCGTCGGTCACTCCTCCTCGGCTTTGAACTCCACGAGGGTCAACTCCCGGTCGAGCGCGCAGTAGTCGTGCGGCGGATCGCCGAGCACTCGCTCGATCCGGCGCTCCTCGTCGAAGTCCGCCCCGTCGGGGACGCAGTACTCGTGGCTCGGGCACTCGGTGTGTGGACACGGGCCGGCGAGCGACGCCCGGCTGCCGGCGTACGCCCCCTTCGAGGGAACGTTCGCGGGGACCGGCGCGGGCTCGACCTCGACCGCCCGGACGCCGGCGTCGTGAACGGCGCAGTCGAGCGTCTGGGCGTTCTCGCGCACGTCCGTGACCCGGTATCGCGTCCCGACCGAGAGGTTGAGACACTGGCTCCGGTAGGGACAGCCCGCACAGTCGGGCGACTCCCCCTCGTAGACGAACTCGCGGCCCGTGTCCGCGAGCCGCGAGCCGATGAGCGTGACCGTGGGCATGAGCGGACGGAGGGTCCCCGGCGTCGTAAGCCTCCCGCCTCGACGGAGTCGATGACGCCCGGCTCCCGCGCCGCCCCGCTCGCGACCGTCGAAGGCAACACACATCCCCCGCGCCCGAGTAGGGCCGCCGAATGATCGCGGCACTGGCACGGGACCTGAAACGCGAGGCCGAGCGGGCGAACCAGCGGCGGCTCCTCGTGCTCGCCGGTGACCGCGACCGCGGCGTCGACGCCGCCTACGACGCGATCGAGGCGGTCGACGCCGACGAGGGGGACGTCTCGCTCGTCTCCACCCTCGAGGGGTTCCGGTTCGAGCGGCTCGCCCCCCGCGGCGCGGACGACCTGCTCGGTCGCACGCGCGAGGTCGTCGTCCTCGACTGTCACGACCGGTTCGTCCCGAACGCGCTCGGTCGGGCCGCGGGCGCGGTCGACGGCGGCGGGCTCCTGATGCTCGTGACGCCTGCGCTCGACGACTGGCCGGACCGGCGGGACGGCTTCGACGAGTCGCTCGCGGTCCCGCCGTTCACGCTCGGGGACGTGACGGGGCGGTTCCGCGAGCGGGTCGTCGCGACGATCCGGACGCATCCCGGCGTCGCGGTCGTCGACCTGGACGGAGCGGAGGGTGGGTCCGCCGGAACGGGGGTCGCGGTCGAACGCGACGGACTCACCGATCCGCCGGCGGCGCGGCCGCGGTCGCCGCCGGGGCGTCCCGCGACCGCGACGTTTCCCGAGTCGGTCTACGACGCGTGTCTCACCCCCGACCAGTCGCGTGCGGTCCGGGCGCTGGAGTCGCTGGCGACGCCGGGCTCGGCGACCGTCGTCGAGTCCGACCGGGGACGGGGGAAGTCGAGCGCGGCCGGGCTCGCCGCCGGCGCGCTCGCCCTCGACGGTCGGGACGTGCTCGTCACCGCCCCCGGCTTCCGCAACGCGGCGGCGGTGTTCGCCCGCGCCCGCGGGGTCGTCGACGCGGAGGGGGACGGCGCCGGCGGGAGGAACCCCGAGGAGGACCGGACGGTCCGCGCGCCCGGCGGCGGTCGCGTCCGGTTCCTCCCGCCGGCGGCCGCGGCCGACCTCCCCGGCGACCCCGACTGCGTCGTCGTCGACGAGGCGGCCGCGCTCCCGGTGCGGCTGCTCGAGCGGTTCCTCGCCGCGCCCGCGGTCGCGTTCTGTACCACGGTCCACGGCTACGAGGGTGCGGGCCGCGGCTTCTCGGTGCGCTTCCGCGACCGGCTCGCGGGGAGCGAGTTCGCGGTTCGGGACGTCCGGCTGGACGAGCCGATCCGGTACGCCCGCGACGACCCGGTCGAGTCGTGGGTCGCCCGCGCGCTGCTGCTCGACGCCCGCCCGGCGGTTCCGGAGGCGGTCGCGGGGACGACCGTCGACGACGTCGAGTACCGGTCGCTCTCGCCCGCCGACCTCCTCGACGACGAGGTCCTGCTCGGCGAGGCGTTCGGGCTGCTCGTGGCCGCCCACTACCGGACGGAGCCGAACGACCTCGCGCGGCTGCTCGACGCGCCGAACCTCGTCGCGCGGGCGCTCGTCGTCGACGACCGCGTCGTCGCCGTCGCGCTGTGCGCCCGCGAGGGCGGGCTCGACCCGGAGACGCGCGCCGGGATGTACGAGGGCGAGCGCGTCCGCGGCAACATGGTGCCGGACGTGCTCACGAGCCAGCTCCGCGACGAGGCCGCCGCCGAGCCCCGCGGGATCCGGACCGTCCGGATCGCGGTCCACCACGCACTCCGCGGGCGCGGGCTCGGCTCCCGCCTGCTCGATCGGCTCCACGACGAGTTCGCGACCGACGTCGACTACTTCTCCGTCGGATTCGGCGCGACCCCGCGGCTCCTCCGGTTCTGGCGGCGGGCGGGCTACCGCAGCGTCCACCTTTCGACCACCCGCAACGACGCCTCCGGCGAGCACTCCGCGGTCATGCTCCGACCGGTGGGCGACGCCGGACAGGCCCTGCTCGACCGGCACGCGGGCGCCCTCCGGGACCGCGAGCGCGACGCGCTCTCGGACGCCCACCGCGACGTCGACGCCGACGTGGTCCGCGGCGTGCTCGCGGCCTGTCCCGCGGCGGCGGCGGTCGACCTCACGCCCCACGAGTGGCGCGCGGTCGTCGCGGCGTCGTTCGGGCCGGGGATGTACGACGTCGCCCCCGGCGCGTTCCGCGACCTCGCGATCGCGACGCTGCTCGGGGAGACCGACGACGTCGACCTCGACGACCGCGAGGAGCGGCTGCTCGTCCGGAAGGTGTTACAGGGCCGCCCGTGGGGGGCGGTCGCGGAGGAGCTGGAGTACGTCTCGACCGCGGCGTGTATGCGCGCGCTCGGGTCGGCGGCGGAGCCCCTCGTCGAGCGCTACGGCGGCGACCTCGCGCTGGCGGAACGTGACAGGTTCTCGGACCGCTGAGGGCGTCGACGGCGACCGCCCCGCCGCGGGTCGGTCGGCGCGGGTCGGCGCCGGATCCGCGCGGGCCGACACGGAGCGGGCGGCGGACGACGGGTCGGGGGCTCGCGACGCGTGCCGCGGACTCCGACGGTCCGACCGGGTCGACCCTCCCGGCTTCGACGACGCCGCCGCTCACTCGGAGCGGTACGCCCGTCGGAGGAAGACGAGCACCCCGCCGAGCATCGCCAGGTTCCCGAAGAACGCCAGCCGCTCGCCGCTCCGGTCGTCCTCGTCGGCGTTCCAGAAGTCGTGCATCGTCGCCGTGACGACCGCGAGGAAGGTCGCGGCCGCGCCGGTCGCGACCCGCGGGAGCCGCCAGAGCGCGATCCCTAGCCCGGCGACGACCATCGTTCCGGAGGCCAGCGGCGCCGCGACCTCGGGGACGGGGACGCCCGCGGAGTCGGCGTAGTCGATGGTGTCCTCCATGTCCCGGAAGTCCTCCGAGGCCTGGAGCGCGAGCCCGAGGCCGAGCGCGATCCGGCCCAGCCGCGAGAGCGAGTCGTTCGCGTCGTCGTCCGTGGCGTCTTCTGCCATACACGGCACTACCGCCCAGAGGTACAAAACTCTACAGCCGGCGCGGTCTCGGGCGTCCCGAGCGCTTCGAACGGACCTACGACCGCGGGAGATCGAACGGACCTACGACCGCAGGAGGCTCCGCCCGTCGAACTCGGCGGCGTCCGCGTCGACCTCGAGCATCTCGAGCAGCGTCGGCGTCAGATCGAAGAGGTCGACGTCGTCGATCGCGACCCGTTCGTCGTCGGTGAACAGACACGCGTTCGAGAACTTGTGCATCCCGTTTCGGGGACCCTGGCTGAACACCGCCTCCTTGCGGCCGAAGCCGGACTTCAGGTCGAAGCCGTCCTCGGGGACGACGACCACGTCGGGCGCGATGTCGTCGGCCGGGCCGTCGAAGACGTCCTCTCCCCTGTGGATCTGCGCGCAGACGGGCGAGCCGTCGGGGCCGGACATCGACTCCAGGTCGTCGATCAGCCGGTCGCGGACCGCCTCGTACTCCTCGTCCGGCACCGCGCCGTCCGGCTCCCGGCCCTCGAGGTTGACGAAGAACCGACCGGGGATGAAGGAGAAGACCTCGGTGTCGGCGCTGATGTCGGCGAGCTCGTCGGGCTCGTCGCCGTCGTAGTCCAGGTAGCCGTTGCGGGCAAGCCACTCGTTACAGTTCACCTCGTGGACCAGCTCCGTGAACCCGTGGTCGGAGGCGATCACGAGCGAGACGTCCTCGGGGAGGTCGTCGTATATCCGGCCGACGTAGTCGTCGAGCGAGCGGTAGAACTCGAGGAAGGCGTCGGCGTCGTCCGTGTCGTTGGCGTAGTCGCCGAAGAGGAAGTGGTTCACTCGGTCGGTCGTCATGAACACGCCGAAGAAGAGGTCCCAGTCGTCCGCGGAGAGATAGTGGTCGAACACCTCGTAGCGGGCGTCGAGGGTGTCGTGGGCGTTCTCGAGGAACGCGGACTTGTCCTCGTCGTGGCCGAGCTTGGCGTCGGCGTCGATGGCGTAGTCGTGCGCTTCGAGGACGGACCGGACCTCCGCGTCGCTCGCGGCGGCCTCGATCGAGGGCGAGAGGAAGCCGGAGACCATGCGCTGGACGTCCTCCTGCGGCGGGAACGTCACGGGGACGTTGAGTACGGTCGCGTCGCCACCGTCCGCGGTCACGCGGTCCCAGAGGCGGGTCGCCCGCACGTGTTTGCCCATCGGGACGTACGTCTCGTCGGAGCCGACCTCGCGGTCCTGAAAGCCGTACACACCGGTCTTTCCGGGGTTGACGCCCGTGGTGAGGCTCGGCCAGCAGGCGCTCGACTCGGGCGGGACGATGCTGGAGATCCGGCCGCCGGCCCCCTCGTCGGCGATGCGGTGGAGGTTCTCGAAGACGTCGGGGTGGTCCGCGACGAGGTCGTACGGTACGCCGTCGATGCCGAGGAAGACGACGCGCGGGTCGTCGTCGCCGCGGAGTCGATCGAACAGGCCCATGTTACCGGAGCGTCGCCCTCGCGGTGGAAAAACACGTCGGAGACGGCACGGTCGGTGCCGATCCGTGACGCGTGCCTCGTCGATCGGTCCGTGTCGATCCGGCGTCCGGCGGTATCGACCGCCGGCGGGCCTACATGTAGCCGAGGTCGCGGAGCCGCTCCATCAGGTCCTCCTTGTCCTGGGCGCGGCCGGCGCGCTCGGTGGTGTTCTCGAGGTCCTGGAGCCAGGCGGGCTCGCCGGTCGTCTTCTCCGTGCTGACCTCGCTGCCGAGCGAGCGGAACCCGGCGAAGTACTTCGGCGAGATCGGCACGTCCGACTGCTCGACGCCCTCGGGGAGGTCATCGGCGGACTCGGGGACGTACCCCTCCTCGGGGAAGCCCTCGACCGTCTCCGGGACGACGACCTGCCAGAACGCGTCCCACACGTCGCGCTCGTCGAACTGGAGGATGGGCTGGATCCGGTCGTGCGGCGGGTAGATGTCCGGGTCGTGACGCGGCGAGAAGAACGTCTCGTCCGCGCGCGCCTCCTGTTCGTCCCAGCGCACGCCCGAGATGACGCCGTCGATGTCGTGTTCCTCCAAGGCGTCGTTGAGCGCGACCGTCTTCAGCAGGTGGTTGCCCACGTAGGTGTCCAGGAGGAACGGGAACGTGTCCTCCTCGTACTCGAGGATCTCCCGGACGTGGTGCTGGTTGTGCTCGGAGAGCGCCGAGACGGGGACGTCGTCGCCCGGCTCGAGCCCGTGCTCGTCGACGTACGCGCCCACGTCGTCGTTGCGGGCGTACACGAGGTCGATCCCCCACTCGTCGGCCCAGTGCTCGACGAAGTCCGTGATCTCGTCGAAGTGCTGGAAGTGGTCGATGAACACCGCGGTCGGCTTCTCGTAGCCGAACTGCTCTGCCACCTCGTTGATGAAGTACAGCGTGAGCGTCGAGTCCTTCCCGCCGGTCCACATCACGGCGGGGTTGTCGTACTGCTCGAGGCCGCGGCGGGTGACCTCGATCGCCTTCTCGATCTTGTGCTGGAGCGACGGGTAGTCGCCGGGCTCCTCGCCCTCGCCGTCCGCGTAGTCGACGTCGACCGCCTCGGGGAAGTCGCTCATTACCCCGGAGGTGGCGTGCGAGCGAAAAGGGCTTTGTGATTCGTGACGCTCACCGCCATGAGAACGGCCCTCAGGGAGCGTGCCGGCGTCCGGTCCGGTCTGGCCCGGTCCGGCGGGCGGCACACGTTTTTGTAGGACCGGGATGATATCGGGTCGATGGCAACCACGACGGACGGGGCCGCGACCGGCAGCGTACCGAGCGAGATGCGTCACCTCCTCCGGGTGAACCTCTCGGAACGAACCGTCGAGACCGAGGAGATCCCGGAGGCGTACCGCAACGCGTTCGTCTCCGGGAAGGGGCTCGGGGCCGCGATGCTCCTCGACGAGCTGCCGCCCGGAACGGACCCGCTTGCCCCGGAGAACCCCCTCTTCTTCATGTTCGGCCCGCTCACGGGACACGCGCCCGGCACCTCGCGATACGGCGTGGTGACCAAGTCGCCGCTGACGGGGGCGTTCGTCGACTCGTACTCCGGCGGCCACTTCCCCTCGATGTTCCGGTTCGCGATGCCGAGCTACCTCGGCGTCGTCTTCGAGGGCAGCGCCGACGAGCCGGTCCTGCTCCGCGTCGACGACGGCGAGGTCTCGATCGAGGACGCCGACCACCTGTGGGGGAGCCACGACGCCCGCGAGACCGCGCGGGAGTTCCCCGACCGCGACACCAAGGTCGCCGCGATCGGCCCCGCGGGGGAAAACGAGGTGAGGTTCGCGACGATCTCGAGCGACGAGGCCTCCCACCACGCGGGGCGCGGCGGCGTCGGCGCGGTGATGGGCAGCAAGAACCTCAAGGCGGTGGTCGCCAGCGGGACGAAGCCGGACGACGGCGCGCTCCAGGAGCTCCGGATCGACCACATGCGACGGCTCGGCAACGACGCGGAGGTCGAGTGGGCGCGCGAGGGCGGCACGCAGCTCATCGTCGACTGGACCCAGGAGGTCGGCGCGCTCCCCTCGCACAACTGGACGGAGGGGACGATAGCCGACGTCGAGACGCTCAACATCGACGCCTTCGAGCCGGGACACAGACGGCCGGACTCCTGTTACAACTGTCCGGTCGCCTGCGGCCACGTGACCGACTTCTCCGACACCGACGTCGACGGGGCGTTCCCGGACGCCAGCGTCGCGTGGGGCCCGGAGTACGAGACGATCGGGATGATGGGCGCGAACACGGACGTGACCGACGTGACGGGCGTGACGGAGCTCGCGGACCGCGCCGACCGGCTCGGGATGGACACGATCACGCTGGGGAACGTCGTCTCGTGGCTGATGGAGACGAGCGAGCGGGGACTCGTCGACTTCGACATCGAGTTCGGCGACGCCGAGACGGCGGCGGAGGTGGTCGATCGGGTCGCTCACCGCGAGGGGATCGGCGACGCGCTCGCGGAGGGGACCGTCGGCGCGGCAGAAGAACTCTGTCCGGACGCCCCCGAGGCTCGCGAGGCCGCGGTCGAGGTGAAGGGGATGGAGCTGCCGGCGTACGACCCGCGCGCCTCGCTCAGCATGGCGCTCGCGTACGCGACCTCGGACCGCGGCGCGTGTCACCAGCGCGCCTTCCCGATCGGGTCGGACGCGCTGGGCGGCGAGCGCGACCCGTTCGACACCGAGGGGCACGCGGCGGCCGTCGTCGACGAGCAGAACGAGGGCGCGCTGTCGTTCAGCATGGTCGCGTGCGACTTCACCGCGTACAACTACGAGCGCGTCGCCGAGTGGCTCCGGGAGCTCGGCTACGACCTGACCGTCGACGACCTCGAGACGGTCGGCGAGCGGGCGTGGACGATGACCCGCCTCTTCAACCTGCGCGAGGGGTTCGAACGGGCGGACGACAGCCTCCCCGAGCGGCTGACCGAGCCGCTGGAGTCGGGCGGCCCCGCCGACGGCAACCGGGTCACCGAGGCGGAGTTCGAGACGATGCTCGAGGAGTACTACGACATCCGCGGCTGGACCGAGGCTGGCGTCCCCGAGGCGGCCACGATAGAGCGGTTGGACCTCGAGCCGTTCGTCCCGGAGGACGTCGAGATCGCGGGCTGACGCCGCGGACCGGGGCGGTCGCCGGGTTCGAGCCTCGGGGCGGTTTCCGAACCCATTAGTCGCTCGAGCGTCCACCTCGATCCATGCCTTCTTCGGAGCAGTCGGCCGACGACGTGGCCCGAGCGAACGGGATGCCGGTCCTCGGACTCGGCACCTGGGAGAACGAGAACCCGGAACAGTGCGCGGAGAGCGTGGCGACCGCGCTCGAGGCGGGATACCGCCACGTCGACACCGCACAGGTGTACGGCAACGAGGCGGCCGTCGGCGACGGGATCGCGAGAGCCGACGTCGACCGCGAGGACGTCTTCCTCGCCACCAAGGTGTGGACCTCGAACCTCGCGTACGATGACGTCATCGAGACGGCGGAGGAGAGCCTGGAGCGGCTCGGCGTCGACGCCGTCGACCTGCTGTACGTCCACTGGCCGGCCGGCGCGTACGACCCCGAGGAGACGCTGCCGGCGTTCGACGAGCTCCGCGACCGCGGGCTGACCGAGCGCGTGGGCGTCTCGAACTTCGAGCCCGACCACGTCGAGCGGGCCATGGACGTCCTCGACGCGCCGGTGTTCGCGAACCAGGTCGAGACGCACCCGTTCTGTACACAGACGGAACTCCGCGAGCACGCCGCGGACCACGGCTACGAGATCGTCGGCTACTCGCCGCTCGCGCGCGGCGCAGTGTTCGACGACGACGTGATCGCCGCGATCGCGGCCGACCACGACGCGAGCGCGGCACAGGTCAGCCTGGCGTGGCTCCGAGAGAAGGGCGTGACGGCGATCCCGAAGGCGACGAGCGAGGACCACATCGCCGACAACTGGGCGAGCCGGACCCTCGAGCTGTCGGACGAGGAGATCGAGCGGATCGACGGGATCGAGCGGTACGACCGCCGGGTTCACCCGGACTTCGGACCGGACGCCTGGGAGTAGATCGACGACGTCCCCGGCGACGGAAACCGCGAGGACCGACTACCGCGAGTTGCCGGGCGAGACCGAGCAGGTGTCGATCCCGAGCAGCGAGTACAACCCGCAGATCCCCGTCGCGGCGGTGGCGAGCATGACGATCGAGAGGACGCCGAGGACGGGCGACGCGATCGCGGGAAGCGGCAGGGCTCCGGCCATCGTCGCGAGCGACGCGGTTCCCAGCACCGCGCCGACCGCCGTCCTGACGCGCTTGTCCATCGTGCCGACGTTCTTGTCCATACTGTACATTACTACCGCCGGAGACTAAAGCCTGTCGACGGTCGGGTGCCGGTGGAGCGGCCGAACGTCGGTCGGCCGGCGACCGCCCGATCGGTCACCGTGCGAAAGCCGACTGGCGGCCGTCGCCGGCACTGCCCCCGAATGACCGTCACCGGATGTCCGTCACCGGATGACCGTCACCGGGACGACCGCCTTGTCGACGACGCTCTTCGCGACGCTGCCGACGACCTGTTCGCGCTCCTCGGAGAGCCCGCGGTGGCCGACGTAGATCGCGTCGGCGGCGGTCTCGCCCGCGAACTCCGTGATCGCGTCCGCCGGGCGCCCGGTGAGCAGCTGCGTCTCGACGTCGATCCCGGCGTCGGCCTCCTCGTCGGCGACGTCGACCGCGACCGACCGCGCGTTCTCGAGGACGCGCTCGCCCTCCTCGACGGCCGCCTCCTCGCCGGGGAGGACGAGCGTGCCGTCGATCAGTTCCGAATCCGGCGTCAACACGTGGGCGATCACGAGCGTGGCGTCGAACGCGACCGCCTGGCGCGCGGCGTACCGGACCGCTTCGTCCCCCAGGGTGGATCCGTCGGTGGCTACGAGGTATCGCATATCCGACGGTTCCGGCGCGACCCACATAACTCCTGTCGGGCGTTCCCGTGCCGTGACTCCGCGAGCCGAGGACGACCGGCGGCTCCGGCGACGGTTTCGGTGATGGCCCCGGCGACGGCTTCGGCGACGGCTACTCCCCGTCCCAGTAGCCGACGTCCGCGTCGGCGTCGTAGTACCCCTCCAGCGAGCGCTCCTCCCGTCCGCCCGGCGGGGATCCGACGAACACGCCGAACGTCCCCGAGTCGGGGTAGACCGTGACGTCGGGCTCGACCATCGTCGAGATCGCGAGGTAGCGGAGGGGCTCTCCGGAGTCGTTGATCACCCGGTGGCCGCCCGACGCGTCGGCGGGAAGCGCGACGTACGCGCCCGGCTCGAGCGGACGGGTCTCGTCGGCGGGGTCGTCCTCCCCCGTCGCCAGCCGGATCGCGCCGGTGCCCGCGAGGACGTAGATCGCCTCCTCGTTCGCGGCGTGGTAGTGGAACGGCCACGACTTGTGACCCGGCGGCAACTCGTACAGGCTACACCCGAGCGCGTCGCCGCCGGCCGCCTCGCCGAGCTGCTTGCGTTTGAATCGCGCCTCGCCGCGGTCGGTCTCGGTCCACTCCAGATCCGCCTCGTTCACGTGTCCCATGGACCGTCGACGGAGCCGGACGCCATAGTTCCGGGGGCGAGGGACTGCTCGCGACGTCGTGGACCTTTATGAGCCACCCCTCCGAACCGTGCGACGTGACCCCCTCCACGACCGACGCGATCGCCTTCACGACCGCCTCGTCCGCACGCGCGCCCTCGACCAGTCGCTTGATCTCGCCCGTTCTCCACCGATGTATCTGACCCTCCTCGGGGCCCTCTTCGTCGGGCTCGGCCTCGCGATGGCGTGGTACGGGCTCCGGCCGCTCGCGGTCCTTCCGCGGCTGCTTCGGGCGGCGGTCGAAACGCCCGAGACCGCGGCCGACGCCGACGACGGGGCGTTCCTCGCGGTCCGCGGAACCGCGAGCGCCGCGGGAGAGACGCTCTCGGCCCCATTCTCCGGGTCCGACTGCCTCGGCTTCGAGTTCGAGGTCACGGAGCGCCAGCCGTTCGCGGTCGGGATCCCGTGGCTCGACGCCCACCTCGACGACGGGGTCGCGACCGTCGGGTTCGCCCTGGAGGGTCCCGACGGGTCGGACCGGAGCCTCGCCGTCCGCCCGTCGTCGCGGCGGTTCGCGCTCGACACGGCGTCGACCGTCGTCCGCGTCGGCGCGACCGAGGCGCCGCCGGACCGGATCCGGCGGTTCGTCGACGCACGCGAGGGACTCGATCCCGTCGCCGGCTGGATCGCGGCGATCCCCCTCTTCGGCACTCGACGATACGTCGAACGGCGGATCAGCCCCGGTGAGACGTACCTCGTCGCCGGGACGGTCGAGCGCGAGGAGGGAGGACGCGCCGCGCTCGCGGGCGACCTCGTGATCACGGACCGGTCGGTCCGCGGATTGGCGCTCTCGCGGCTCCGACGAGCCGTCTTCCCGTTCCTCGTGAGCGTCCTGTTCGTCGCGGTCGGACTGTGGGGGATCGCGGCGTGAGAACGCATCCGGCGGACGGGTTCGACCGTCCGTCGTCGCCGGCGCGGTGAGCCCGTCGGGCGGTCGGGCGCTCCCGGTTGGATCGGCCGTACCGAACCGCCCGGTAGATGGGTTCCGACGGGCCCGTCGAGTACGGGGCGCCAGTCGGTGCGAGGACGGGTCGGGTCATCGAGACAGGTGGACGAAGTACCAGTCGCCGTCGTACCGAGCAAGGGCGTGGTGTCTCCCGCCCTCATCGGAGAGTTGACCGCGGAGACCACCGAACGCGTCCGAGTACGGTCGACACTCCGTGTACGTCCCCTCGATCGCTTGAGCGACCACGTCCCGCTGGCGGTCCGTGAGCGGGTCGAGGACGGTACCGCGTTCCCCGCGGACGTGGCTGAAAAACGCCTCCGGCGATTCGGCCACGAGTTCCGTAGAGACGGTCGTGCTCGTGATCTCGACCGTTCGTCGCTCGTCGAAGACCAGTCGTAACAGCACGTCGTTCCAGCGGAGATGGCGGCCGTCCGTCTCGGGGACGAACATCGAGCGGTCCCGCAGCCCCTCGTGTTCGTACGCGAACACGGGCGAGAACGAATAATGCGGCGCGTGGAGGAGGTGCGGATCCCCGACGGCACCGAGGAGCGATTCGCGGTCGTGAGCCGGGAGGTCGGGAAGCGCGTGGACGCGGGCGTCGTCAGGGAGCGACGAGCCGTCGACGTCGAGGTCGACCGCGTACGCGTACCCCGTCGTCTCCGTCGCGTCGAGATCGGTCGCTTCGACCCGGTAGAAGTCCGTCGACTCCGTGACGACGTACTCCTTCGGCGGGTGTAGCGAGTAATAGCTCCGAGAGGTAGCCACACCGGTCTCCGACTCGAGTGCGCGGATCACGAGGGTCCGCGTGGCGTACGATAGCGATTCGATGTAGGTAGCGAACTCGTTTCGACCGTGAGACGCCGTCACCCGCTGTAAGGAGAAGTGAGTGCCGTCGGCACACGAATCCGAACGTCCGTCACGGCCCGGCACCCGGAGGCACCCGGCGGTCGAGAGAGCCGTGGTCCCGACGGCCGCCAGAACCGCTCGGCGTTTCATACGCGTGTGTACCGGACTCCCCGATAAGTCCCTACGGTACGGTCAAACGCCCGCTTGAGTCACCTGCCAGCGACACGCCTCGCAGTCGCCGACGACTCGGTGCGACCTTCCGGCGGCGAACGCCTTCCGCCGATCTCACTCCGGCGACGACACCCGCACGACCTGCTTGCCGACGTTGTCGCCGGAGAAGAGCCCGAGGAAGGCGTCGGGCGCGTTCTCCAGCCCCTCGACGACGGTCTCTCGGTGTTCGATCTCGCCGTCGGCGACCCAGCCAGCGAGCCGCTCGGCGGCCTCCCCGAACCGGCTCGCGTAGTCGCTCACGAGGAGTCCCTGGACCCTCGCTCGCGGGGCGATGAGGAGCGGGAGCTTCCGCGGGCCGGTCGGCGTCTCCTCGTCGTTGTAGTGGGCGATCTGACCGCAGACGGCCACCCGCGCGTCGAGGTTCAGTTCCCCGAACACGGCGTCCGTGATCGGCCCGCCGACGTTGTCGAAGTAGACGTCCACGCCGTCGGGGGCGGCCTCGGCGAGCGCCGCGCCGTAGTCGTCGGTCGTGCGATAGTTGATCGCGGCGTCGAAGCCGAGGTCCTCCGTGAGCCACGCCGTCTTCTCGTCGGTGCCCGCGAAGCCGACGACGCGACAGCCGTTCAGCCTCGCGATCTGGCCCACGACGGAGCCGACCGCGCCCGCCGCGCCGGAGACGACGACCGTGTCGCCCGGCTTCGGCTCGCCGACCTCGAGCAGGCCGAAGTACGCGGTTCGGCCGGGCATTCCCAGGACTCCCAGGTACGCCGGCGGGTCGGCCACCGCCGGGTCGACGGGCGCGACCTCGTCGGCGTCGAGCAGCGCGTGGTCGGCCCACGACCCGTTGCCGGTGACGAGGTCGCCGGGGGCGTAGCGGTCGGCGGCGCTCTCGACGACCTCGCCGACGACGCCGCCCTTCAGCGCGTCGCCGACGGCCCACGGCTCCGCGTACGACTCGGCGTCGCGCATCCGGCCGCGCATGTACGGGTCGACGGAGAGGTAGCGGACGCGGACGAGGAGCTCGCCGGGGTCCGGCTCCGGCCGGTCGCGCTCCCGGAGGTCGAAGCAGTCGAGGTCCGGTTCGCCGCGGGGCCGTTCGGCCAGGATCCACTCGCGCGTGGTGTCGGTCACGCCGGTCCTTCTCGGTCGCGAGTCAATAGCCTTCGGACGGCGGCGATCGGTCGTCCCCGTCGCCGACCGGGCGCGCGACCATCTCGCCCCAGTGCTCGAAGCCGTGGCGCGCGTAGAAGGCCTGCGCGCGCTCGTTCGCGGCGTCGACGTCGAGCACGATCCGGTCGAGCGGAAGGTCCTGGTCGGCGGCGAGGTCGACCGCGGCGTCCATGAGCTCGTCGGCGACCCCGCTCCCCCGGTGGTCGGGCGCGAGGTAAAGTTCGTTTATCACGGCCGCGTCCCAAATGAACGCCAGCTGCTCGGGGAGACAGAAGACGTAGCCGACGAGGTCAGCGTCAGCGTCGTCGCCATTCCCCGCCGCCTCGTCGACCGCGACGGTCACGCAGCGGGGGTCGTCGGCGACGCAGCGGTCGACCCACGCGAGCCACGACTCGCGGTAGTCGTCGGTGAGCTTGCCCGCGTAGGTCGCCGCCTTCCCGTCGCCGCCGGTGTTCTCGCCGAGCCCGCGCTCGAAGGCGAGCTTCAGGTCGTAGAGTTCGTCGGCGTCGGTCGTCGCGTCGTAGGGACGGAGCGAGACGCTCACGCGCTCTCACCCGCCTCCGCGACCGCCGCGTCGTCGCCCTCCAGCACGAACTCCGCGAGCGTGGGCACGAAGGTGCCGATGTCGGTGACCATGCCGACCGCCTGCGCGGAGCCGCGGTCGAGCAGCTGGGTGACCGTGGCGGGATTGATGTCGACGCAGACCGTCTTCGTCGTCGACGGGAGGCAGTTCCCGACCGCGACGGAGTGAAGCAGGGTGGCGAGCATCAACACGATGTCGGCGTCGTGGGCCTGGTCGCGGATCGCGTCCTGCGCCTCCACCGCGTCCGTGATCGTGTCGGGCAGCGGGCCGTCGTCGCGGACCGACCCCGCGAGCACGGTGTCGACGTCGTTTCGCACGCACTCGTACATCACGCCCTCCGTGACGATACCCTCCTCGACCGCGGCCTCGATCCCGCCGGCCCGGATGATCTCGGAGATGGTCCAGATGTGGTGTTTGTGTCCCTTCCGCGGGTGCTCGAGCGTCTCGACGTCCATCCCGAGCGAGGTGCCGTACAGGGAGCGCTCGAGGTCGTGGGTCGCGAAGCCGTTGCCCGCCGACAGCGAGTCGACGTAGCCGGCGTCGACGAGCTCCGCGAGCGCGTCGCCCGCGCCGGAGTGGATCACCGCGGGTCCGGCGACGACCATCACGTTCCCGCCCGCGGCCTTCACGTCGCGCAGCTCCGCGGCCACCTCGCGGATCGTCGACTCCGAGGGGCGCTCCGAGGAGACGCCGCCCTGCATGAAGCCGAACGCGCCGCCGGAGCCGCGGGGGCGCTCGGGCGGGTTGACGCGGATCCCCGACTCGTCGGTCGCGACGAGGTCGCCCTCCTCGACCGCGTTGAGCACCTTCGTGTACGCCCGCGGCTCCCCGTCGGGGCCGTCGGGGTCGACGATCAGCGCGCAGTCCATCTCGATCCTGTCGACGTCGATCCACTCGCCCTCGTAGCGTACCTCGGTCGGGTGGTTCGTCGTCGAGTAGAAGTCGGGCGGGACGACCTTGTCGTCGGGGGCGGCCACGAGCGTCACGTCGGAGGGGTCCTCCAACACCGCGCCGTTCTGGTGGAGCTCGTGGAGGATCGCCTGGAGCGTCCCCTCGTCGTCGGCGGAGACGCGCATCCGACAGTACGACTCTGCCTCCTCGTGGGTCCCCACGTCGAACTGCTCGACGTCGAAGGACCCGTCGAGGTCCATCACCGCGCCGAAACACCGCTGCATCGTCCCGCTGTCGATGATGTGTCCCTCGATCTCGACGGTTCGCGAGTGGCTCATACCCCACCGTGTCCCCCCGCGGAGAAACCGGTTTCCCCTGCGGCCGGCGTTGCTGTCGACGGGGCGGCGGCGGACGGCGAACCGGGTCGGGCGCCCCCGGCGGCCGCTCAGATCAGCCCGAGCGCCGAGAGGATCCGGTTGCCGAACACCATCGCCACCAGCCCGAAGAGCATGACCAGCCCGGAGGAGACCGTGATCGTCCGGACGGCCGCGTGCCGGTCGCCGATCGGGAGCCGGCTCACGACCGCCTCGGCGACCATCCGGAGGATCCGGCCGCCGTCGAGCGGGAACGCCGGCAGGCAGTTGAACAGCGCGAGCTGGATGTTGATCCACCCGGTCCAGAACAGCAGGTTCGCCACCAGGAACGCGCCGCCGCCGAGGAACGCGAGCCCCCCCTCGAGGACGTAGAAGTTGGTGATCCCGCCGGCGAACCCGGCGAAGTTGAACGGGAGCCCGAAGAGGCTGCCGAGCGGGAGGATCAGCGTGACGAAGACGAGCCCGAGCGCGGAGTCCACGAGCCCGCCGAGCGCGACGCCGTCGAGCGCGCCGTCGCCGCCGTCGCCGCCGAGCAGTTCGAGGTACGCGCCGGCGGGGTACGCGGAGACGCCGACGTCGTCGAGCGCGAGCCCGCTCGTGCCGGGGAAGACGCTCACGCCGATGAACCCGCCCTCGCGGTTCGGGTGGGGATCGAGCTCGACGTCGTAGGCGACGCGCTCGTCCGCGGCGGTGTACGCGATCACCTCGACCGTGGTGCCGGGCGCGCGTTCCCGGAGCGTCGCCGCGAGCGCGTCGTCGTCGCGGATCCGGTCGCCGTCGATCTCCACGATCGTGAGCGGCTCGCCGACCGCCGCGCCCGCGTCGTGGATCGGGCCGTCCTCCTGGACGCCGACGACGTACGCACCGATCGGGACCTCGGCCTCCGTGGCGTTGCCGCCGTCGGCCCCCTCCAGCGCCACCGTCGCCCGCTCGTCGTCGCCGACCGCGGCGAGGAACGCGCTCTCGGTCCGCACCGGCTCGCCGTTCACCGCGGCGACGACGGTCGGGTCCCCCGCCACCGTGACGCCGAAGGGGTTGCCGCCGGCGGAGCCGATCGCCTGGAGCTCCCGCTCGACCGTGACCCGCCGTTCCGTCTCGCCGTCGTCGACGAGCAGCGAGACGTCCGCGTCGGCGTCCGCGAGCGCCGCCTCGAACGCGGCGGCGTCCGCGACCGGCTCGCCGGCGACCTCGACGATCCGGTCGCCCCGCGCCAGGTCCGCGCCGGCCGCCGGCGACTCCGGCGTCACCTCGCCGACCGCGTAGCCGGGGGCGACGCCCATCGCGCCGACGACGGGACCGAAGAGCAGCGCGAAGACGACGACCGTGAGGACCACGTTCGCGGTGACGCCGGCGGCAAACATCCGGGCGCGCGCGCCGCGTGAGGCCTCCCGCGTCGCCTCGTCGTCCGGCTCGACGAACGCGCCCACCGGAAGGAGCGCGAGGAAGACGATCCCCATGGAGTCGATCTCGATGTCCTCGACCCGACACATCAGGCCGTGTGCCCCCTCGTGGACGACCATCGCGATCGCGAGCCCGCCGACGATCTCGGGCGCCACCGACAGCGGGAGGAACTCGTTGACGCCGGGGATGATGAGGAAGTTCTGGGGCTGTTGGATCGCGGACGGCTGCGTGGCCGACAGCGCCGACATGCCGGAGGAGACGATGAGAACGAACGAGCCGACCATCGCGACGAGCGCGCCGCCGAGCCCGAGGTTCGCGACCGCGCGCCAGAACCGTCGTGGCCCGGCCAGTCGCTCGAGGAACGCCCGACCGCGACGGGTGTGAAGGGTCGTGAGCGGCCCCGAGACCCGCACGGAGTCAGGGAGGACCCCGCGGTTCCGGAGCCACGTCATGGCCGCCGTGTACGCGAGGACCCCCGTCAGGACCCACAGCACCGTGTTCATGTCGAACCAGTCAGGGTCGGCCGGGTGTAAGGCGTTCGGTTCGGTGAACCGCGGGCGGTCCGTGCGGGGGCGGCCCGCGAACTAAAACCCCAAGTACCCCCCTGCCCAAGATCGGTACGTGATCGCGCTCATCGACTTCGTCTCCCGGCTGATCGGCGACGTCGGCCGCTTCGTCGACGTCTTCGTGAACGACCTGATACTCGGCGCCGGCGACCCGCTCTCGGCGCTTCTCGTCGTCGTCGGACAGGTGTTGATCGTCGGCTCCGTGGCCGTGCTCGGCTACGCGGCGGTCGGGGCGCTCCTCGGCGAGATCGGCGTGAAGCTCCCCTCGCTCGGCGGCCGCGGCCGAAGCGACTAGGCGTCGCGGAGGACGGCCCGCGGGAACGCGGCGTCGGGACCACGCTCGGACCTCCGACGTCGGCTCCGGTCAGTCGTCGCTCGGGCTCGACCGTGCCGCCGCCGGTTCGGTCGTCGCCCCCGTCCGCGCCCCGTCGTCGCTCACCGAGTCTCCGTCCCTCACGCGCTCGTCGTCCCTCCCGTTCTTCCCGTCTCTCACGCGCTCGTCGTCTCTCCCGCGCTCGTCGTCCCTCCCGTTCTTCCCGTCTCTCACGCGCTCGTCGTCTCTCCCGCGCTCGCCGTTCCTCCCGCTCTTCCCGTCTCTCACGCGCTCGTCAGTCGCGGCCGACGCGGCCGACGCCGGAACCGCGAACCCGTCGAGCGTCGCCGACAGCGCCGCCGACTGGTCGGCGAGCGCGTGGACGCGGCGGGTCACCTCGGAGACCGTCGCCGTCTGTTCTTCCGCCGCCGCCGCGACGGTCTCCGCCTCCGTCGCGGTCCCGCCGCTGACCGCCGCGATGTCGTCGACCATGTCCACGACCTCCTGTGTCGTCCGGGCCTGGTCGTCCGTCGCGTCGCTGATCTCCTGGACCGTCTCGTCGACCGTCGTCACGTCCTCGACGACCTCCTCGAACTCGCGGAGGGTGGACTCGATGGTGTCGACGCTCTCGGCCACCTGCGACTCCATCGCCTCCACGTCGCCGGCGGTCGCCGACGAGGCCGCCTGGACCTCCTCGATCCGCCCGGAGATCTCGGCCGCCTCCTCGCGGGTCTCCTCCGCGAGCGACTTCACCTCGTCGGCGACGACCGCGAACCCGTCCCCGGAACCGCTCGCCCGAGCGGCCTCGATCGAGGCGTTGAGCGCGAGCAGGTTCGTCTCCTCGGCGATCCCGTCGATCACGGAGGCGATCTCGTCGATCTCGCCGATCCGGTCGACGAGGTCCGCCACCGCGGCGGACACCGCCGAGATGCGCCTCTCGAGCGTCTCCAGCTCCGCGATCGCCTCCGCCGCCTCCTCGCGACCGGCGCGGCCGCGGTCGGCCGCGCTCCGGGCGGTCGCGGCCGCGTCGTCGGCCGACGCCGCGATCTCCTCGACGGTCGCCGACAGGGTGCTCATCTCGCCGGAGACCGCCTCCAGCTGGTCCGTCTGTGCGGCCGCGCCGTCCGAGATCTCCTGAACCGAGCGGGCGACCGACGCGCTCGCGTCGTCGACCTCGTCCATGCCCGTCCGGACGTCGTCGCTCGTGGCCGCGACGTCGTCGGTGAACGCCCGGACGTCGCGCACGGTCCCGCCGAGCGTGGCGACGAGCCGGTTGTAGTTCCCGACGAGTTCGGCGTACCGATCCCGGTCGGTCGCCAGCGCCTCGGCGTCGATCGTCGCCGTGAGGTCCCCGTCCCGTGCGCGCTCGGCGGCGTCGCCGAAGGCGTCGACGAGCGACTCGAGCTCCGTCGTGTACGCCTCGAGGTTCGCGGCCATCTCCGACAGCGACTCGCCGAAGGCGCCGGGCACGTCCGCCTCGAGCGCGGGGTCGTCGAACGTCTGCGCGGCGAGCGCCTCCGCCTGCGCCGAGACGGTGCCGAGGTAGCGCCGCACCTCGGTGAACGAGCCCACGAGGTTGCCGATCTCGTCCGACTGGTCGCCGCCGGGGAGGCCGGCTCCGGCGCCCCCGTCGGTCTCGCCGGCCCGGCCGCCCCCGTCGGTCTCGCCGGCCCGGCCGCCCCCGACGGCCGCCGGCCCCTCCGCGTCGACGTTCCCGGCCGCGATCGCGTCCGCGCCGGCCTCCAACGCCCGGATCGGCGCGACGAAGTCCCGTCGCACGATGAGGAGGGTGTTGTAGATCGCCACGATCGCGCCGAGAAACAGGACGCCCGAGACGACGTACCAGAGCGTGCCGGCGAACAGGAACGGCGCGAGGAAGATCCCGACGGTGACGAGGAACTGGATCCCGACGGCGGCGACGACCTTTCGCTCGATCGACTCGGAGATCCCCAGCAGGTCCATCGTTCCCCAGAGAAGCGACTCGTACCGCTCCCGGAGTCCGGTCGGTCGCCGTCGTGTGGTCGACATACGCGACGTTCGACGGAACCGGGTAATGAACCTCATCCCGAGGTTATCAGGTCCGATTCTCGATCCCCGACCCGTGGGAACCGGACGGCGGTTCGAAGAGCCCGTCGAGCGCCTCGGCCGCGAGGTCGACGCCGGCCTCGAGATCCGGGCCGAGCGGCGACCCGACGACCAGCCCGTCGGCGTGCTCGGCCACGGCTCTCGCGCGCCCGCGGACCGCCTCCGGCGTGCCCGCCATACAGAACGCGTCGATCATGTCGGGCGTCACCCGCTCGAAGGCGGCGGAGAAGTCGCCGGCGGAGACGCGCTCGCCGACGGCCGCGGCGGCGTCGGGGTCGATCCCGTGGCGCTCCAACACGGGCGGGGCCGCGCCGCCGGCGATGAACGCCACGGGGGGGCGCGCGGCCTCGCGGGCGGCCTCGGCGTCCTCGGCGACCGACACCGCGGCGTAGGCGACGAGGTCGAACTCGCCCCGCGAGTCGGGGCGGTCCGCGAGGCCGTCGGCGACCTGCTCGCGGGCCCACGCGAGGTCCTTGGGGTGCGATCCGTTGTACAGCAGGCCGTCGGCGTGTTTCGCCGCCATCCGGCACATGTGCGGCCCCTCGCCGCCGACGTGAACCGGGATCGACGCCCCCTGCGGGGGCTCGTAGTTGAGTCCCGCGTCGTCCGCGTCGAAGGTCCCGTCGTGGTCGACGCGCTCGCCGGCCCACAGTCGTTGCGCGGTCTTGAACGCCTCCAAGACCGGGCGGAGCCCCCGCTCGTCGGCGAGCCCGAGGTTCCGCAGCGTCGAGGGGTCGCCGGGGCCGAGCCCGAAGACGGCGCGGCCCTCGGAGAGCTCGTCGAGGGTGGCGACCCTCGAGGCGAGGGTGACGGGATGGGTCTCGTAGGGGTTGGCGACGCCGGGGCCGAGCCGGACCGACTCCGTGGCGGCCGCGAGCCGCGAGAGGACCGCCCACGGGTCGCGGTTGTTGTAGTGACACGTCGAGTAGACGGCGTCGTAGCCGGCCGCCTCGGCGCGGACGCCGAGGTCGACGATGCGGTGCGGGTCGTGTTCGGGGGTGAGTTCGATGCCGAGCATTGGTGGTGTCGTGTGGCTACGCCTCGTAGTTCCAGCCGCGGAGCGCCTGCCGGACGAAGTCGCCCTCGACCTCGCGGAAGTGGCTGTCCGAGCCGTCGTGGTCGCCGAACGCCCAGTCGCGGACGACGACGACCGGGGTTCCCCCGTCGCCCTCGCCGGCGACGAGGTTCGCGGCGCTCGCCAGCTCGTCGATCACGTTCTGGACGGTGACGCCCATCTCGCGGCCGTCGCGGTCGCGCTCGCCGCGCCAGTCGCGGCTCGCCGGCATGCCGGCCCAGCCGATCGCGACGCCGCGCTGGCCGTGGCGGAACGGCCGGCCGCACGTGTCGCTGACGACCACGCGGTCGGCCGCGAGCCCCTCGCGGATCCGCGCCGCGCTCTCGGAGGGGCGCCTCGGGAGCAACAGCAGGTCGCCGCCGGGAACGTTCGACCGGTCGATCCCGGCGTTGACGCCGATGTGCCCGAAGCGGGTCGCCGTGAGCAGGAAGGGGGCCTCCATGATCAGCTCCGTCGACTCCTCGAGGACGGCCTGCGCGAACCGGGGGTCCTTCTCCTCGCCGGCGATCTCGGAGAGCCGGTCGGCGATCTCGGCGGCACGCGGGCTCGCCGGGAAGTCGGCGAGGTCGAACGTGCGTCCCTCGGCCTTGGAGACGACGGTGCTGGCCACGACGACCACGTCGTCGGCGCGGAGGTCGACGCGCTCGCCGATCATGGCAGCGAGGTCGTCTCCCTCCCGGATCTCCGGGAGGTCCGGGACGGCGAACAGCTCCATACACGACCCTGCGTGGCGGCGAGGAAAAACCCCGCCGATACCGGGCCGGCTTGACGCTACCCGGCGACACGGCGGTTGACTGGCAAACACGGCGGCGTGCCGGGTGGGGACGTCCTCCGTGGCCGTGTCTCTCGTCGCACCGTCGGACGAAACCGGGCGCATCTCCGTCTCACTCCCGGTCGAGGTACTCCCGCTGGATCGCGACGACCTCGCTCGAGTCCGCACAGTCGGCGTACCGCCGCAGCGGCTCCTCGTTCAGTTCGAGGAACGTCTCCCCCCAGGTGAACTTCGCCATGACCCGCTCCGCGTGGCCCGGCTCGCCGAGGATCGAGAGGGCGGCCGCGAACGCCTCGACGGTCGTGAGCCGCATCGGGCGGCCGAAGTTCACGGGGTTCGCGGCGACGAGGTACGGCAGCGCGCGGTGCTCGCCGGGGAGCGTGAACCGCTTCTCGCCGGCCGACTCCCACGAGCAGTCGAGCGCGACGAGCGCCTCCTCGCGGGCGAGATCGGCGTCCGCGGGCGAGAGCGCGCGCTCGGCGTGCGGGTTGAGAACGATCCCGTACGGGGTGGCGCGGTCCGAGCGGTGGAGTTCCGCGAGGTCGAACCGCGAGAGCTTCCGGGCCGTACACTTGTCGGGGTCGTCGTCGCCCTCGTACCGGACGTGGAGGTCCACGGTGCGCGTTCGAGGGAGGCGGTTATAAGGAGCACGGAGCGGTCGAACGCGGCGGAGGATCCGACTACCGCAACCGGAAGTAGAGCGCGCGCCAGCCGCCGAGCGCGACCGCGCCGGTCACGAGGATGACGACGACGAACGCGAGGGCGGCACCGCCGCGGAAGACGAACGCCCGGAGGGCGAACCCGACGGCGGCCGCGGGGACCCACGAACGCACGACGAGCGGGACCGACGACTTCGCCGTCTCCGCCGCGCCGGCCGAGTACGCGCCGACCAGCGGCGCGAGGAGAACCCACCCGATCAGGAACGGGGCCCACACGCCGAGCAGGTACGTCGGGTTGCTCGCGAGGAAGTCCGTCGACGTGTGACTGAGCGTTCCGACGGTCAGGAACGCCATCACCACGAGGACGTCGCCGACCGCGAGCGGCGCGGCCGCGCGGTCGAGACGCCGAGCCAGAAACGACTGGTCGTCCATACGACCCCGTCGGACCCGCCCCTACTTTGTACGTACGGATCCGCGCCGGGGGGACGGAACCGCGATCCGGCCGGGGGCGTCCCCGGCCGACCGCCGGCTCAGTCGTACAGCGGGTACTCCCGGCAGAGCTCGACGACGCGCTCGCCGACCTCGTAGATCACGTCCTCGCTGTCGGCGTCGTCGATCACGCGGTAGATGAGGTCGCCGACCTCCGCCATCGCGTCCGCGTCGAACCCGCGGGTCGTGAGCCCGGCGGTGCCGGCGCGGATCCCGGAGGGATCGAACGGGGAGCGCGTCTCGCCGGGGACGGTGTTCCCGTTGAGCACGACGTTCGCGGCCGCGAGCGCGTCCTCGGCGTCGCCGCCCGAGAGGTCGGGGTGCGACTCGCGGAGGTCGACCAACACGAGGTGGTTGTCGGTGCCGCCGGAGACCAGGGAGAGCCCGTGGCCCTGGAGCGTCTCCGCGAGGGTCTCGGCGTTGTCGACGACTTGTTGCGCGTACTCCTCGAACTCGGGCTTGAGCGCCTCCTTGAACCCGACGGCCTTCCCGGCGACGTTGTGCATCAGGGGGCCGCCCTGCCCGCCGGGGAAGACGGCCTTGTCGACGTCGTCGGCGAACTCCTCGTCACACATCACGATCCCGCCGCGGCCGGCGCGGATCGTCTTGTGCGTCGAGCCGGTGACGAAGTCGGCGATCCCGACCGGCGAGGGGTGGACGCCGGCGGCGACGAGCCCGGTGATGTGGGCGATGTCGGCGAGGTGGTAGGCGTCGGCCGCGTCGGCGGCCGCCTGGATCGCCTCCCAGTCGACCGTCCGCGGGTACGCGGAGTAGCCGGAGACGACGATGTCGGGGTCGAATTCTTCGGCCGTCTCTCGCAGCCCCTCGTAGTCGATGTAGCCGGTCTCGGGGTCGACCTCGTACTGTTCGACGTCGTAGATCTGTCCGGTGAAGTTCGCCGGGTGGCCGTGTGAGAGGTGGCCGCCGTGGTTCAGGTCGAGCGAGAGGATCCTATCGCCCGGTTCGAGCACCGAGTAGTAGACCGCCTGGTTCGCCTGCGTCCCCGAGTGCGGCTGGACGTTGACGTGGTCGGCGCCCCACAGCTCCGTCGCCCGCTCGATCGCGAGCTCCTCGACCTCGTCGGCGTACTCGCAGCCGGCGTAGTAGCGCGCGCCGGGGTAGCCCTCGGCGTACTTGTTCGTGAGCACGCTGCCCTGGGCCTCCAGGACGGCCTCGCTGACGTGGTTCTCGCTCGCGATCATCGCGAGCGTCTCCTCCTGTCTCGTCCGCTCGCCGGCCAGCGCGTCCGCCACCGCCGGGTCGACCGCCCGGAGGTTCTCGTTGTCCATACCCCTCGTCGCGGCCGACGGCACATTAAGCCTGTCCGTCGCGGGCGGAACGGGGAGCAGCGGCCGGATCGCCTGATCGGCCGATTTCGTCCGGTAGACGTCCCCAAACGACGTTGTTCGCTCCCATAATCCCGTTAATATTAAATAGATATCCGAATTGTATACGAGGAGATAGATGGTGTCGAATTTATTGGAATCCGGGGTGGAGGAGGTCCTCGAGGCGGCGTTCGCCGGCTCCGACGAGGAGCTGTTCGTGATCGATCCGCCGGCGTCGACGATCGTCTCGCTCGTCGACGCCGCCGTCGATCGCGACGACCTCCCGGCGATGTCGATGCTCGCCGACGAGCGCGTGCTGAAGGACGTCATGGACGACTTCCTCGTCGCCTCGAAGGCCGCGGACCTCCTCGAGTCCGGGGCGTTGACGCTTCGCGTCCTCCCCGAGGACGCGGACAACGCGCTGTTCGTCTCGGAGTCGAAGGTCGTCGCGCTCGTGAACGCCGGCGAGCGCGTCGCCGCCCTCTCGACGACGGAGGAGGCGTTCGTCTCCGAGGTCTTCGGGACGCACCGCGACGCGTTCGCGGACGCAGAGGAGTACGCGCTCCGCACGCCGTCGATCAGCCGCGTTCGCGAGACGATGGCGGCCGACATCGGCGAGGACGTCCGCGACGACTTCGACGCGGTGCTCGCGTCCTTGGAGAGCGCGCGCGGCGACGACGGACTCGACGAGGTGACGGTCTCGCTCCTCGTCGCCGCGCGCAACGACGTCCTGCTGTACGACATCTCGAAGTGGGGCGAGGACGTGGGGATCGCCTCGAAGGCGACGTTCTCCCGGACGAAGACCCGGCTCGAGGACGTCGGGGTCATCGACACCGAGAAGGTCCCGATCGACGTGGGGCGCCCGCGACTCCGGCTCAAGCTCGGCGACGACCGGCTGGTCGGCGTCGACGCCGCGGCGTTCGCCGACGCCGCCGCCGACCTGCTCGCGTAGCCGCGGTCGCCCCCTCGTCGCGGTCGGCGTCGACCGCTCCCGTGGCCCGCCGCCCCCGTCCCCTTTTTTTCCCTCCTCCCCGTCGACCGCGGCATGGACATCGGACTGGTCGGCGACGGTCCCGCGGTCGAGGCCGTCTCGGCCGCGCTCGGCGACGTCGACGTGAACGTGATGCCGGTCGAGCCGTCGCTGCTCGACGGGTTCGACCTCGCCGTCGTCGTCGACACGACCGGATCGGCGACGTTCGACGCCGCGAACGACCTGCTCGACCGCTGGATCGCCGTCGAGGTCGGCGGGGTCGGCGGGACCCCGCTCGCGGACGTCGACGCCGCGGTGACGGTCCTCGAGGACGCGTGTTACGACTGTCTCGGAGGGCGGGTCGCGAGCGGCGGCGCCGAGGCGGCGGACGCGCCGCGGGGGACGCGCTCCGCCGTCCGATACGCCGGGGCGGTCGCCGGCCGGACGGCGATCCGGCTGCTCGCCGGCGATCCCGTGGGCGACACGGTCCGGGAGGTCCCCGGTCCGACGCGAACGCTGCTCCCGGTCCCCGGCTGCGGCTGCGGCTCCGACCCCGCCCCGGCGCTCCCGCTCGAGGGCGAGCGCCGGTCGATCTCGGCGGCGCTGGAGCGCGCGGAGCGGGGCGTCGACGACCGGGTCGGGCTCGTCTCCGAGGTCGGCGAACGCGAGTCGTTCCCGGTGCCGTACTACGTCTCGCACGTCGCCGACACGACGCGGTTCTCGGACGTCCGCGCCGCGGAGTTCGCCGCCGGGGCCGACGACGACTGGGACGCCGCGTTCATGAAGGCGCTCGGCGAGGGGCTCGAGCGCTACGCCGCGGGCGTCTACCGGGAGTCGTCGTTCACGACCGCGACCGAGGCCGACGTGCCGAACCCGGTGGCGCCGGACGCGTTCGTCCGCCCGGACGACGCCGCGGCGTACGCGCCGGGAGACGAGCTCGCGTGGACCACGGGCGAGCGGCTGGTCGGGACGACGGGTCCGGCGGGATCGCCGCCGCGGAACGGCGATCCGTCGCCGGATGCCGAGACGGTCGTCAGCCTCCCCGCGGAGTTCGTCCACTTCCCGCCGCCGGAGCCTCGGTACCGTCCCGCGATCACGACCGGGCTCGGTCTCGGCAACACCGGCGCGGAGGCCGCGCTGTCGGGGCTGTACGAGACGATCGAGCGCGACGCCACCATGACCACGTGGTACTCGACGACGGAGCCGCTCGGGCTCGACCTCGACGATCCGGTGGTCGATCGGCTCGAGAAGCGCGCCCGTGCCGAATCGCTGTCGGTCTCGACGCTGCTCGTCACGACCGACGTCGACGTGCCGGTCGTCGCCGCCGCCGTCCACCGCGACGGCGACTGGCCCCGCTTCGCCGCGGGGTCGGGCGCGGACCTCGACCCGGCCGCCGCGGCCCGGAACGCGCTCGCGGAGGCGCTCCAGAACTGGACGGAGCTCCGGTCGATGGGGAGAGAGACCGCCGGCGAGCAGGGTGCCGCGATCGGCCGCCACGCCGACCTCCCGGACGCGACGCGCGAGTTCTTCGACCCCGACGCGACGGTTCCGGCCGCGACCCTCGACGCGCCCGGCTTCGGCGGCGAGGCGGACGGCGAGTCCGACTCCCGCAGCGGGGACGGCGGCACCGCCGAACTCGAGACGGTCGTCGACCGGGTCCGGTCGGTCGGGCTCGACCCCGTCGTCGCGCGCACGACGACCCGCGACGTGGCCGCGCTCGGCTTCGAGGCCGTTCGCGTCCTCGTTCCCGGCGCGCAGCCGCTCTTCACCGGCGACCCGTTCTTCGGCGAGCGCGCCCGCGAGGTCCCCCGATCGATGGGGTTCGAGCCGACGCTCGACCGGGAGTACCACCCGTTCCCGTGAGCGCGTGGCCTCGCCGGCTTCCTTCGGGGGTCCGGCGGATGGCTCCCCGTCCGCCCCGCGTGTTTAAGTGACGCCGCGTCGCGGTGGGTCGTATGGACATCGTATCCGACGACGAGGTCGAGGCGACGGAGGCGGTCCCCGGCGTCCACCTCACCCAGGGGGCCGCGGGCGACGAGGCGAGCATCCAGCGGTTCTACATCGAGCCGGGCGCGGAGGTCCCCGAACACGACCACCCGCACGAGCAGGTCGGGACGGTCACGGCCGGCGCGCTCACCTTCGTCGTCGACGGCGAGGAGCGGACGGTCCACGCGGGCGACACGTTCGCGATCCCCGGCGGGGAGCCGCACGCGGCGGTCAACGAGGGCGAGGTGCCGGTCGAGGGGTTCGACGTGTTCGCGCCCCCGCGACCGAACCCGGACTGGGAGGAGTAGCCGGCCGGCGGGACCGGACCGCGCCGAGCGGCCGGGGAGGCGGTTTTCGCCCCGGTCTCGGTCCCTTTTATGCGTCCGGGGCGAACGCGGGGACGACGATGGCACTCGCGAGCGCCGGCGCGCGGCTCCACTTCGGGTTCTGTAACCTCAGCCTCTCCCACGAGCGTCTCTACGGCGCGCTCGGGCTGGCGCTCGCGGAGCCGCGGGTGACCGTCGAGGCGGTTCCCGCGGAGTCGGTGACGGCGGCCGTGGAGGCGGACGCGCTCGCCGATGCCGGCGAGTCGGGAGCGACCGCGGGCCGCCCCGACGTCCACGACGAGGTCCGCGCCGACGCCCGCGGGTACGCCGCGACCGCCGTCGACCTGCTCGACGTGCCGGGCGCGGCCGTCACGGTCCGGGCGTCGCTCCCGCGACACGCGGGGCTGGGAAGCGGCACGCAGCTGGCCGCGACGACGCTCACGGCGGTCGCGCGGGCGCACGGCCGGGAGCCGGCGGTCCGCGAGCGCGCTCCCGCGCTGGGCCGGGGCGGTCGATCCGGGATCGGCGTCGCGGCCTTCGAGGCGGGGGGGTTCGTCCTCGACGCGGGCCACCCGACCGCGCGGTTCACGACCGACCGGCCGGCCGACGGGGAGTGGACCGTCCCGCCGGTCGCCGCGCGCCACGCGGTCCCCGACGACTGGCGGTTCCTGCTCGTCCGCCCGGACGCGGAGCCGGGGCGGAACGGCGAGCGCGAGGACGCCTCGATGCGCGCGGCCGTCGAACGGGCGGAGCCGGGCCTCGCCGACCGGATCGCGGG